>NZ_SMJX01000068.1 GCF_004348535.1 Actinomadura sp. KC216
GGTGAAGGCGTCGTAGCAGCCGGTGAGCTGGATGTCGGCGGGCTCGACCCCGGCGTTGCGGAACGCGATCCGCCCGCCGTAGTAGCCGGCCTGCCGCGTGATCGGGTCGCACTGGTAGTGGGCGAGGGGGTCCTGGTACGGCTTGTTGGCCCGTCCCACCACGGACATGATGTACGCCGGACGCTGCCGCAGGTCGCGGGCCCGGTCGGCGGACGTCACGATCAC
The DNA here is from genome assembly GCF_004348535.1 of Actinomadura sp. KC216. GTDB lineage: Bacteria > Actinomycetota > Actinomycetes > Streptosporangiales > Streptosporangiaceae > Spirillospora. The sequence continues at coordinate 226 of NZ_SMJX01000068.1, forward strand.
GCAGGTGGCGTTGTCGGTCTCGACGCAGCAGTCCAGCAGGTGGCAGGCGGGCTTGACGATCCAGCGCGAGTCCAGCACGTCGTCGACGGTCACGCGCTCGCGGTAGTACGCCCTCGGGTTGTTGGACGCGTGCTTGGCGTGCGCGACCTTGACGTGGGCTAGCTGCTCGTTCGTCGTCCCGTAGGTCTGCATGTGCCGCGCGAACGTGAACTGGAACCGCTGCGCGGGGCTGCCGATGCCGTAGGGCGTGGTGTCGAGCGCGTCGCCGACCAGCCGCGCGGGGCCCGGCCCGGTGGGGGCGGGACGGCCGCCCATCCGCAGCGACGAGTAGCCGTTCATCGACCGGAACACCGCGACCGTGCTGCACATGCCCGCCTCGATCGCGCCCATCGCCAGCCCGATGATCGTCTCGGTGCTGGACCCGCCGCCGTAGGTGTCGGTGTAGAAGTTGAGCCGGACGCCGAGGTCGGTGGCGATCGTCTGGGACAGCGTCGAGTCGCCGACCTGGTAGCAGAGCATCCCGTCGATGTCGGACGCGTCCAGCCCCGCGTCGTCCATCGCGTTGCGGACCGCCTCCACGCCCATGCTCCGGGTGGTGCGCCCCGAGCCGCGGACGTAGGCGGTCTCCCCCACCCCGACGATGCAGTACTTGTCCTTGAGGCCGCCCATCAGCCGTCTCCCGTCCGCGCGATCACCTCGTCGGCGAAGCGCTTGATGCCGTCCAGAACGTCCTCCCTGGTGATCCGCCCGGTATGCCCGCGCACCGGGGACGCGATGACGCGGGTCACGCCCAGCTCCTCCGCGCGGCGCACGGAGTCGACGTCGGCGGGCACGCCGCACGTGACCTCGAACGGTTCGCCCGCCCGGCCCGCCTCCTCGCGGGCCGCGCGGACCACCGCCAGCATGCGGGCGACGTCGTCGAGGTCCTTCGCGCCGATCTCGATCCAGCCGTCGCCGAGGCGGCCCGCCCTGCGCAGCGCGGGCGGGGACGTGCCGCCGATCTCCACCGGGATGCCGCGGCCGCCGCCGCGCCGCTGCACCGGCTTGGGCTCGAACGCCACCGGCCCGAACGCGTAGTGGCGGCCCTGGTGCGTGACCGTCCCCTCGCTCCAGAGGCGGCGCAGCAGCGGGATGATCTCGTCGGTGCGGCTGCCCCGGTCGCGGAACGACTGGCCGACGATGCCGAACTCCTCCTCCAGCCAGCCCACCCCGACGCCGAGGGTGACGCGCCCGCCCGACACGCGGTCGAGCGTCACCACGGACCGCGCGGTGGTGATCGGGTGCCGCAGCGGCAGGACGTACACGTTCGTCGCCAGCCGGATCCGCTCGGTGCGCGCCGCGATGGCCGCGAGCACCACCCACGGGTCGTACATGGGGGTGCGGGGCTCGATCGGCGGGCGCCCGTCCGGGGTGTAGAGGTAGGTCGCCGGGAGCTCGGCGGGCAGCACCAGATGCTCGGGCACCCACACCGACTCGAAGCCGTTCTCCTCCGCCAGCCGTGCGGCCTCCGGGTGGTACCGCGGACTCAGCCCGTACATCGGCAGCCCGAACCTCATGCCCCGCTCCTCCCGTCCGACGGTGCGCAACGCGATCCTATATCTACCAGACGGTTGGTTGACTAGCGAGATCCGGTGATGGCATCGTGAGCACATGCCGACACAGCGGATCTTCACGACGCCGACGCCGGTTCCCGAGGCCATCGCGACGGTTCTCGCCGAGGCCGGGATCGACACGGTCTTCGGCGTCCCCGGCGGCGAGACGGGCCGGATCTTCAACGCGCTGGAGAAGTACCGGGACTCGATCCGCACGATCGTGGTCCGGCAGGAGTCACTGGCCAGCGCCATGGCGGAGGTGTACGGGCGGCTCACCGGCCGTCCCGGAGTGCTCATCGGGCAGGGCCCGTGGGTGCTCGGCTACGGTGTGATCGGCACGCTCGAAGCGCACCTGTCGAGCAGCCCCATGCTGCTGCTGACCGACTTCTCCGACGGCGCCGGGCTCACCCAGCACGGCTCGTACCAGACGGGCACCGGCGAGTACGGGAACTGGGACGCGCGGCAGAGCTTCGCCGGCATCACCAAGGAGGTCGTGGACGCGCGCGGCCCGGCGGAGGCGGTGCACGGCACGCAGCTCGCGATCCGGCACGCGCTGGCCGGGCAGCCGGGGCCGGTCGCCGTCCTCTACTCGGGCGCGGCGCTCCGCGGAGACGTCGGGCCCGGGTCGCGGCCCCGCCTCTACCCGACCGCCGGGTACCTGCCGCAGGCGTCCCCGCCCGCCCCCGCCGAGCGCGTCGAGGCCGCCGCGGAGGCCATCGCGTCGGCGCGCCGCCCGGTCGTGATCGCCGGGAACGGGGTGCGGATCGCGCGGGCCGAGGACGCGCTGCGCCGCTTCGCCGAGACGCTCGACGCGCCCGTCGTCACCAGCCCGTCCGGGAAGGGCTGCATCGCCGAGACGCACGACCTGGCGCTCGGCGTCTACGGCACCTTCGGGACCGGGGCCGCGAACGCGGCGGTCGGCGGCGCCGACATGGTGATCGCGGTCGGCACCCAGCTCAGCTCCGGCGACACGGCCATGGAGAACCCGGACCTGCTCGACCCGGAGCGGCAGACGCTCGTCCACGTGGACGTGGAGGCGCTCAACGCCGGGCGTTCGTTCCCGAGCGAGCACGTCCTGCTCGGCGACGCCGCCGCCACGCTCGACCACCTCACCGAAGCGCTCGGCGAGGGCGGCACCGGAGGCGGCCGGGAGCGCGTCGCGGAGCTGCGGGAACGGCACGGCCACTTCGACCATCCGGCCGCGACGTCCGGCGCCGTCCCGATCATGCCGCAGCGGCTGATCGCCGAGCTGGCCCGGGCGATCGGCGACGACGGCATCGTGACCTGCGACGCGGGCGAGAACCGGATCTTCATGACGCACTACTACCGGACGCCGAACGCGGGCGGCTTCCTGCAGGCCGCCGGGATCGGGCCGATGGGCTACGCGATCCCGTCCGCGCTGGGCGCCAAGCTCGTGCATCCGGGGCGGCGCGTCGCCGCGGTGACCGGCGACGGCGGCTTCGCCATGGCGATGAACGGCCTGATGACGGCCGTCGAGCACGGCATCCCCATCGTCACCGTCGTGTTCAACAACGCGGCGCTGGGCTGGGTCGTGCACGGCGGCTCGTCGGTGTCGCACTTCAACGACTTCGACCATGCGGCGATCGCCCGGTCGATGGGCTGCCGGGGCGTCCGCGTGGACGACCCGGCGCGGCTCGGCGACGCGCTGCGCGAGGCGTTCGCCGAGGAGGAGCTGCCGACGGTCGTCGACGTCAGGATCTCGATGGAGACGTCGTTCCGGGACGTCACGTCACCCCTGGTGCGTGGTTGAGGAGGACCCATGCCGCTAGCCTCGAAGGACCCCTGCGCGCGGGACCAGCGCTGCCCGGACTGGTGTGCCCTGGACCATTCCGGGACGCGAACGGCGCTGCTGCACGAGAGCGAGTCACAGGGCCTGTCCCTGTCGCATCGCCACGACGTGCGGCTGCCCGAGTCGATCGACGCCAGGGTCGTGCAGTACGAGCCGGACGACGCCGGAGACACCGCGGACGCCGGTGACGCCGCCTCGCCGTCGGTGGAGCTCAGCTACCACGTCGGTCCCCGCTACCGGGTGATCAGCCTGTCGCCGTACGAGGCGCGCCGGCTCGCCGGCATCCTGCTGGCCTGCGCCGACCGCACCGAGCAATAGCGTCCGACCAGAACGGCCGCCTCCGGGGTCTCCGGGGGCGGCCGCTCTGGTGACCGGGTCCTGTCTATACGGGAGCCTCGGCGGTGTCCTTCTGGGCGGGCTTCACGGGCGGGGCGTTGCGCCAGTCCGGGACGCCGTGCTCGGGGGTCGCGACGATGCTCTCGCCCTTGGTCTCGGTCGACCAGTGCGCGTGGTTGAGCTCGTGCAGCGTGAAGCAGGCGTTCAGCGAGTTGTGGAAGCCCATGTTGTCGACGGTCTGGTTCACCGACTCCTTGATCAGCAGCGCGGCCATGGTGGGCAGCGCCGCGATCCGCCGGGCCAGCGCGACCGTCTCGTCGGCGAGCCGGTCGGGGGCGAACACCTTGCTGACCATGCCGAGCCGGTGCGCCTCGTGGACGTCGATCGAGTCGCCCGTCAGCAGCAGCTCCTTGGCCTTGCGCGGGCCGAACTCCCACGGGTGGCCGAAGTACTCGACGCCGCACATGCCGAGCCGGGTGCCGACGACGTCCGCGAACTTGACCCTGTCGTCGGCGACGATCAGGTCGCACGCCCACATCAGCATCAGCCCGGCCGCGTACACGGTGCCGTGCACCTGCGCGATGGTGATCTTGCGGAGGTTGCGCCAGCGGCGGGTGTTCTCGAAGAAGTAGTGCCACTCCTGGAGCATCATCTTCTCGATGCCGGTGCGGGAGCCGCCGTTGATCTTCGTGGTCGGGTGCTGGTCCGGGCCTGGGGTGTACTCGGCGCGGGCCTCCGCCGAGCCGATGTCGTGGCCGGAGGAGAACATCGGGCCGGCCCCGCCGAGGATGACGACGCGGACGGTGTCGTCCTGCTCGGCGCGCAGGAAGGCGTCGTTCAGCTCGACGAGGAGGCCGCGGCTCTGCGCGTTGCGGGTCTTCGGCCGGTTCAGCAGGATCCGGACGATCGTCCCGCCGTCGAGCTCCTCGTAGGTGACGAACCTGTAGTCGGGCTTGTCGGTCACGGCATGCTCTCTTCCTGTTCGCCGAGCAGCTCCGCGCGCAGGTCGCGGCGGAGCAGCTTGCCCGTGTCGGTGTAGGGCAGTCCGGTGCGGAATGCCACGTGCTCGGGGGTGCGGGACGAGCGGAGCCGCGCCCGCACCCAGTCCTGCAGTTCCGGACGGTCGGCCTTGTGGCCGTCGCGGAGCACCACGGCGGCGACGACGCGCTCGCCCCATTCGGTGTCGGGGAGGCCGACGACGGCCGCGTCCGCGACCGCGGGGTGCGCGGTGAGGACGTCCTCGATCTCGCCGGGCGAGATGTTCTCGCCGCCGCGGACGATCACGTCGTCCAGGCGGCCCTCGACGTAGAGGTAGCCGGCGTCGTCGAGGCGGCCCTCGTCCCTGGTCGGGAACCAGCCGTCGGCGCGGACGGCGCGGCGGTCCAGGTACTCGCCCGCGACCTGCTCGCCGCGGACCCATATCTCCCCGGCCGTCCCGGCCGGAACCGGCCGCCCGGACGGGTCGCGGATCTCGACCTCCACCGACGGCACCGGGACGCCGACCGAGCCGAGCCGCCGCCGGACGGCCGGGTCCGCGCTGTCCAGCGCGGCGCGGTGGTCGCCGGGGCCGAGGACCGCGATCGTGGAGCTGGTCTCCGTCAGCCCGTAGGCGTTGACGAACTCCACGTGCGGGAGCAGCCGCATCGCGCGCTCGATCACCGGCACCGGCATCCGGCCGCCGCCGTAGGACAGCGTCCGCAGCGCGCGCAGCGGGTCCGGGGTCTCGGGGAGCGCGTCGAGGATGCGGCCGAGCATGGTCGGCACCACCATCGCGTGCGTGACCCGCTCCCGCTCGGCCAGCCGCACCCACTCCCCCGGGTCGAACGACGGGAGCTGCACGATGCGCCGCCCGGCATAGACCGAGGTCAGGACGGCCGAGATGCCCGCGATGTGGTACGGCGGGACGCTCACCAGCGTGGCCTCGTCCTCCGCCGCGCCCATGAACTCCACCGTCGACACGACGTAGGACGCCAGGTGCCGGTGCCGCAGCACGGCGGCCTTCGGCTCCCCGGTCGTGCCGCTGGTGAACAGCAGCACCGCGATCCCGTCCGGGTCGGCGCCCGGCGGGACGGGGCCCTGATCGGTGGCGGTCGCGTCGAGGAACGCCGGCACGTCGACGGGGGCGAGCGCCGGCTGGAGGGTGCGGACGCGTCCGGTGAAGGCGGGGTCGGTGACCGCGACGCCGGGGACGACGCGGCGCAGCACGGCCGCGAGACGCTCGTCGGCCAGCCGGTAGTTGAGCGGCGCCATCGGCAGCCCGGCGAACGCGGCGCCGAACAGGAGCAGCGGCACGGCCGGGGAGTTCACGCCCAGCAGGACGGCGTGGCGCGCGTCGCGTCCGGCGAGCCAGGCACCAGCCCGCCGGGAGCGCTCGTGCAGTTGCTCGTAGGTGAGCGTCTCGGCGGGGCCGCCGTCCCGGGGGCCGATCGCGACGCGGCCGCCGAACCCCTCGGCGGCCATCTGGAGCAGGAGTGTGACGTCCATCGGGCGGGCTCAGTCGGACGACGGCAGCGGCTTGGCGTCCTTGGTGCCGAGTGGCTCATCCGCCTCCGCGAGCGAGCCCGTGCCCGCCTTGGTGCACAGCAGCTCGAACCGTCCGGCCGCGTCGACGTAGCGCTTGCCGAGCAGGACGCCCTCGGCGAACCCGGGCTCCGGCGCGGCGCCCGGTTCGGCCGTCGCGTCGATGGCGATCATCGGGCGGCCGCCGCAGCGCAGGTCCACCTCCTCGCCGCTCGCCCTGACCACCACGACCTCGGCGTCGCACACCGCGCTGCGCAGCCGCGAACCGATGCTCAATATCATTGCAAACCCCCTCCGACCGGTGCGAACCCAGACTTCCAGCATCTCACAGCCGGACGACTAAACAACCAACCGTCTGGTAGATATGGTAGGGCCGGGCGAGCGGATTCGCCAGGGCCGGGCGAGGAGAGGGAGCGGAACGTTGTTCGAGATCGGCAGGTTCTACCACGCGATCCACATGGTCTCCGACCTGGACGCCGCGGACGACTGGTACGACCGGGTGTTCGGCGTCGAGCGCTTCTACAAGGGGCACCTGGCGGTCGAGAAGCGGGACGCCTCGCTCGTCGTCATCGCCGACTTCGTGATGGAGCCGATGATGTCGAGCCGGCTGCCGGGCGCCGAGGCGACCCCGGTCGGCAGGTTCTACGCGCGGTTCGGCGAGCACCTGCACTCGCTGGCCTGGTACGTCAAGGACCTGCGGGGCCTCTACGAGCGGCTGCGCTCGGCGGGCGTGCGCGTGACCGGGCCCGGCGGCGCGGACATGGAGGCCGCGTCGGCCTCGGGCGAGTTCCCGGGCTCGCTCTACACCCACCCGAGGGACAGCCACGGGGCCATCGAGTTCGTGGACGTCGAGGCGGTGAGCGGCCTGGAGGACCCCCGGTTCCGTCCCGGGTTCTCCACGTCCTACTGGAGTGACGAGCATCCGCTGGGCGTCGAGCGCGTCGCGTACATGACCGTGGTCGTCCGCGACCTGGACCGGGCGGCCGGTTTCTACGCGGGCGCGCTCGGCGGCGAGGTGCTGCGCCGGGGCCGCGGCGCGGACGCGACCGACAGCGTCTTCGTGCACGTCGGCGAGGACACGGTGATCGAACTGGCCCGTCCGGACGACGAGCGCAGCCGGGCCGGACGCGACCTCGCCCGCAACGGCGAGATCATGCACTCGGTCACGTTCAAGGTCCGCGACCTGGACGCCGCGCGGCGGCATCTCGCGTCCTGCGGGGTGCGGATCGCCGAGCGCCAGTCCGATGACCTGGTCCTTCATCCGGACGACTGCTTCGGGGCCGTCCTGCGCCTGACCGAGAGGGCCGAGGGTTGAACCGCCGGCCGCGGCGTTACCGGGGGCCCCGTCCCCGGCAACGCCACGGCCGATCCCCCGGTCAGCCGCCGAGGGTGACGTTCGCGCGGGCCCGGGCCACCAGCTCGGGCATGACGGCGGCGAGCTCCTCGGGATCCCAGCGCTGCCCCTTGTCGACGACCGGGCCCTCGTTCCACCCTTCGAGGACGCTGATCCGGCCGCCGTGCACGTTGAAGACGCGCCCGGTGACGTCCTTGGACCCGCTCCCGGCGAGCCAGGCCACCAGCGGCGCGATGTTCTCGGGGGCGAAGGGGTCGAAGTCGTCGCGGGCGGCCATCCGCTCCTGCCCGCGCGGCGTGATCATGCGGGTGCGCGCGGACGGGGACACCGCGTTGACCGTGATGCCGTAGCGGGCCAGCTCCAGCGACGCGATGATCGTGAACCCGGCGATGCCGGCCTTGGCGGCGCCGTAGTTGCTCTGCCCGGTGTTGCCGAACAGGCCGGACACCGACGAGGTGTTGATGATGCGGGCGTCGACCGGCCCGCCCGCCTTGGACCGTTCCCGCCAGTGCCGGGCGGCCTCGCGGGTGACCAGGAACGTGCCCCGCAGGTGGACGGCGACGACGGAGTCCCACTCGTCCTCGGACATGTTGATGATGGTGCGGTCGCGCAGGATGCCCGCGTTGTTCACCACGGCGTCCAGCGCGCCGAAGCTGTCGAGGGCCAGCCGGACGAGCCCGGCGGCGCCGTCGGCGGTGGACACGTCGTGACCGCTGGGCACGGCCTCCCCACCGGCCGCGACGATCTCCTCGGCGACCTCCTTGGCCGCGGCCGAGTCGGGGTTCGCGCCGTGCACGTCGCCGCCGAGGTCGTTGACCACGACCCGGGCGCCCTGGCGCGCGAGCTCCAGCGCGTGCCCGCGGCCGATCCCGCGGCCCGCGCCGGTGACCACCGCCACCCGGCCTTCGCACATCCTCGCCACTGCCGTTCTCCTCACTTGTCGAGTCGAAGGAGGGCGACCCCTCCAGCCGGGGCGGTCACGGGACGCGCCCGGGGCCGCCCGCCCCCTGCTAGACTACCAACCGTCTGGTCGATATCCAATTGCCGGCAAGGGTTTATCCAACGGCTCGGAAGAACGGCCTGGCCGGTTTACCCGGTTTCGCCGGGCGACTTCGCCACACGCTCGTCGGAACCACCGAGGCCGCGGATGAAAAATGTCGCGTACCAGTCGGCGAGTTCGGCGTAGGAGAGCCGCCCCGAAGGCTTGAACCACGTCTGCGTCGTGTTCATCAGCTCGAACAGCGTGCTGGTCACGACGCTGGGGTCGATGTCCGAGTCGAAGTCGCCGTCGCGCATTCCCTGCTCGATTATCTCCTTCGCGAACGCGCTGAATTTGTCGCGCTCGGCGATGACCTCCTTGAGGCGCTTGCCGCGCAGCCGCCCGAACTCGCTCTCCGCGACCCCGCGCCAGAGGCGCTGCTTGCGGTTGAGCGCCATCCACCGGCGGATGAAGGCCCGCAGCCGCACGGGCGCGGCGGCCTCGGCGATCTCGGGCTCCTCCACCAGGGAGGGCTGGTGGGCGTCAAGCGCGCGCTGCACCAATTCAAAGAGCAAGTCTTCCTTGTTCTTGAAATAGTAGTACATGCTGCCCTTGAGGATGCCGACCGTATTGGCGATGTCCTGCAGGCTGGTGGCCTCGTAGCCCTTCTGCGAGAAGATCTTCGCGGCGGCTTCGACAATCTCTTCCCAACGCTGTTCTCCGGCCACCCGTGATTTGGTGGCGGTGCGCTGTCGTCCCTGGGACACGCTCAAAATCATCATTCCCTTCATCGATTCGGCGTGCCCGGCGAGTCTACCAAGGGCGGGGTCGCGAAATCGCCCGTACTCGCATGTCAGGCGATGGCACCGGACTCCTTCAGCCGGCCGATTTCCGCCCAGTCGTGGCCCAGCTCCAGCAGCACCTCTTCGGTGTGCGCGGCGGCCTCCGGCGCGGGCCGCAGCGCGGGCTGCCGCCCGTCGAACCGGACCGGCGCCCGGACGAGCGTGATGTCCTGCCCGGACGGATGCTTGACGTCGGTGATGTAGCCGTTCGCGGTGACCTGCGGGTCGTCCAGGACCTCGGGGAGCGTCTGCATCGCCTCCCACGGCGCGCTCAGCGGGCCGAGGCGCTCGCGCCACTCGGCGAGCGTGCCGCCGGCGAACGTCGCGGCGAGCTCGGCGACGCACTCGGCGCTGTTCGCGTTCCGCTCGGCGGCGCCGGAGAAGCGCGGATCGTCGACCAGGTCCGGGCGGCCGAGGTGGCGGCACAGCGGCGCCCACCAGCGGTCGGACTCCAGCATCAGCAGCGCGATCCAGCGGCCGTCGCCGGTGCGGTAGACGTGCGAGATCGGGTTCGGGACCTTGACCTCGCGGCGGCTGAAGTCGCCGCCGATCGCCTTGGAGTACACCACGTCGCTGGAGTTCACCCAGAGCGCGGTGCCGAGCAGCGACACGTCCACCTCCGACGGCGTCCCGGTGGTGGCGCGACGGAAGAGCGCGGCGGCGACCCCGAAGGCGAGGTTCATGGCGCCGGTCTTGTCGCCGAAGCCGGGCCGCTGCCGCGTCGGGCGCTCCGCGCCCTCCTCGGTGAGCGCGTGCGCGATGCCGCTGCGGGCCCAGAACGCGCTCATGTCGTAGCCGGGCTTGCCGCTCTCGGGGCCCTCCGGGCCGACCGCGTCCGCGCGGACGTAGATGATGTCCGGGTTCACGGCGCGGAGGTCGTCGACGTCGATGCCGAGCTTGGCGCGGTTGCCGGGCAGGAAGCTCGTCATGAACACGTCGCAGCGGGCCGCCATCTCCAGCAGCAGCTCGCGGCCCCCGGGCTTGGAGATGTCGAGGCCGACGCTGCGCTTGCCCCGGTTGGTCTGCTCCATCGTGATGCTGATCCCGGCCATGCTGGGCGCGTAGCCGCCGGTGGACAGGCCGCGCTGCGGGTCGCCGCGCAGCGGATGCTCGATCTTGACGACGTCGGCGCCGAAGTCGGCCAGCACGGCGGCGGCGGCCGGGACGAACGTCCAGGTGGCCACCTCCAGCACGCGGATCCCGTCGAATATGCCGTCCATCTCGCGCATCTCTCCGTTCCTCACGGCCTCACGGCCTCACGCGGGCGCGGGGCCCGCCAGGGCCTCCCGCAGCGCGTACTTCTTGATCTTTCCGGACGCCGTTCTCGGCAGGTCGTCCACGTAGCGCCAGATCCGCGGGATCTTCTGCGGGGCGAGGCCGCCCGCGCGCAGGAACGCGGCGAGGCCGTCCGGCTGGACGGCGGCGCCCGGCCGGAGCAGCACGAACGCGGCGGGCTGCTCGCCGAGCCGCTCGTGCGGCGCCGGGACGACCGCCGCGTCCAGCACCTCGGCGTGCCGCACGATCGCGTCCTCGATCTCCCGGACGGAGATCTTCTCCCCGCCCCGGTTGATGATCTCCTTGGACCGTCCGGTGACCTGGCAGGAGTACCGGACCTCGCCGTCGCCGGTCGCGTGCGCGGTGAGGAACCCGAGGTCGCCGGTGCGGAACCAGCCCTCATCGGTGAAGCCCTCGCGGGTGTGCTCCGGGTCGATGTAGCCGAGCGCGAGCTGGGGGCCCCGGACCAGGAACTCCCCCGCCTCGCCCGCGGGCATTTCGGCGCCGTCCGGGCCGAGCACCCGGATCTCGCAGCCCGGCATGATCCAGCCGTCGGTGGCGAGCCGGATGTGCGGCGGGTCGAGGCGCGGGCTGCTGCCGGTGACGCCCGGGCACTCGGTCATCCCGAACGCCCTGGCCGGGGCGAGGCCCTTCGCCTCGGTCGCCTCGGCGAGCGAGGTCGGGATGGACGAGCCGCCGCACGGGTAGCCGCCGGGCAGCGGCAGCCGGTCCATGCCGCGCCGGTCGAGGGCGTCCACCAGCTCCTTCATGAAGACGGCGGCGCCCGCTGACGTGGTGACCCTGTATTCGAGGATGTCGTCGATGGCCTGGTCGGCGTCCCACCGGTCGCGCAGGACGACCGACGCGCCCGTGTAGAGCGGGACGGCGATGGCCGACAGGAGCCCGGTGGCGTGCGCGACCGGCGCGGGCATGTAGGCGCGGTCGGTCCAGGTGGTGCCGGAGGCGCGGGTCGAGCGGACCGGCGACGCGATCAGGCCGCGGGTGCTGTGCACGACGGCCTTGGCGCCCGACGTCGTGCCGGACGTGAAGCCGATGAGCGCGGGCGCGTCGGGGTCGACGTCGGTGGCGATCTCCGACTTGCCGGTCACCGTCGTCTCGAAGGGCGTCCAGCCGGTGGCGGCGCCGCGCAGCACCACGCGGACGGACGGCTCCCAGCCCGCCATGCGGCACGCCTCGTCGATCAGCTCGGGATGACGGCAGCCGCGGAAGTCGGCCGCCGTCACCACGCAGGCCGGACGCACCGCGGCGACGATCGCGGCGACCTCGTGCTCGCGGTAGATCGGCACGATGGGGGCGCTGATCGCGCCCGCCGCCCAGATCCCGTACGCGACGGCCAGCGACTCCCACCAGTTCGGCGCCTGCCAGGCCACGACGTCGCCGGGGCCGACGCCGCGCGAGCCCAGGAACCCGGCGAAGCGCCCGGCGATGTCGGCCAGCTCCCGCCAGGTCAGCCGGACGTCGCCGTCGTACACGGCGGTCAGCGCGCCGAACTCGACCCGGTTGCGCGCCATCAGGGAGCCGATCGAGACGGGCACCTGGTGCCCGTGCCGCTCGTAGCGGGCGTTCAGTTCCGGGGGTCTCGGCGCGGGCGCGAACTCGAACGATCCCATCGGGCTCCCCTCCACGTTCCTGGCCTGATCGGAGTCTCGGGGTCGGTTCAGTGGTGTCGGGGTCGGGTGAGGTCTGGGGGTGGGGTCAGAGGACGCTCGCCTTGCTGCGGCCGTCCGCCGCGGTGCCGGGCCCGGTCGCGAAGCTGCGGATGATGGCGTCCTGCGCGAACGACGCGACCAGCCGCCCGTCGCGGGCGAAGGCGTGGCCGCGCCCGTAGGACCGGCCGCGCCCGGCGTAGGGGCTCTCGTGCGCCAGCAGGATCCAGTCGCTCATGTCGGCTTCCTCATGGAACGTGACACTATGTCCGAGGATGCCGGTTGAGAACCTGTCGTGCGCGTCGACGATGGTGAGCTCGGGGTGCGGGCGCATCGCGGCGCCGATCAGGAACCCGGCGCTGGCGTGGGCCAGCATCCCCTGCGCGACCGCCTGTTCGGCGGAGGTGTCGCCGGGCATCCGCGTCCATACCGACAGCTCGGTCGGGTCGGCGGTCGGGTCGGCGCCGGGCCGGGTGGAGCCGTTGAGGTCGGCGCCGCCGGCGACGCGCAGCTCGCGGCCGACGTACGGGTCGGTCACCGCTTCGAGCGCCTCGGGCGGCTCGACGGCGGGCATCGGCGCGGCGTGCCGGATGAGGTCGTCGTCGTCCGCGGTGAGCAGCGCCATCGCCCGGGCGCAGAGCCGCCCGCACTGCGTGACCGTCACGGTGGCACTGGCCATGGTGCGCCCGGCGTGCAGGAACTCGACCTCGAAGTCGATCGGGCTCGCCTTGGACGCCGTCCGCGCGAACAGCGCGTGCACGGTCTTGATCCGCTTGCCCGCGGCGGGCTCGGCGCGCGCGGCGGCGACGGCGCACTGCCCGATGAGCTGGCCGCCGAACACGACGTCGCGTTCCGGGCTGTCCACGCTGCCGCCGCGGAACCGGTTCGCGCCCAGCCGCTCCAGGTCGAGTGCGCTCGCGAGGTCGGTCACGATGCCCATTCCGCTCCCTCCACCGCTTCCCGGGACGATGCCCGCGACGTTGCCCGCATCCTAGGCGCGGAAGATCGGCTTGTCTACCAGTCGACCGGTAGATGAGTTTGGCTCGTTGACTACCAGCCGACCGGTTGACAAACTGGACCTTGACCCACGTGAGAGGACTGACATGACGACCATGCGGACTCCCGATCTCAACTGGCTGATCTCCGTCGACGACCATGTCATCGAGCCCGGCCATGTCTGGACGGACCGTGTCCCCGCCAAGTACAGGGACGTCGCGCCGCGGCTCGTCCAGGACGCCGAGCACGGCGAGGTCTGGGTGTACGAGGACCGCAAGGTGCCCTCGTCCGGGCTCGCCGCCTCCGCCGGACGCAAGAAGGAGGAGTTCACCCCGAACGCGATCCCCTACTCGGAGATGCGGGCGGGCTGCTACGACTCCGTCGCGCGGCTGGAGGACATGGACCGCGCGGGCATCCTCGCGTCCCTCTGCTTCCCGTCCGTGCCGCGCTTCTGCGGCCAGCTGTTCTGGGAGGCGGAGGACAAGGAGCTCGCGATGCTCTGCGTCCAGGCCTACAACGACTTCATGATCGACGAGTGGTGCGGGTCGGCGCCCGGCCGCTACATCCCGCTCGTGATCGTCCCGCTGTGGGACCCCAAGGCCGCCGCCAAGGAGATCGAGCGCACCGCCGCCAAGGGCGCGCGGGGCGTCGCCTTCTCCGAGAACCCGGCCCCGCTCGGGCTGCCGACCATCCACGACCCGAAGCGCTACTGGGACCCGCTGTTCGCCGCGGCCCAGGAGACCGAGCTGATCGTGTGCATGCACGTCGGCTCGTCGTCCACCATGCCGAAGATCAGCCCCAACTCGCCGTTCATGGCGAACATGACCTGGGGCGCCAACCGGACGTCGGGCGCGCTGCTCGAATGGCTGTTCAGCGGCATCTTCCAGCGCTTCACCAGCCTGAAGATCGCGCTGTCGGAGGGCAACATCGGCTGGATCCCGTACTTCCTGGAGCGCGCCGAGCAGGTCCTCGACCACCAGCGCGCCTGGATCCAGCGCGGCGAGGCGTTCGGCGGGTCGCTGGAGGGCAAGCACGCGGTCGGGTCGCTGGACCTGGACAACTTCGACCTGCGGCAGACCTACCACGACCACGTGTTCGGCTGCTTCATCGACGATGTCCACGGCATCCGGAACCTCGACGTCATCGGCGAGGACAACGTCATGATCGAGACCGACTACCCGCACTCGGACTCGACCTGGCCGGACTGCATCAAGCTGGCCCAGGAGCGGCTCGCCGACGTGGACCCGCACGTCGCCTACAAGGTGCTGCGCGGCAACGCCGAGCGCGTGTTCCGCTTCACCCCCGCCGATCCGCCGGCGACGGCCTAGCGCCGCGCCCGCCGAGCTGCGGCGTGCCGCCCTCACCGGCGGCCTCGGCCTGATGGGGGCGGCACGCCGCGCGTCTGCAGAGGAAGGACAGGGATGGACGAGGTGGCGGCCGGGCTTCTGCTCGTCCGGGTGGTCGCCGGGCTGACGCTCGCGGCCCACGGCTACAACAAGTTCTTCGGCGGCGGCCGGATCCCGGGCACCGCGCGCTGGTTCGAGAGCATCGGCATGCGGCCCGGGCGGCTGCACGCCCTGTTCGCGGCGTCGACGGAGATCGGCGCGGGCGTGCTGTTCGCCGCCGGGCTGCTCACGCCGCTCGCGGCGGCCGGGTTCGTCGGGCTCATGCTCGTCGCCGCGTGGACGGTGCACCGGGAGAACGGCTTCTTCAGCGCCGGGAACGGATGGGAGTACAACCTGGTCCTGGCCGTCGTCGCCGCCGGGGTCGCGACGACCGGTCCGGGCGCCTGGTCGCTGGACGAGGCGATCGGCCTGGACGCCGGCGGCTGGGGGCTGCTGGTCGCGGCGGGCGGCGGGCTCGCCGCGGGCGCGGGGCTGCTGGCCGCCTGCTACCGCCCGGCGCCGCCCCGCCGGGACGCCCAGGAAGCCCAGGACGCCGCGGCCGCTCAGGCGGAGACCGCCTGAGCGGCGCGGGGGTCCGGTCGGCCGGACGCTCAACGTGGGTGCGGGCCGTCGCCGTCGGCGGCGGCCCGCTGAGCGTCCGCGAACCGGACGCCCGACCCGGCGGCGATCCCGGTTCCCGGGCCGGCGTCCCGGACGGGCGGCACCCCGAGCAGCGACCCGTAGATCTCGATGGCCTTGGCGATCAGCGCGTCCGCGTCCTCCAGCGTCTCGCAGTCGGCGACCTCCCGGGCGATCCCGCCGATGGAGCCGGTGACGATCGACGACAGCGCGCGGTCGGCGAGCGGGTCGCTGACCTGGAGGAGCTTGGTGTTCTGCCGGGCCCATTCCTGGCTGAACCCGCGGGCCACCCCGGCGAAACCGGCGGGGGCGTCGCCGTCCGAGACCATCCGGACCAGTCCGCTGTGGTGCCAGGCGCTGGTCAGGTAGGCGCGGGTGCCCGCGAGGAACAGGCGGCGCCCGTCGGTGACGCCCGCGGCGCGCAGTAACGTCACCGCCTCGCGGGTCCGGCCGGACTGCGCGTCCATGTAGCGGGACCACAGCGCGTGGTACACGCCGTTCTTGCTGCCGAAGTGGTAGTAGAGCGCGCCGACACTGGTGCCGGCGCGCTCGGTGATGTCGGTGACGCTCGTGCCGTAGAAGCCCCGTTCGGTGAACAGCTCCTCGGCCGCGTTCAGCAGGGCGTGGGCCTGGCCGTTCTCCCCGCCCTCGGACTTGCGCATGGACCCCATTCTCCCGCCGCCGCGGCTCAACGGGTCGGTTTGCGAGGCATCGAGAGAATGTGCCATGCCAGGAGATTTCGCTGGATCTGCGACGATCCGCCGTACACGCTGATGGGCCGCGACCGGAAGTACCCGGCGAGCACCTCGGGGGCCGCGCCGGTCACCGCGTCCGCCCCGGCGAGATCGAGCGCCAGGTGGTACAGCGACTGCTCGGCCTGCGACCACAGCAGCTTGCCGACCGACCCCTCCGGACCGGGCTCCCGGCCAGACACGCGCAGCGAGAGCTGCTGCGCCACGTTCAGCCGCAGCGCCTCGCCGAGCACGTACGCGCGGGCCAGCTCCCGGCGGACCTCGGGACGCGCGGTGAGGCCCTTCGCGGCGGCCGTCTCCTCGATGGCACGCAGCGTCTTGCGGTAGTTGGAGATCATGCCGACGTCGGCCGGGCCGCGCTCGTAGGTGACGGTCGTCATCGCGATGTGCCAGCCCTGGCCCGGCGCGCCGAGCATCTGCCCGGCGGGGATCTCGACGTCGTCCCAGAAGACCTCGCTGGTCTCCGGCTCGCCGTCGGCGAGGACGATCGGCCGGGTGGTGATCCCGGGGGTCTTCATGTCGACGAGGAACGCGGAGATGCCCTTGTGCTTGGGGGCGTCCGGGTCGGTGCGGGCGAGCAGCAGGCACCAGTCGGAGTACTGGCCGCCGCTCGTCCACATCTTCTGGCCGTTCACGACGTACACGCCCGACTCCGGCGAGCCCTTCAGCTCGGCGCGGGTCTGGAGCGCGGCGAGGTCGGAGCCCGCGCCCGGCTCGGAGAAGCCCTGGCACCACTGGATCTCGCCGCTCAGCAGCGTCGGCAGGAAGCGGCGCTTCTGCTCCTCGCTCCCGTAGGTGTAGATGGCGCGGCCGAGGTAGTTGACCTGGCCCGGCACGGGCGGGCTGTCGGACGCGCCGACCTCCTCGTTGAGGATCGCGTCGTAGACGGGGCTGAGGTCCTGGCCGCCGTACTCGCGCGGCCAGGCCATGCCCATGTACCCGGCGTCGTAGAGGCTGCGGTGCCACCGGCGCCGGATGGCGGCCTTGGTGTCATGGTCGGCGGCGGTGTCGTAGTCCGCCGGGGCGTTGCCGGCCAGCCACTCGCGCAGCCGGGCGCGGAAACCGGCCTCCTCGGGGGTGTCCCGAAAGTCCATGATCAGCTCTCCTCCGGCCCGGGACGCCCCAGGCGTAGGTCGGCGACGCGGTCGAGGCTCTGGGCGGCGTCGCCGAGCACCGCGCGGTCGAGCAGGACGCGGCGGGCGTACAGGTGCGCCACGTGCTCCCACGTGTGCCCGATGCCGCCGTACACCTGCATCACCGTCTCGGCCACGTCGAGGGAGGCGGTGGCGGTGTAGGCCTTCGCGGTGTGCGCGGCGAGCAGCGCCTCGTCGGGGGCGGCCTCGTCGGCGGCCCAGGCGGCGTAGCTCACGCAGGCGGACGCGGCCTCGCAGTGGACGAGCGCGTCCGCGCACATGTGCTGGATCGCCTGGAACGAGCCGATCAGGGTGCCGTAGGCGACGCGTTCCTTGGAGTAGGCGACGACGCCGTCCAGCGCCGCGCGCATCGCTCCGACCGCGTCGGCGGAGATCACCGTGAGCGCGAGCGCCCGCCACCGGTCGAGGTCCGCCGCCTCCAGCGGGCGGCCGATCTCCTCGGCGTCCGCCGGGGCGGTGCTGAACCGGGCGAGGTCCCGGGTGAGGTCGGCGGCGGGCCCGCGGTCGGCGCCGTCGCCGAGCGGGACGCGAACGAGCCGCGGCGCCGGGCCGCCGTCCGACAGCGCGAGCGCGTGCCCGGCCCCCCAGCAGTCGAACGCGATCGCCTGCCCGAGGTCGGCGGCGGTCGCGATGCCGGAGAGGTCGGGGGTGAGCAGGACGGCGTGGCGCTCGGCGCCCTCGGCGGCCCGCTGGAGCAGGTCGGGCGGCGCGCCCGCCAGCGCGAGCAGCTCGGTGGCGAGGACGGCCGACCCGATATAGGGCAGCGGTGCGAGCGCGCCGCCGAGCGCCGCCGCGACGATCATCGCGTCGACGCCCGAGCCGGTCGGCGCGCCGGAGGCGTCCCGGACGCGCAGCCCGAGCATCCCGGCGTCGGCGAGCGCGCCCCACCCCTTCCCGCGGTCGATCTCCCCGATGTCCCGCGGATTTCCCGCGCTCACCGAGCCGGCCAGCGAACTCATCATTTCCCGCAGCATCTGCTGTTCATCGTTCAGCAGCGCAAGAACCATTGTTGGCTCCCTGTGAGCACGAAAAAGCGCGGCAATACGCCGGACGTCGAGGCGCGTCCCGAGGACCATCGAGGACTACCAGACGACCGGTAGGCAACTGAACCTGGTTCAGGGATACCCCGGGAGGCTCCGCACTGTCAACCCTCTGGCCTTGAACTGCATAGTTAGAGGCGATCGCATCCATGTGAACTCGTGCCCGCCAGACCGTTGACGCCCGGCAGGCCGGATGTTAGACAAGACTGAATCACGTTCACCCCCACAGAATCCCTTTTGAGCGGAGGACGTCATGCTCGCTCTATCACGGGGCATGAAAATTCTCACCGCAATGGCGATGGGAACAATTCTGGCCACCGTTACGGCATGTGGAAGCGGCTCCGCGGATTCTGCGGGCACGGGCCCCTTCGTCTTCTACGTGTCGATCGACACCTCGGGCCCGACCGCGATCCTGGGCGGCGCCCTGCTCGGCGGCGCCCGCACGGCGATCAAGGACATCAACGCCAAGGGCGGCATCAACGGCCGGGAGATCAAGCTGGAGGTCTCCAACGACCAGAACAACCCGACCAAGGCGGTCAGCGAGCTCCAGCGGCGGCTCGCGAAGGGCAAGCCCGACCTCGTCTACCCGGGCGGGTCCAGCGCGGTGTCGATGTCGATGCTGCCGATCCTCACCCGCGACAAGGTCCTGTCGGTCGGCGCCACCAGCAGCATCCAGCTCAACGACCCGAAGAAGTTCCCCTACCACTTCGGCGTCACCCCGCCGAGCGCGGCGTACGTGCCCACCTTCGTCCAGCTCGCGAAGGACAAGGGCTACAAGAAGGTCGCGATGATCTACTCCGACGACGCGACCGGGCAGAGCTCGTTCAAGCAGTACGAGGGCCCGCTCAAGCAGGCCGGCATCGAGCTGGTCAGCGCGAGCTACGACGCCACCGCGCTCGACATGACGCCGCAGCTCCAGCAGCTGAAGGCGCAGAACCCGCAGGCGCTGATCGTCAACGGCTACGGCACGGCGGTGCTGTACGTCCTGCGCGGCCGGGCGCAGCTCGGCTGGACGCTGCCCTCCTACGGCGACCAGCTGGCCAGCCCGTCCCCCATCGCCGGCAAGGTCACCGCGGCGCAGATCAAGAACTACGAGGTCATCATGCAGACGTCCTCGCTGGCCGGGGACGAGCAGCACCCCGGCCTGCCCAAGGTGATCGAGTCCTTCAAGGCGTCGGACGCGGCCAAGTACCTGACGCAGACCGGGGTCGCGCTGTTCACCACCACCTACGACCTGCTCCAGTTCGTCGCCCACGTCGCCGGCCAGGAGAAGACCACCGACGGGGAGAAGCTGGCGAAGGCGTTCGAGAAGTTCAAGACGCCCGCGAACCCGCCCTGGGTCGGCAAGGGCCCCAAGGGCGAGGTGACCCTGTACGAGTACACCCCCGCGGACCACTTCCCGAAGACGAGCGCCACCTCCTTCAAGTACGTCCAGCCAGGTACGTACGACGCCAACGGGTTCTACGTGCCCGGCAAGGGCTACTGAGGGCGGGGTCTCGAATGACGACCATCTGGTCCGGGCTGGCCACCGGCGCCCTCTACAGCCTCGTGGCCATCGGCTACAACGTCGTGCTGCTGGCGTCCGGCGTGGTGAACTTCGCGAACGCGTACCTCATCATGATCGGAACGTTCCTGGCCTACGTCGGCCTGGTCGACTGGGGCCTGCCGGTCGCGGTGACCGTGCTGCTGGCGGGCCTCGCCGTCGCGGTGATCGCGGTGGTGGAGGAGCGGATCGCGATCCGGCCGCTGCTGCGCCGGCACGGCACGCACGCCGCGCTGATCACCACGGTCGGCGTCGGCACGCTGCTCGGCGGGATCGCGTCCAAGATCTGGGGCACCGAGCCGCTGAAGGTGCCGTCGCCGTTCTCCAGCGAGCCGCTGACGCTGCTCGGCGGCACCATCCAGCGCAACGACCTGGTGCTGATCCTGCTCGTCCTGGCGCTCGGCGTCGGCCTGCACCTGTGGTCGCGCAAGACGCTCCTCGGGCTGGCGTCGCTCGCCACCGCGGAGAACCGGCAGGCGGCGCAGGCGCGCGGGCTGAACGTGCGGGCGCTCGGCATCGGCGCGTTCGCGCTGGCCGGGCTGATCGCGGGGCTGTTCGCGGTGTTCGTCGCCGGACGGACCTACGCGCACTTCCACCTCGGCGAGACGCTCGCGCTGTTCGGCTTCGTGGCCATCGCGATCGGCGGGTCCGCGAGCCAGCTCGGCGGGCTGATCGGCGGGTTCACGATCGGGCTGCTGTACGCGGTCACCGCGCGGTACGTCGGCGACTCCTACCCGCAGATCGTGGTGTTCGGGGTCTTCCTGCTCATCCTGCTGACCCGGCCTCGGGGCCTGTTCGGCGGCGCCGCGGAACGGCAGGTGTGATCTCATGACGACCCTCTCCGCATCCCCCAAGACCACGGCCCTCCCGTCCGTGCTGCGCGGCGCCATGCCGGTGGCCGGAGTGGTGGCGGCGGCGCTCGTGCTGTTCGCGCCGATGCTCGGCCTCAACGACTACTGGGCCCGGACCGTCCTGCTGGTCGCGATCCTGTCGCTCCAGGTCAGCGGGCTCAACATCGTCCTCGGCTACGCGGGCGAGCTCGCGGTCGGCCAGGTGTTCCTGTACGCGGTCGGCGCCTACCTGACCGGCTACCTGGGGGTGACGCACGGCATCACCGACGCGGGCCTGATCATGGTGTGCGCGATCGGCTGCGCGATCGTGGTCGGGCTGATCACCGGCATCCCCGGGCTCCGGCTCGGCGGCTGGTCGCTGGCGATGCTGACGTTCTTCCTCGTCCTCATCATCCCGAACCTGGTGAAGGTGCTGGAGCCCTACACGGGCGGCACCAACGGGCTGGCGCCGCCGGTCCCGACCCTGTTCGGGACGGCGCTCGGCCGCGACGCGCTCTACATGCTGATCATCGCGGTGACGGCGGTGTGGTTCCTCATCGCCCGCAACATGATCCTGTCGCGGCACGGCAACGCGTTCCTGGTGCTCAAGCAGAGCCCGGTGCTGGCGAGCGCGCTCGGGATCTCGGTGTTCCGGCTGAAGCTGCTCGTCTACGTGACCGGCGCGATCCCGGCCTGCCTGGCGGGCGTCATGTTCGCCTGGCTGGACGGCTTCATCGCGCCCGAGACGTTCACGTTCACGATGGCGCTGAGCATCCTGGCGGCGTCGATCGTCGGCGGGTCCACCTCGATCTACGGGGCGCTGGCCGGGGCGGCGATCGTCCAGATGGGGCAGCAGTCGTTCAGCTCGTTCCAGGAGTGGCAGCTCATCATCTACGGCGTGTTCCTGCTGGTCGCCGGGATCCTGCTGGCCGACGGGCTCACCGGCCTCGCCCGCAGGTGGCTGCGCTGGGGCGCCCGGAGGCTCGGCCTCACCCTGGCCGCGCCGGACGCGCCCGCCGCGGCGGACGGCCCTGCGGCCGCGGAGGTGGGCGCACTCCCCGGCGTCAGGCTCCGGACGGAGGGCCTGTCGAAGTCGTTCGGCGGCAACCGCGCGCTCCGCGAGGTGAGCATCGACGCCGAACCCGGCCAGGTCACCGCGCTGATCGGGCCGAACGCGTCCGGGAAGACGACGCTGCTCAACCTCGTCTGCGGGTTCTACCGGCCGACCGCCGGGGCGATCAGGCTCGGCGACCGGGACCTCGGCGGGCTGCGGCCGTACGGGATCTCCCGCGCCGGGATCGCGCGGACGTTCCAGACACCGCTGATCCCGAGCGGCATGACGACCAAGGACTTCGTGGCGACGGGCCGCTACATCTCGCACCGGGTGCGGGTGCCGTCCGCGGTGCTGCGGCTGCCCGGGTTCCGGCGCGGCTGGGCCGCCGACGACGCGGAGGCCGTCCGGCTGCTCGGGCTGCTCGGCATCGCCGACGTCGCCGGGCAGGAGGTCGACTCGCTGCCGCTCGGCACCCGCCGCCTCGTCGAGGTGGCGCGGGCGCTCGCGGCCCGTCCGGCGGTGTTCCTGTTCGACGAGGTCGGCTCGGGCTTGGACGAGGGCGACCTCGCCGGGCTGGAACGCGCCATCGGCCTGATCCGCGACGCGGGCGGCACGGTCGTGCTGGTCGAGCACAACTTCCCGCTGGTGCTGAAGCTCGCCGACCGGATCCACGTCCTCAGCCAGGGCGGGCTGCTGGTGTCGGGCACCCCGGCGGAGATCCAGGCCGACCCGCGCGTGCTGGAGGAGTACACCGGCTCGAAGGCGGCCGGGCAGGCCGGGCAGGCCGGGCAGGCCGGGCACGCGGGCCAGGCCGCGGGAGGTGAGGGCTGATGCTGGAGGTCAGCGGGCTCAGCGGCGGCTACGGCGACATCCGGGTGCTGTGGGACGTCGACCTGCGGGTCCGTCCGGGACGGGTCACCGCCGTGCTCGGCCGCAACGGCGCCGGGAAGACGTCCCTGCTCAACGCCATCGCCGGGTTCGCCCCCGCGGTGACCGGCGGGACCGTCGCCTTCGACGGCCGCGACATCACCGGCCTCGCGCCGCACCGCCGCGTCCGCGCCGGGCTCGGCTACGTCCAGGAGGGCAAGCAGGTCTTCCGGGGCCGGACGGTGGAGGACAACCTCCTGCTCGGCGGCTTCACCCTCGCCACCGGCGGCCTGAGCCGCTGGACCGGCGGGCGCAAGCGCAGCGCCGCGCGGCGCGCGGCGCTGGAGCAGCAGTACGAGCGCTTCCCGATGCTGGCCGAGCGGCGGCACGCGGTGGCCGGGAGCCTGTCCGGCGGGCAGCAGCAGATGCTCGCCATCGCGCAGGCGCTGATGCCGGGGCCGCGGCTGCTGATGCTGGACGAGCCGTCCGCCGGGCTCGCCCCGGTGATCGCCGCCGAGGTCTTCGAGATGATCACGGCGCTGCGCGCGGACGGGCTGTCGCTGCTGCTGGTCGAGCAGGTCGTGGAGTACGCGATGCGGGTCGCCGACGACGTCGCGGTCGTGGACAACGGGCGGATCGCCGCCGCGGGCGACGCGCGGTCCTTCGACGACACCGCCGTGATCAACGAGATCTATCTGGGCGTGGGAGCCGGTGACGGCGGACAGGGGAGTTGACGCAGTGGGCAAGCAGGTGACGGGGATCGAGCGGCTGCTCTCGCCCCGGTCGATCGCGATGGTGGGCGCGTCCAACCAGGTGGAGCGGATCGGCGGGCAGGTGTACGGGAACCTGGCGCTGTCGTTCAAGGGCGCGCTGTACCCGGTGCATCCGCGCGACGAGACGGTCCAGGGTGACCGGGCGTACCGGTCGGTCGCCGACCTGCCCGAGCCGGTCGACCTCGCGGTGATCGCGGTGCCCGCCGGGCACGTGACCGGGGTCGTCGAGCAGTGCGGCGCGCTCGGCGTCGGCGGGGCGGTGGTGCTGACCGCCGGGTTCGCCGAGGCCGGCCCGGCGGGCGAGGCGCTCCAGCGCGAGCTGGCCGAGGTCGCCGCGCGCACCGGCGTGCGGGTGACCGGGCCGAACTGCATCGGCTACCTCAGCTCGGCGGGCGGGGTCGCGGCCAGCTTCGCGATGCCGCCCGGCACGCCGCTGCCGCCGCCCGGGCCGGTCGCGCTGGTGTCGCAGAGCGGCGGCTTCGGGTCCTACATCGCGGAGAAGGCGCAGCTCGCCGGGCTGCGGCTGGGCTGGTTCGTCAGCACCGGCAACGAGGTGGACGTCAACATCGCCCAGGTGCTGCGGTACCTGGTCGAGCGCGACGAGACGCGGGTGCTGCTGGCGTTCAGCGAGACGCTCCGCGACCCGGACGTGCTCGTGGAGACCGCGCGGCGCGCCGCCGAGCTCGACAAGCCGCTGATCATGCTGAAGGCGGGGCGGTCGCGGGAGGCGGCGCGGGCGGCGCTGAGCCACACCGCCTCCGTGGTCGGCTCCGCCGAGGTGTTCGACGCGGTGTGCCGCCAGTACGGCGTGGTGGTCGCCGACACGATGGAGGAGATGCTCGACCTCGGGATGATCTTCCAGGACGGGCGGCGGCCGCGCGGCGACCGGATCGGGATCATGACGACGTCCGGCGGGGCCGGGGTGCTGCTCGCCGACGGCGCCGGGATGTCGGGGCTGACCGTGCCGGAGTTCCCGAAGGAGGAGCAGGACGCGATCGCCGCGAAGATGCCGCAGCCGTTCTACGGGTCGGCGGCCAACCCGGTCGACACGACCGCGCAGATCACCGCCGCGCCCGACCTGTTCCAGACGGTGCTCGGCGAGGTCGTCGGCGGCTCGGTGGTCGACATGGCGACCACGGTCACGTGGGCGCGGCCCGGCGCCGCCAACGACGCGATCATCGAGACGTACCGGTCGACGGACAAGCCGTTCGCGGTGCTGTGCACGGCGTGGCTGGAGGATTTCCAGAAGGCCGGGGTGCCGACCTACACCGATCCGCGGCGGGCCGTCCACGCGCTGGCGACGCTGGCCAGGCACACGCTGCGCCGCCCGCCGCCCGCGCCGTCGTTCACGCCGGACGCCGACCGCGCCGGACGGGTGCGCGGGATGCTCGGCGAGGCGCGGACGCTGGGCGAGGGCGTGCTGCTGGAGTCGACGGCCAAGCGGGTGATGGCCGAGTACGGGATCCCGGTGACGCGGGAGACGTTCGTCCGCGGCGTCCGCGACTCGGGGCCCGACGAGGTCGCGGCGGCGGCCGAGGCGCTCGGCGGGCCCGTCGCGCTGAAGGTGATGTCGTACCAGCTTCCGCACAAGTCGGACGTGGGCGGGCTGCGGCTCGGGCTCTCCGGCGCGGACGCCGTCCGGGACGCCTACCGCGACATGATCGCGGAGGTGGGGCGGCGCGCCCCGGACGCGATGATCTCCGGGGTGCTGGTGCAGGAGATGGCCCCGGCCCGGCTGGAGATCGGCTGCGGGATGCGCCGGGACCCGGTGTTCGGCCCGATGGTCGCGCTCGGCCCCGGCGGGATCATGATCGAGATGCTGGCGGAGACCGCGCTGCTCCGCCCGCCGTTCGACGCCGACGCGGCCCGCGAGGCGATCGGGGGCCTGCTCGGCGGGCGCCTCGTCGGCGGCTCCCGCGGCCTCTCCCCCGCCGAGCTGGACCTGCTGGCCGCGACGATGACGGGCCTCGGGCAGCTCGCCCTCGAAGTCCCCGAGATCGGCGAGATCGACGTCAACCCCGTCCGGGTCGCGGACGGGTCGGCGGTCGCGGCGGACGCCCTCATCGTGCTCGCCTCCGGCGACGACGGAGAGGAGGGCTGACCGGGATGGCCGACTTCGGCAAGATCGGCTTCGAGTGGCCGCCCTACACCATCGAGGTGGAGCGCGGGAAGATCGCCGAGTTCGCGGCGGCGATCAAGACGTCCGACCCGGTCTACACCGACCGCGACGCGGCCCGCGCGGAGGGGTACGCGGACGTTCCCGTCCCGCCGACGTTCAGCGCCGTCGGCCAGCACTGGGCGCCGAAGGCGTCGGTGGAGGACGACCTCGGCGTCGACCTCAAGCGCGTGCTGGCGGGCGGGACCGACTGGGAGTACCTGGGCGACATCGTCGCGGGTGACGTGCTGACCGTGCGCGGACGCGTCGTCGACATGGTGGAGAAGCAGGGCAGCCGCGGGCCCATGACGCTGATCATCCGGGAGAACACGTTCGTCAACCAGCGCGGCGAGACCGTGCTGCGGCTGCGCGGCACCATGATCGAGCTCGGTCCCGCCGGGAGCGCGTCGTGATCGCGCCGGGCGCCCGCGCCGACGAGGTCAGGGTCGGGCCGCTGACCAGGACCGACTTCGTCCGGTACGCGGGCGCGGGCGGCGACTTCAACCCGATCCACCACGACGACGCCTTCGCCAAGTCCGCCGGATACCCGTCGGTGTTCGGCCACGGGCTGCTCACCGCCGGGATCCTGTCCGGCTTCGCCTGCGACTGGCTCGGCCGCCGGAACCTGCGCACCTACGGCGTCCGCTACGTCGCGCAGGTCTGGCCCGGCGACACGCTCATCCTGTCCGGCGAGATCACCAGCGTCACCGGGGAGATGGCGGAGGCCGAGCTCCGGGTGGAGCGCGCGTCGCCGGACGGCGAGCGCGCGGTCGTCCTGCGCGGCACCGCCAGCGCCATCTACGCGGAGGAGGAGAAATGAGCGAACCGGTTGAGCCCGCCCCGCACCCCGCCTACCTGGAACGGCTCGACAAGGGCGTGCTGGCCTACCAGCGCTGCGACGACTGCGCGAAGGCCGTCTTCCATCCCAGGGTGACGTGTCCCGGCTGCGGGAGCGGGCGGCTGGCGTGGCGGGAGAGCGCCGGTGTCGGCACGGTCTACTCCGCGAGCGCGCTGGCCCGCCGCGACGCCGAGCCGTACTCGGTGGCGCTGGTCGAGCTGGACGAGGGCTTCCGGATGATGAGCACGGTCGTCGGCGTCCCGGCCGGGGACGTCCGCATCGGCATGCGGGTGCGGGCGCGGATCGAGCCCCGCGACGGCGACCGGCCCCCGCGTCCGGTGTTCACCCCCGAAGAGGCCGGACGGGAGGCGGGGCGATGAGGGGCGCGGCGGCGATCGCGGGCGTGGCCGAGTCCGACCTCGGCGAGGTGGGGACCGGCCGGTACGCCATCGACCTGGCCGCGCAGGCGGCGGCGCGGGCGCTGGACGACGCCGGGCTGACCAAGAACGACGTCGACGGCCTGTTCACCGCCATCGCGGGACGCGGCATGGCGCCGCTCGACGTCGGCGAGTACCTCGGGATCAGGCCCCGCTACAGCGACGGCACGATGGTCGGCGGCAGCGCGTTCGTGTCGTTCCTGCACCATGCCGCGCTGGCGATCCAGGCGGGGGCCTGCGAGGTGGCGCTGCTCGTCTACGGCAGCACGCCGCGCGCCGACTCCGGCCGGGCCCGGCTCGGGATGGGCCCGCCCGAGCTGCCGAACTACGAGGCCCCGTACAAGCCGCGGCAGCCGATCACCGGGTACGCGCTGGCGGCGGCCCGGCACATGCACCAGTACGGCACCACCCGCGAGCAGCTCGCCGAGGTCGCGGTGGCGGCGCGGCGCTGGGCGCGGCTGAACCCGGCGGCGTTCGAGCGCGGCCCGCTGACCGTGGACGACGTCCTGTCCAGCCGGGTGATCTCCAGCCCGCTGTCCAAGCTCGACTGCTGCCTGGTCACCGACGGCGGCGGCGCGGTCGTCGTGACCACCCCCGAGCGGGCGCGGGCGGCGCGCAAGCCCCCCGTCTACCTGCTCGGCGCGGGCGAGGCGCACTGGCACCGGTCGATCTCGCAGATGCCCGACCTCACTGTCACCGCCGCGACCGAGTCGTCGGCGCGGGCGTACGCGATGGCGGGCGTCGGCCCGTCCGACGTGGACGTCGTGCAGGTGTACGACGCCTTCACCATCAACACGATCCTGTTCATGGAGGATCTCGGCTTCTGCGCCAAGGGCGAGGGCGGCGCGTTCGTCGGCGAGGGACGGATCGCGCCGGGCGGCGAGCTGGCCGTCAACACGAGCGGCGGGGGCCTGTCGTACTGCCATCCCGGCATGTTCGGCATCTTCACGATCATCGAGGCGGTGCGGCAGCTCCGCGGGGAGTGCGGCGACCGGCAGCGGGACGGCGCCGAGGTGGCGGTCGCGCACGGCAACGGCGGCCAGCTCTCCAGCCAGGTGACCGCCGTACTGGGTTCGGAGGCGACGTTGTGACAGTGGAATCGATCACGCCCAGGCTCGGCGGCCCGCGGAACCGAAGGAGAGCGCATCCGATGACGGCCGTGCTGACCGAACGCTACGGCAGCGTGCTGCTGGTGACGCTGAACCGTCCCGACGTGCTGAACGCCGTCGACGCGACGGTGACCGAGGGCATGGCGGTGGCCTGGCGGGAGGCCGCCGACCCGGCGGTCCGCGCGGTCGTGGTGACCGGCGCCGGGCGGGGCTTCTGCGCGGGCGCCGACCTGAAGGCGGCGCGGCGCCCCGACTCCGGGCCGGCGGCCGGCGGCCTGCGCGCGACGTTCAACGCGAACATGCTGGCGCTCGCCGCGCTGGAGAAGCCGGTGATCGCGGCGGTGAACGGCCCGGCGGCCGGGTTCGGGCTGTCGCTGGCCTGCGCGGCCGACCTGCGGATCGCCTCGCACGCGGCGCGGTTCGTCCCGGCGTTCGCCGACATCGGGCTCGTCCCGGACGGCGGCGGCTCGTACTACCTGACGCGGCTGCTCGGCTACTCCCGCGCCTTCGAGCTGCTCACCACGGGACGCCGGCTCACCGCGGCGGAGGCGCTGGAGTGGGGCCTGGTCAGCGAGGTCGTCGAGCCGGTGGCGCTGGTCCCGCGGACGCTGGACCTGGCCGCGCGCCTCGCCGACCGGCCGGGCCTGGCGGTGCCGCTCACCAAGCGGCTGCTGTCCGGGGCCGCGCGGGCGCACCTGGCCGAGCAGCTGGAGGAGGAGGCGCGGGCGCAGGAGGCGGCGATCACCGCCCCGGGCCGCGCCGCGGCGCGCGCCGCCAAGATCGACGAGATGAAACGCTGAGAGGGAGGGCACGTGCCCGATTACGGCAGGTTCACCAAGGTCCTGGTGACGCAGGACGACCGGCTGCTGACGGTCTCGCTCAACAACCCGGACCGGCTGAACGCCATGGGCGGCGGGCTGGAGCGGGAGCTGTCGGAGGTGCTGCGGCTCGTCGCCGAGGACACCTCCGTCGGCGCGGTGCTGCTGCGCGGCGAGGGCCGCGCGTTCTGCGCGGGCGGCGACGTCAAGAGCTTCAACGAGTGGACGAGCGCCGAGGACCAGCCGCCGCCGTCGACCCGCGTCCTGAACACGATGAAGGCCACCGAGATCCTGGACACCCTCCTCGCCGTGCCGCAGCCGATCGTCGCGGCCGTGCACGGCTACGCGATGGGCCTCGGCGCGACGATCGCGCTGTTCTGCGACGTCGTCGTCGCGGCCGAGGACGCCAAGATCGCCGACAGCCATGTCGCGGTCGGGCTCGTCGCCGGGGACGGCGGCGCGGTGATCTGGCCGCTGCTGATGCCGCTCGGCGCCGCCCGCTACCACCTGATGACGGGCGAGCCCCTCAGCGGCGCGGACGCCGCCCGGTACGGGATGGTGCTGCGGGCCGTGCCCGCGGCGGAGCTGGCCGAGGAGTCCGAGCGCGTCGCGCGCAAGCTCGCGGACGGGGCGCCGCTGGCCGTCCAGGGCACCAAGGCGACGCTGAACAAGATCGTCCGGGATCGGATGGCGCTCAACCTGGAGAGCGGCCTGCTGCTGGAGGGCGCCACCTTCGTCAGCGAGGACCACAAGGAGGCCGCGGCCGCCTTCGTCGAGAAGCGCAAACCGAAGTTCCAGGGCCGCTGACGCCCGCGGGACCCGGGTCGGTTGCCTACCAGACGGTTGGTTCATACTGAGGGCCGGAGGGAGCGACGGCTTCGATCGAGGGGGTCCTACCAATGAGCGGAGCGAACCGGGGGGCGTGGGGGGTCGTCCCCCCACAGGAGCAGGGATGAGCGACGATGTGCCCGATCCGCTGGACCGGGTCCAGTGGGAGGCGTGGAGCCGGAAGCTGCTGCCGCCCGTGCAGGGTCTCGGCGGCGGGCTGTGGTCGATCCCCGTCCCGCTGCCGCTGGAGGCGCTGCGCTACGTGCTGGTGTACGCGCTGGAGCTGGACGACGGCGTCGCGCTCGTCGACGCGGGCTGGGACACCGAGGAGGCGTGGCGGGCCCTCACCGGGGGGCTCGCCGCCGCCGGGTTCGGGATCGGCGACGTCCGCGCCGTCCTGGTCACCCACATCCATCCCGACCACTACGGCCTCGCGCACCGTATCCGGGAGGAGTCGGGCGCGTGGGTGGGGCTGCATCCGGCGGACGCGGCGCTGCTCGCGGTGCGCTACGACGACGTCGACAGCCTGATCGAGGACAACCGGGTGCTGCTGGAGCGCATCGGCACGCCGGAGGAGCAGGCCCGCGAGCTGGCGAGCGCGTCGATGGCGATGCGCCGGTTCGTGTCGGTCGCCAAGCCCGACCGCCTCATCGAGGACGGCCAGCGGCTCGGCCTCCCGGGCTGGAACCTGCGCGCGGTCTGGACGCCCGGGCACTCCCCAGGCCACCTGTGCTTCGCCGACGAGGACCGCCGGATGCTGTTCTCCGGCGACCACGTCCTGCCCCGGATCACGCCGAACATCTCGATGCACCCGCAGCAGCGCTCCAACCCTCTCCAGGACTTCATCGACTCGCTGCGCAAGGTGGGCGCGCTGGACGTGCACGAGGTCCTCCCGGCCCACGAGTACCGGTTCGCCGGGCTGTCCGGCCGCGTCGCGCACCTGCTGGCCCACCACGAGGAGCGGCTGGACGAGATCGAGAAGGCGCTGCGCGAGCGTCCGGGCGCGGGGTGCTGGGAGATCAGCAGCCGGCTCACCTGGTCGCGGCCCTGGTCGTCGTTCGACACCCATTCCAAGCGCGCGGCCACGGGCGAGACGCTCGCGCACATGGTGCTGCTCGAACAGCGCGGCCGGCTGGTGCGTTCGGGCGGGCGGCCCGAGCGCTGGTGGCCTCCGGCCCTGCTGGAGACGGACGAAGGGACCTGACTTACCTACCAGTCGTCTGATAGATTACGGGTACGGAAGAGGAGGTCCTTCATGCCATCTCGCCAACTCGGCTTCCCGGTGTTCGACGCCGACAACCACCTGTACGAGAAACGCGAAGCGCTGACGAGGTACCTGCCCGACGAGTACAAGGGGGCCATCGACTACGTCGACGTGCACGGCCGCACCAAGATCGTCGTTCGCGGGCACATCAGCGACTACATCCCGAACCCGACGTTCGACCGCGTCGGCAGGCCCGGCGCGCAGGAGGAGTACTTCAAGCACGGCAACCCCGAGGGCAAGACCCTCCGGCAGATCATCGGCAAGGGGATCGACTGCCCGCCCGCCTTCCGCGAGGCCGGGCCGCGCCTGGAGCTCATGGACGAGCTCGGCCTGCGCTACTCGCTGATGATGCCGACCCTCGCCAGCCTCGTCGAGGAGCGGATGCGCGACGACCCCGACCTGTGCGCCGCGGTCATCCACGCCCTCAACCGGTGGATGGCGGAGGACTGGCCGTTCGTCCACAAGGGCCGGATCTTCTCCACCCCGATCATCACCCCGGGCCTGGTCGACAAGGCGATCGCGGAACTCGAATGGGTCCTCGACAAGGGCGCCAAGGTCATCCTGATGCGTCCCGCGCCCGCGTGGGGGTACCAGGGGCCGCGCTCGTTCGCGCTGCCGGAGTACGACCCGTACTGGAAGCTGGTCGAGGAGTCCGGCGTCCTCGTGGTGTTCCACGCGTCCGACAGCGGCTACAACCGCTACTGGAACGAGTGGGAGGGCACGCAGCTCGAGATGCAGGCGTTCGCGCAGCCCCGGCCGTTCACGGCGGCGATGCGCAACGCGCACCGCGAGATCCAGGACGCGGTCACCTCGATGATCTTCCACGGCGCGCTGTGGCGGCACCCCGGCGTGCGGATCGCGCTGATCGAGAACGGCGCCGGCTGGGTGCCGCACCTGCTGGAGCACCTCGACGAGACCTACGGCACCATGCCGCAGGTGTTCCCGGAGCCGCCGTCGGAGACGTTCAAGCGGAACTTCTGGATGCACCCGTTCCACGAGGAGGACCCGCGCGACCTGATCAAGCTGCTCGGCGCCGACCACATCATCTTCGGCTCCGACTACCCGCACGTCGAGGGGCTCGCCGACCCGCTCTCCTACGTCGACGAGCTGACCGGCATCCCGGACGAGGACGTCCGCAAGATCATGGGCGGCAACATGATGGGCCTGCTGGGCGTCGCCGCCTGACCCCGTCGCCGTCCGGCCCGGACGCAGCGGGCCCCTGCCCGTCCCCCTTTCGTGACAGGGGTCCGCTGTAACGCCTCCGTTCCGCTCCGCCGGGAGGCCATCGCCCGGCGCTCATCCTCTAGGGTTCTGCACGTGAACGACGACTCGCCCGCCGAGGAGCGGCAGTCACGGCCGCGGGGCCGCCGCACGGCCGCGCGGCTGCTCGACGCCGCCGTGGAGGAGTTCACCGCGCACGGCTACCACGACGCCCGCATCGCCCGGATCGCCGAGCGCGCGGGGACGTCCTACGGAACCTTCTACCTCCACTTCACCGACAAGACCGACGTGCTCTGGGAGTCGCTGGAGCCGATGCGGACCGACCTGGCCGGAGTGCTGGAGTCGCTGGGGCCGCTGGAGGCGGGCCCGGACGGCCGCGCGGCCCTGGAGGCGTGGGTGCGGCGGATCTGCGACCACTTCCAGCGGCACATGCCGATGTTCCGGGCGCTGGTGGAGGCGCAGGCCGCGTCGGAGGAGATCGCGCGCAGCGGCGTCGAGATGCTGGGCGGCTACCGCCGGATCATCGCGTCCCGGATCAGGGAGAGCGACGCGATCGGCGTCGACCCCAACCTCGCGGCGCTGATCATCTACGCGACGCTGGAGCGGACGAACTTCACCTACTACTACGGGTCGCTGGTCGCGAGCTACCGCGAGATCGTCACCGTGCTGACCGAGTTCATCCACCAGTCGCTGTTCGGCGC
>NZ_SMJX01000653.1 GCF_004348535.1 Actinomadura sp. KC216
CAGTACAGCTCGTCGCCGATCCCGGCGCCGTCCCCGCCCCCTCCGCCGCAGACGATGCAGCCGGAGAGCCGCCCGCACGGCCCCTACACCGGCCCGCAGCAGATCTCACCCGTCCCGGCGCAGCAGAGCACCCCGACACTGGCGGACGCCGTCAAGGCCGCCCACCAGGAAGGCCAGGACTTCGGCGAGTCCGTCGCCAGGGACGCGCCCGCGCTGTGGCTGGAGGCCGTCCTCGCCCGCAAACCGCGGATGCCGTCCGACCTGGAGGCCCGCCTGCTGCAGGGCTCCTCGCTCCCGATCGACTTCCTCCTGCACGACGAGGTCCGGCACGCGCTGCGCCGCGGATTCTGGGACGCGCTGGAACGTTCGCGCAGGTGAGCTGACACCTACGCCCCGTTATTCGCACGATCATCATCGATTCGCCCGCTTCGGTCGCGCGACGGCGGGTAGCGTTGAAGCGTGACGCACGTGACGGAAGACGACCTCGACGACCTGGAGTTCGACACCCTGCGCACCGGCGATCACATCTCGGCGGCCCGCCGGCTGTCCGAGCTGGCCGAGTCGGTGTCCGGCGGGGTGTCACGCGCCAACGTGCTGTTGCGCGCCGGAGAGCAGTGGCAGCACGCGGGCGACCACGCCAAGGCCGCCGAGCTGTACCGCAGAGCCATGGACGACGGCGGCGAGACCTACGGCGACCCGCGCGCCTACCTCGCCGACGCCCTGTTCGAGCTGGGCCGCGCCGACGAGGCCCGCACCCTGGTGGAGCAGATCCGCGCCGACCGCCCGCGCGACCCCGAGGTCTATCGCACCGTGGCCGAGGTCCTCTACGCCCAGGGCGACGCGACCGGCGCCCACGAATGGGCCACCAGCGGCGCCGACGTCATCCTCGCCC
>NZ_SMJX01000654.1 GCF_004348535.1 Actinomadura sp. KC216
CTGCCCGACGACCCCGCCCGCACCTTCACCGTCACCGACCACCTCGACGGCGCCACCTACACCTGGACCCGCTCCAACTACATCCGCCTGGACCCCCACACCCAACCCGCACACATCCTCACGTTCGGGAACGGTGAGTCGTGAGCGACCCGCAGGAGCCGCGTCACCCGGACGCGCCGCAGGATCCCCCGCTGGAAATGCCGGGGGCGGTGCCGAGGGACGAGCCCATGACCGAGATCCCGCCGGACGCGATCCCGGCCTCCGCCGAACCCGTCGCGGACGCGTTCAGCCCGGAAACGCCCCGCGACCCGCACTGGTTCAAAACGGCCGTCTTCTACGAGGTATCAGTGCGGGGATTCGCCGATTCCAACCGCGACGGTTACGGCGATCTGCGCGGCCTGATCTCCAGGCTCGACCATCTGCGATGGCTCGGGATCGACTGCCTCTGGCTGCTGCCCATCTACCAATCACCGCTCAAGGACGGCGGCTACGACATCGCGGACTACACGAAAATCCTGCCCGAATTCGGTGATCTGGGCGACTTCGTGGAGTTGATCGAGCAGGCGCACGCCCGCGGGATCCGGGTCATCGCCGACCTGGTCATGAACCACACCTCCGACCAGCACCCCTGGTTCCAAGCCTCCCGCACCGACCCCGACGGCCCCTACGGCGACTTCTACATGTGGAACGACACCGACACAAAATACCCCGACGCCCGCATCATCTTCATCGACACCGAAACCTCCAACTGGACCTACGACCCCATCCGCGGCCAGTACTACTGGCACCGCTTCTTCTCCCACCAACCCGACCTCAACTACGACAACCCCCACGTCCAAGACGCCATGCTCGAAAACCTCCGCTTCTGGCTCGACCTCGGCATCGACGGCTT
>NZ_SMJX01000655.1 GCF_004348535.1 Actinomadura sp. KC216
CGCGAGGGCAGGCGCGAGGGCAGGCGCGAGGGCAGGCGCGAGGGCAGGCGCGAGGGCAGGCGCGAGGGCAGGCGCGAGGGCAGGCGCGAGGGCAGGCGCGAGGGCAGGCGCGAGGGCAGGCGCGAGGGCAGGCGCGAGGACGGCCGCGCGGCGCGTGACCGGCCGCCATCGGCGACCCGCCTGATCCGACCCCGACGACACGTTCGCTAGGTTTCGACCTGACACCACACGTTTGGGAGGATCCGTGGCCACTGCCCACGCAGCCCGGCGGCACCCCGCCGTCCTGGGCGACCTGCTGCCCGGCGCCCTCGCCCGCGACGCCGCGCTCGTCGCCGGCGCCGCCGCGTTCACCGGCCTCGCCGCACAGATCGCGATCCCGCTGCCCGGCACCCCCGTGCCGGTCACCGGGCAGACCTTCGCCGTCCTGCTCGCCGCCGCCGCGCTCGGCCCCGTCCGCGCCGCCCTCGCCATGCTCCTCTACCTGACCGCCGGCATCGCCGGGATGCCCTGGTTCACCGAAGGCGGCTCCGGAACCGGCGTGCCCACCCTCGGCTACGTCCTCGGCTTCGTCGTCGCCGCGGCCGTCGTCGGACGGCTCGCCCAGCGCGGCGGCGACCGCACCCCGCTGCGGACCGCCGCGACCATGCTCGCCGGAACCGCGATCATGTACGCGGCCGGCGTCCCGTACCTGATGGCGGCCCTGGACGTCGACCTCGCCCGCGCGCTCGACCTCGGCATGACGCCGTTCCTCGCCGGCGACGCGCTCAAGGTCCTGCTCGCCGCCGGGCTGCTCCCGGCCGCATGGAAGCTCACCGGCGCCCACCGCGACCGCGACCGGGGCCACGGCGGCTGACGACCGCCCACCCAGCCC
>NZ_SMJX01000656.1 GCF_004348535.1 Actinomadura sp. KC216
GGGCGGCACACCCCGAGAGAGCCAAACTTCGGCAGGCACATCACGAGCCAACCCACCCAGCGTCCTACGGCACGCTACGGGCAGCTACCCCGAACACGAACCGAACCCAATACAAGTCGGCACATCAAGTCCCGGCCCCGCACCCGCGACATCCCGATCATCTTCCTCACCGCGGGCGGCGAGGCGGGCGAGCAGGCGTTCCGCGGCTACGCCGCCGGCGCGGTCGACTACCTGACCAAGCCGTTCGACCCGTGGCTGCTGCGCGCGAAGGTGTCGGTGTTCGTGGAGCTGCACCGCCGCAACCTGCAGCTCAGGCGGCAGGCGCAGATGCTGCGCCAGACCCTCGCCGAGGGCGACGGGGAGGCGGTGCTGGCGGGCGGCGAGCGGCTGCTGTCGGCGCTCGACGAGCGCGTCAAGCTGATCGAGGAGGACGTGGCCCGGCTCCAGGCCGGCGAGCCCGCCGCCGACCTCGACGCGCACGTCGCCGACCTCCGCCTCGCCCTGGACGCCCTCTCCCCCGGCGGCTGACCCGCCTCAGCGGGCCACCAGCACCGCACCCGGCAGCGCCGCCGGCTGGGCTCCGGCGTCCGTCTGGAGCTTGCCGCGCAGGATGAACGCGCCCACCAGCACCGCCGCGACGACCAGGACCACCGCGATCGTCACGACCAGCAGCGTCTTGCGGCGCTCCGCGCGCCCGGCGTCGCTCGCGGGACCGCCCCGCAAGGACGGCGGAGGCGGCTGCTGCCAGTTCGCGTACTGCTGCGGCTGCTCCCACGGCGGAGGCGTCTGCGGCGGAAGGCTCGGCTGCGGCCCCTGCGAGCGCGGCTGACCGTGCTGCTGGGACGGCGGCTGGGAGGGCGGCTGGG
>NZ_SMJX01000069.1 GCF_004348535.1 Actinomadura sp. KC216
GTCGCGCCCGCCCCGGAGCCACGGGTATCGCCCGCACCCGGCCTGAGCCTCCGCGACTACCTGCGCGGCGACGACGGCAGGCCGCGATGAGCGGCGGACGGAGGCCGGCGGCATGAGCACGGCCCTGGCGCTCGGCGCGGTCAGCGCGGTGCTGCGCAACGTGCTCGACAACGGCCTCATCGATGCCGCCCCGGCGCTGGAGAGCTCCGTCAAGGTGTCGGTGAAGGCGCCCGATCTCATCAAGCTCGACGACCCCCAGGCCGGTCCGCAGCTCAACCTCTTCCTCCACCGGGTGAGCGCCAACCCCGGCTGGCGCAACGCGGACCTGCCGTCGCGCGACGCGCGCGGGGCCCGGACCACCAACCCGCCCCTGGCCCTGGACCTGCACTACCTGCTGACCGCGTACGGGCGCGAGGACCTGCACGCGGAGATCCTGCTCGGCTACGGCATGCAGCTGCTGCACGAGCGGTCCTTCCTCGACCGGGCCGCCATCCGCAGGGCGCTCGCGTCGATGCCGCTGGACCCCACCGTGCTGCCGGCGGCGTTCCGGAATCCGCCGAACGCGGGCCTGGCCGAGCAGTTCGAGACGCTCAAGATCACCCTGGATCCGCTGGGCGTGGACGAGATGTCCAAGGTGTGGTCCGCGGTGCAGGCCCACTACCGTCCCAGCGCCGCCTACCAGGTGAGCGTCGTGCTCATCGAGGCGAACCGGCCGGCCGCCGATCCGCTGCCCGTGCTGACCCGCGGCGTCGCCGTCACGCGGTCCCTGGAGGCGCCGTTTCCGGCGATCGAATCGGTCGCCACGCCCGACGGCACCGGCATCGCCGAGCTGGGGGAGACCGTGACCCTGCACGGTCATCACCTCGCCGGCACCGGCGTCAGCGTCAGGCTCGCGCACCGCCTGCTCACGGCCCCCTATGAGATCGCCGTGGCGTCCAACTCCGACCCCGCCCGGCTGTCGTTCGCGCTGCCCTCGGCGGAACCGGCGGGGCAGCCCTGGCCGTCCGGTTCCTGGAGCCTCGCCGTCACGCTGACACCCGACGGCGCCACGTCGCCCCGAACGACCAACAGCGCGGCGCTCATGCTCGCGCCCGTCCCCGACGCCGGCGGCGCGACCCTCACGCGCGACACGGCGACCGGCCACGTGAAGATCACCGTCGGTGTGGCGCCGCGGGTCCTTCCCGAGCAGGAGGTCACCGTGGCGCTGAACTCCGCCGAGGCGACGGTCGGCCCGGCCGAGAACCCGGCCGCGCAGGTGGAGGCGGAGTTCGCCGACATCCCGGCCGGTGCCGCCTGGCTGCGCCTGCGGGTGGACGGGGCGCGCAGCCGCCTGATCGACGACACCGGCACGGTCCCGGTCTTCCGCGCCGACCGGAGGGTGACCGTCCCGTGATCGCGTTCGAGCAGGAGACGGGGGCGGACCGCGATCGGCGGCTGCTCGAAGCGGAACTGGCGCGCCTGCACGCCCGCGTCACCGCGGGCCCCGGCTCGGCGCCGCCCGACGCCGGGGGCGAGGACGATCTCGGCGACACCCGGCTGGCACGGTTCCAGGCGGCCTTCCGGCTCTCGCCGTTCGAGCGGGAGCTGCTGCTGTGGTGCGCGGGCGCCGAGATGGACGGCCGGTTCTCCCCGCCCACCTTCGGCGAGGCGCTGTCCGCGCTGGACGCCGGGCACTGGGACGCGCTCGCCCCCGGAGCGCCGCTGCGCCACTGGCGCCTGATCGAGCTCGCACCCGGGCCGGGGCTCATCGATCGCCCGCTGCGGATCGACGAACGCGTCCTGTACCACCTCATGGGCGTGACCTGCGTCGACCCGCGGCTCGACGGGCTGCTGCAGATCAGGTCCGGCGCGACCAGGACGGTGACCCCGGCGCAGGCGGACTCGGCCGCCGACATCGCCGCGGCACTGGCGGGCGCCGGGCCGCGGCCGGTCGTGCTGCTGGACGGAGCGGACGGCGACACCCGCGAACGCGTCGCCGCGCACGTCGCCTGGGCCTTGG
The DNA here is from genome assembly GCF_004348535.1 of Actinomadura sp. KC216. Taxonomy (GTDB): domain Bacteria; phylum Actinomycetota; class Actinomycetes; order Streptosporangiales; family Streptosporangiaceae; genus Spirillospora. Next base: position 2,000 of record NZ_SMJX01000069.1, read on the forward strand.
GCCGGGTGCCGGCGGTGGTCATGGCGGATCGTCTCCCGCCTCCCGGCGCGGACGGCGTGGCGGTGGCCCGCCTGGTCGAGCGTGAGGCGGCGCTCCTGGGGGCGCTTCCCTTCCTGGCCGTCTCCGAGGAGAGCCCCGCGGCCGGCTCCTTCGCCGCCGAACTCGGGTGCCCGCTGCTGATCGGCGTCACCGCGCCGACGCCCGGGACGTTCCCCGGTGCCATCCGCCGCACGGTGCCCAGCCCAGGCGCCGCCGACCGGCGGGAGCTGTGGCGGCACCTGCTCGGGCGGGACGACGAGGCGGACAAGGCCGCCATGTCGTTCCGGTTCGAGGTGGGCGAGATCGAGGCGATCGCCCGGAACCTGGACGGGCAGGGGCTGCGGAACGCCTGCCGGCTCCACGCGCGGAGCGCGCTGGGCGACCTCGCCGACCGGGTCGAGCCCCGCGCGGGCTGGGACGACCTCGCGCTGCCCGGCCTCGCGATGGAGACCTTGCGTGATGTCGCCCGCCAGGTGCGCAACCGGGCGCGGGTCTACGAGGAGTGGGGCATGGCCGGCCTCTCACCCCGCGGGCTCGGGGTGACGGCGCTCTTCACCGGGGAGTCCGGCACCGGCAAGACGCTCGCCGCCGAGGTGCTCGCCGCGGAACTGGACCTCGACCTGTACCGCATCGACCTCGCCGCCGTGGTCAGCAAGTACATCGGCGAGACCGAGAAGAACCTCAAGCGGGTGTTCGACGTCGCCGACGCGTGCGGGGCGGTGCTCCTGTTCGACGAGGCCGACGCGCTCTTCGGCCGGCGCAGCGAGGTCCGCGACAGCCACGACCGGTACGCCAACCTGGAGATCTCCTACCTGCTGCAGCGCATGGACGCCTACCGGGGCCTGGCGATCCTGACCACCAACCTGAAGGACGCGCTGGACCGGGCGTTCCTGCGCAGGCTCCGGTTCGTGGTGAACTTCCCGTTTCCCGACGCGTCCACGCGGGAGCGGATCTGGCGGCTGATGTTCCCGCCGAAGGTGCCGTGCGCCGACCTGGACTGGGCGCGGCTGTCGCGGTTGCAGGTGCCCGGTGGCCACATCCGCACCATCGCCCTCGGCGCGGCGTTCCTCGCCGCGGCGGAGGAGACGCCGGTGACCATGGCGCACGTGCTCGCCGCCACCCGGCGCGAGTACGCCAAGCTGGAGCGGCCGCTCACCGAGGTGGAAGCGGGTGAGCGGGCCTGATGCGGGAGATCCACATCCACATCGGCGAGGTCGTGCTGGACGGCGCGGCCGGATCCGATCCCGCCGACCTTCTGGCGGGGCTGGAAGGCGAGCTGCGCGCACTCGCCCGCGACCACGGCGGACCCTACCCGAGCGGGCACGCCGCCCACCTCGACGGACGGCCGGTCACGGCGCCGCCCGGCGGCGCCGACGTCGCGCGGTCCGCGTGGCGGAGCATCGTGGGCGGGCCGGGAGCCGCGTCATGACCGCCGGCAGGGAGCACCCGTCCCGCGTCCCGGACGGGGAGACGCTGCGGGCCGTGGCCGCCGCCGTGGAGTCCCCGGGCGAGGCCCTGGACGGCGGCACCCGGGCGGACATGGAGCCCCGGTTCGGCTTCGACTTCAGCCGGGTCCGCGTGCACACCGGCGAGCCGGCCGCGCGGGCCGCGCGGCGCATCGACGCCGCCGCGTTCACCTACGGGCATCACATCGTGCTGGGCGGCCCGGCCGATCAGCGTCTGATCGCCCATGAGCTCGCCCACGTCGTGCAGCAGAGCGGGGCCGAACCCGGCGTACCGGTCCTGGCGCCGCCCGGCGACGCGAACGACCGGGCCGCCGACGCGGCGGCCGACGCGGCCGCGGACGCGGTCATGCGCGGACGGGCCGCACGGCTCCAGGCGGGCAGCGTGCCCGGGGGGACGCTGATGCGCCTGCCGCCCAGGCTCGAACGGGGCTACGCGGGCGAGCAGCAGATGGGCTTCACCTACCGCGCCGAAGAGGGATGGGCGTTCCTGGAGGGCCCGAGCGGCGCGGCGGGACATCCGCCCAACCTCAAGGGCTTCGACGGCGTCGCGGTGCGGTTCCCGGGGAACACCGTCCAGATCCATCTCCTGGACAACAAGTCGCTGAAGCGCGGCGGCAACGTCTCGAGCGCGACGGCGCTGACCAAGAACCTGGTCACCAACCTCGAAGAGCTGATCGCCAGGGTGTCCGGGCCCGGTTTCCAGGCGCTGCCGCCGGACCGGCTCAAGCTGGTGCGCGACGCGCTGGGCGCCGCGCGCGCCTCGCTGGAGACGGGCGTGCCGTTGCCGTCCTCCGTGCGGCTGGTCGTCACCAACGCCGGAGGCGCGTCGACAGGGGTGACGGGTCGCCTGGCAAAGCTCGGCGTCGACTTCCGCGACATCCAGTCCATCGCCCCCGTGCCCCGGGGCCCGTCGCCCGCCGTGCACTTGAGCGGGGAACAGCAGGCGATCAAGAAGCTGGTGGTCATCGCCAAGGTGATCAAGGTCGGGCTGGTGGTGCTGCAGATCATCGGCGAGGTGGACAGCGCGCTGTCCACCGTCACCATGGCCGGGAGCAAGCTCTCCGGCGGCGCGCTGGTCCTGCACGCCGAGGTCGAGCGGGCCCGGCGGCTGCGGGACGAGGCGGACACCCAGCTGAAGGAGTACACCGCCTACCACCAGCGCCTCGACGCCTGGAAGTGGCAGCTGCTCAGCCTGCTCGGCCCGGACGCCGAGCGGATGCGGTTCGCGGGGTCGGACGCGTCGCAGACCCTGGCCGAGCTGGAGTCGCTGGTCGCCGATCTCGACACGCGGCTGACCCGCCTTGAGCGGGTGCGGAGGCTGGGCCAGGACCGGCAGCAGGCGGCCAAGAAACTGCTCGAATCGGGCCTTCTCGGCGAGGGCGCCTTCGGTTCGACCGCCGCGGGCGCCTACCTGGACCTGGAGGACATCAACAACGCGCTGGACTCTGCTCACAGGTCGCTGACCACGGCACGGCAGCAGGCGGCGGCGGACGCGGCGTTCCTCGTCGGCTACATCCGCGAATGCGTGGCGTGGTACTTCAAGGCCCAGGGCGGGCAGGCGGGAGGCGGGGCCCCATGAGCGCGTTTCCCGGATCGCCCAGGCTGGTCAAGGGCGGCATCGTGCTGCTGGATCCGGCGGGCGGCGCGCTGCGCCAGGTGATCTCGCTGCAGTACAACCCGGACACGCTCAGCCGGACGGTCCAGGCGAAGGCGGCGGGCGAGGGCGGCGACCGCGCCCAGGCGATGCGGCTCAAGGGCAGCCCGGTCGAGACGATCAGGCTCGAGGCCGTCCTCGACGCCACCGACCGGCTGGAGTACCCCGACCGCAACCGGGACGCCGTCCGCTACGGGATCCACCCGCAGCTCGCGATGCTGGAGGCGATGGCGCACCCGTCCGCGGCCGCGCTGCTGGCCAACGACCGGCTCGCCGCCTCCGGCGCGCTGGAGGTGCTGCCGGTCGAGTCGCCGCTGGCGCTGTTCGTCTGGTCGCGCAGCCGCATCGTCCCGGTGCGGCTGACGGAGCTGTCGGTCACCGAGCAGGCGTTCGACCCGGCGCTCAACCCGATCCTGGCCAAGGTGAGCCTCGGCCTGCGGGTCCTGTCGGTGGACGACCTCGGCTTCCGGCACCGCGGCGGGGTGCTGTTCATGAACCACCTGCGGGCCAAGGAGTCGCTCGCCGGGAAGGCGGCTCCCGGCGTCCTGTCGGAGCTCGGACTGGAGGGTCTGCCGTCATGACCGATCCGCTGCAGGCGCTCGTCGCGGCCGGTGCGCTGCCCGCGGGCCGGTTCCCGCCCGGCAGCCGGTACGCGGCCACGCCCGTCCTGACCCACGACCCGGGCGGCGGCCGGCGGCCCGTCGCCTACCTGGCCCGGCGGCTGGTGCCGCAGCCCGAGCGGCTGGCCACCGTGGGCGAGCACACCGTCGTCGAGGGGGACCGGCTCGACCTGCTCGCGGGGCGCCATCTCGGCGATCCCGAGCTGTGGTGGCGCATCGCCGACGCCAACGTGGCGGCGCACCCCGACGAGCTGACCGCGCACCTGGGCCGGAGGCTGCGGCTGACCGCGCCGGAGGGGATCCCGGGGGTGGCGGATGCTTAGCGGCGGCGTCCGGCTGTCGCTGATGATCGGCCCGGCGGTGCCGATCCCCGCCGGGCGGGAGGTGATCGAGGCCGTCGAGTCGGTCAGCGTCGAGGCGGGCGCGGGCGACGCCCAGAGCGGGTTCGAGATCGTCTTCCGGCTGTCGCGGCGCTCCCCGCTGCACACGCTGTTCCTGCTCACCGGCGGCGCGACCATCCCCGTCGTGCGGGTCGTCATCGCGGTGACTTTCCACGGCCGGGCCGAGGTGCTCATCGACGGGGTCATGACCAACCACGAGGTGCGCGACGGCTCCGGCGAGCCCACCCTCGTCGTCAAGGGCAAGGACCTGTCCGCCGTCATGGACTGGTTCGCCTTCGACGGCTTCCCGTATCCGGCGATGCCGCCGGTCGCGCGCGCTCTGGCCGTGCTGGCGAAGTACGCGGCCTTCGGGGTCGTCCCCGTCACCATCCCGAGCATCATCGAGGACCTGCCGATCCCGATCGAGTCGATCCCGCGGCACCAGGGAACCGACTACGGCTACCTGAAGCTCCTCGCCCGCGACGCCGGCTACGTGTTCTACCTCGACCCCGGGCCGGTGCCCGGGACGAGCCGCGGCTACTGGGGCCCGGAGATCCGGGTCGGCCCGGCGCAGCCCGCGCTGAACCTCGATCTCGACGCCCCGCGCCGCAACGTCGAGACCCTCTCGTTCTCCTTCGACAAGGAACGCAAGGAGATGCCGGTCGTGTGGATCCAGGAGCAGTACTCCAAGGCGCCGATCCCGATCCCCGTCCCCGACGTCACGCCCCTGAACCCGCCGCTCGGCGCGGTGCCGCCGCTGCCGCCGAAGCTCACGTTCCTCAACGATTCCGCGAAGCACAAACCGTGGGTGGCGCTGGCACGCGGAATCTCCTACGCGGCCAACCACTCCGATGTCGTCTTCGGCCGGGGGACGCTCGACGTCGTCCGGTACGGGCGGGTCCTGCGCTCGCGGGGCCTGGTCGGCGTGCGCGGCGCGGGGGAGGCGTTCGACGGGCTGTACTACGTCTCCTCGGTGACCCATTCCATGAAGCGCGGCGAGTACAAGCAATCCTTCACCCTGGCCCGCAACGGCCTGCTGTCCACTCTGTCGAAGGTGCCGATATGAGCCATCTGGCGGAAAACGCGAAAAGGTACTACGGGAAATACCGGGCGACGGTCGTCAACAATGTCGACCCGCTGCAGATCGGCCGGATCCAGGTGATCGTGCCGGACGTGTCGTCGGTGGCGCCGACGAGCTGGGCGATGCCGTGCCTGCCCGCCTCGGGCGCCAACACCGGCGTGTTCACGGTCCCGGCGATGGGCGCCGGGGTGTGGGTCGAGTTCGAGCAGGGCGACCCCGACCACCCCATCTGGGTGGGCGGCTACTGGGGGTCGTTCGCGGAGCGTCCCGCGCTGTCGCACACGGTGCCGCCGGGCGTGGCGGGCATGACGATGCAGACGACGGCGCTCAACGCCGTGGTCGTCAACGACACCCCCGGCGTGGGCGGGGTGACCATCTACTGCCGCGGCATCCCGATGATCTCGGTGACCGACGCCGGGATCAGCATCATGAACGGCAAGGGCGCGATGATCAACCTGGCGGGCCCCGCGGTGAGCGTGGTGGGGCAGCCGGTCGACGTCAACGCCGGCGGGCTGACGGTGATGTGAGGTGCCCGGCCCGATCGTCCATCTAGGCGCCGTCGTCACGTGCTCGCACGGCGGCCCGGCGACGCCGCTCGCGCCCAGCCCCCGGGTGCTGGCCGGCGGGCAGCCCGTGGTGACCGTCGGCACGCCGTACGCGGTCACGGGCTGCTCGCTCACGCCGTCCGGCGTGTTCTGCGCGAGCGGCCATTGGGTCACCGGAGCGGCGCGGGTGCTGGTCATGGGCGTGCCCGTGGCGGTGCAGGCGGGGTCGTCGGTCTGCGTGGCGACGGGGTCGCCGTTCCTGCCGATGACCGTCCAGCCCAGGGCGGTGGCGACGTGAACGTCGGGTTCCCGTACCGCTTCGACGCCACCGGGCGCACCGCGACCGCCGGCGACGACGCGCACCTGCGCGGCCTCATCGCGCAGGTGCTGTTCACGGCGCCCGGCGAGCGGGTGATGCGGCCCGACTTCGGCTCGGGCCTGCTCGCGCTCACCTTCGAGCCCAACAGCCCGGAACTCGCCGCGACGACGCAGTTCCTGGTGGAGGGCGCGCTCCAGCAGTGGCTGGGCCACCTCATCGCGGTGGACTCGGTGGAGGTGTCCGCGTCGGACGCCGCGCTGCGGGTGCTGGTGCAGTACGTGTCCCTGCGCACGCGGCAGCGCCGCGTGGACGAGTTCACCGCGCCGGGAGCGGCCGCATGAGACCGGGAGCGCCCGCATGAGGTACGTGTGCGGCCACAAGCGCCGCCTGCCCGCCGTGAAGGCGGGGGGCGTGCTCAACGGCATCGAGTACCTGGAGGTCGCCGCGGCCGGGCCCGCGCAGCGCACGCTGCTGGTGCGGCTGCTCAAACCGGCCGCGGGCATCACCGCGGGCCAGGTGCGCATCGACGGCGGGCAGCGCATCCGGACCGTCGCCGTGCAGTGGGCGGCACCGGCCGACGCGCTGCCGCCGGACGAGGACCCGGCACTGGCCACAGGACTCGCGGACCCCGATCACGTCCTGGTCGTCCGCACGGAACAGCCGGGCGACTTCTCCTACTACACGCTGCACATCGACTCATCCGGGTTCGACCCGCTGCTGGGCGAGGTCGAGTTCTCCTTCAAGGTGGACTGCGACGCCGGATTCGACTGCCGCGACGAATGCGAATGCCCCCGTCCGCCCTCGCCCGTACCGGACCTCGACTACCTGGCCAAGGACTACGCCAGCCTCCGGGAGACGCTGCTGGACCGCGTGAGCCTGATCTCGCCCCGCTGGCGCGAGCGGACCCCTGCCGACCTCGGCGTGACCCTGGTCGAGCTGCTGGCCTACGCGGGCGACCGGCTCTCCTACCGGCAGGACGCCGTCGCGACCGAGTCCTACCTGGAGACGGCGCGCAGCCGGATCTCGCTGCGGCGCCACGCCCGGCTGGTCGACCACCGCATGCACGACGGCTGCGCCGCCCGGGTGCTGCTGCGCTGCGAGGTGACCGGCAACGGGGTCGCCGTCCCGGCGGGCACCAAGGTCTACAGCCGGGTCGACGGCCTGCCGGACCTCCTGACCGCGGAGGGGGAGGAGGCCGCGCTCGCCGCGGGCGCCACCGTCTTCGAGACCACCGACCGCGCGGTGCTGTACCAGAACCACGGCACCTTCCGCTTCTACACCTGGGGCGACGACGAGTGCTGCCTGCCAGCCGGGGCGACGGAGGCCACCCTGCGCGGCAACCACCCCGACCTGAAGGCGGGCGACATCCTGGTCTTCGCCGAGGTGCTCGGCCCGGCCACCGGGCACCCGGCCGACGCCGATCCGCGCCACCTGTGGCCGGTGCGGCTGACGCACGTCGTGCCCGGGCAGGACCCTTCGGGTGGCCGCTTCCACGACCCGCCGACCGCGAGTGCCGTCGCGGTCACCCGGATCGCGTGGGACGCCGCCGACCGGCCCCCGTTCCCCGTGTGCGTCAGCGCCCCCGCCGCCGGAGGCCGGCCCGTCAGCGTGGCCTGGGGCAACATCATCGTGGCCGACCACGGCCGCACCATGCCCGACGAGGACCTCGGCACGGTGCCGCAGCCGCGGACGTCCGGCCTGGACGTGGCTCCGCCGCGCGCGGCGCCCGTTCGGTACCGGCCGCGGCTGCGGTCCGGGCCGCTGACCCGCGCGGTCGAGGTGAACCCCCGGGTGCTGGCCACGGCCGAGCAGGACGCCGCCGTCATGGCCGACCTGGCCGCCCGCACCGCGTCCGGCAGGGTGCGGGCGTGGCTGGCCGGGCACGGCGTGGTGTTCCGGCGCGCGCCGCTGGTCGTGCGCGGGGCCCACGGCGAATGGTCGGTCAGCGACGGCGAGACCGTGGTCCGGGTCCGGGCCGGGTCCGGTGGCGAGGTGAGCGTGCTGGCGCGCCCGATCCCCGCGGGCCGCGTCACCGCCGCCGCGCCGCGCCTGGCCGGTCCCCGGATCGAGATCACCGACGGCACCGTGACCTGGCACCCGCGCTGGGACCTCCTCGCCAGCGACGCGGCGGCGGCCGAGTTCGCCGTGGAGTCCGAGCACGACGGCTCGACGTACCTCCGGCTCAACCGTCCCGCTCCGGGCACGGCCTTCACCGCCCGCTACCGCACGGGCAACGGCGTGTCGGGCAACGTCGGCGCGAACTCCCTGGCTCACATCGCCGCGACCCCCGGCGTGGTGGCGGTCACCAACCCCATGCCCGCCGCGGGCGGGCACGAGCCCGAGACCGGCGACGAGGTGTGCCGCGACGCGCCCACCGCGTACCTGGTGCAGGAGCGCGCGGTCACGCCCGCCGACTGGGAGGAGGTCGCCACCCGCCACCCGGGCGTCCAGCGGGCGACCGCGACGTGGCGGTGGACCGGCAGCTGGCACACCGTCTTCCTCACCGTCGACCGGGTCGGCGGCGCCGACGTCGACGAGGAGTTCGAGCGCGAGCTGCGCGCCGGGCTCGAGCGCTACCGGCTGGCGGGCTACGACCTGGAGATCGAGGGCGCCCGGTACGTGCCGCTGGAGATCGGGCTGCACGTGTGCGTCGCGGAGGGCCACCTGCGCTCGGCGGTGCGCCGCGAGCTGCTCGACGTCCTCACCGCCCTGTTCCACCCCGACCGGCTGACGTTCGCGCAGCCGGTCTTCCTGAGCCCGGTCTACGCCGCGGCGCAGGCGGTCGCCGGGGTCACCTCGGTCGACGTGCGCACGTTCCAGCGCCGCCACGCGCCCGGGGCGGCCGGCCTCGCCTCCGGCGTGCTGCGGATGGGCCGGCTGGAGATCGCCCGGCTGGACAACGACCCGAACTTCCCCGAACGGGGGAGGCTCACCCTGACCCTCGGGGGCGGACGGTGAAGCGAGAGTGCGAATGCGGCTGCTGCGCGGGCATCACCGGCAGCACGCCGCAGCCGATCGAGAACCGGCCCGCGCTGCCGCGGGTGCGCTACCGGCCCGGCGGCTACGCCGAGTTCCGCGAGAGCATGCACGCGACACTGGCCTCCGCGCGGCGTCCCGCGCTCGCCGCGCTGACGACCCGCGACGACGAGGACTTCAGCATCGCGCTGCTCGACGCGACCGCGTGCATGGCCGAGATCCTGACCTTCTACACCGAGCGGCTCGTCAACGAGTCGTACCTGCGTACGGCGCGGCAGCGGCCGTCCCTGGCGGAGCTCGGCAAGCTGGTCGGCTACCGGCTGCGTCCCGGGGTGGCCGCCGCGACGCGCCTGGCGTTCCACGTCGAGCCGCCCGCCGCGGCGGCGGTGGAGGCGGCGACCACGCCGTTCCAGCGGGCACGGATGCCGGAGGCCGTGACGATCCCCGCGGGGGTGCAGGTGCGCAGCGTCCCGGGGCAGGGCGAGCGGTCGGAGGTGTTCGAGACCTCCGAGGCCCTCGTCGCGCGCCCGGCCTGGAACCTCATGCGCCCCGTGACGACGCGGCGCACCGTGCTCGGCCAGGGCGCGCAGAGCATGTACGTCAGGGGGATCACCGCCGGCCTCAAGCCCGGCGATCTGCTGCTGTTCCACGCGGGCCCGCAGTCGTGGGAGGTGCGCCCGGTCGCGGCCGCCACCCCGCAGCCGGGCCTCGAGCGCACGCTGGTCACCTGGCGCGACGCCCTGACCAAGCCGGGGCCGCTCACCCCCTACGTCATGCGCAAGCGGCTGAGCTTCTTCGGGCACAACGCGCCCCGATGGCAGTCGATGTCCCAGCAGTTCAAGACGGACTACGGCTGCCCGACCGGCTGCGCCGACTGGCCGTCCTATCTCAGCTCACCGCTGCAGATGACCTCCGACATGGACGGTTCCCACCCGGACATCGCGGTGGGCGGCATGCTCGTCTTCGCCGCCGGTGTCGACAGGGCGCTGTTCACCGCCGAGGAGGTCACGGAGCTGTCGCGGTCGGAGTTCGCCGTGTCCGGCAAGGCGACCCGGGTCAGGCTGGGCGGGTCCCTGACCGACTACCAGAGGTTCGACCGGGACGTCCGCGGAACCACGGTCCACGCCGTCAGCGAGGAGCTGGAGCTCGCACCCGAGCCCGACCCGTCGAAGGTCGAAGGGGCGCGGATCGTCGTCGACGGTGACGTGCGCGACCTGCCTCCGGGGCGCACGCTGCTGGTGGTGTCCGGCGGCGCGGCGGAGACGGTGACGCTGAAGTCGGCGGCGCTCGACGGGACGGGCACGGTCCTCACCCTGACCGGGAGCCTGGCCGGAGCGTACGACCCGGAAGGCGTCCAGATATTCGGCAACGTCGCGGCCGCGACCCACGGCGAGACCGTCCACCAGATCCTGGGCGACGGCGACGCGGCCCGGCCGTTCCAGCGCTTCGAGCTCAAGCACGATCCGCTGACGTACGCGCCGTCGTCCGGCCCCGCCGGTTCCGCGTCCACGCTGGAGATCCGCGTCAATGACGTGGCCTGGCACGAGGTCCCCACGCTCCACCGGGCCGCGCCGGACGACCGCGTCTTCGTCACCCGGGACGCTCCGTCGGGCGCCGTCGAGGTGCGCACCGGCGACGGGCTGCGCGGCGCGCGGCTGCCGACCGGCCAGCACAACGTGCGCGCCGTCTACCGCAAGGGGATCGGCGCCGCGGGCAACCTGCCCCCGGGCGCGCTGACCCAGCTCGCCTCCCCGCCGCTGGGCGTCACCGGGGTGACCAACCCGGTGCCCGCGTCGGGCGGCGCCGACCCCGACCCGGCCGACCACGCCCGCGACGGCATCCCGCTGTCGACCCGCACGCTGGGCCGGGCGGTGTCGCTGCTGGACTACGCGGACTTCGCCCGCACGTTCGCCGGGATCGCCAAGGCGCACGTGGCCGTGCTCCCGGTGCGCAACGTCCGCACGATCGTGGTGACCGTGGCGGGCGACGGCGGCGACCCCGTTCCGCCGGAGACGTGCGCGCGGCTCGTCACCACGCTGCGCGGTCACGGGGATCCGCTCGTCCCGGTCGTCGTGGTGCCGTACCGGCGGATGCCGATCCGGCTCCGCATGAAGGTGCGCCGCCATCCCCACCACGAGGCCGGGACGGTGCTCAAGGCGGTCGCGGCGGCGCTGGCCGAGGCGTTCGGCTTCCGGGCGCGGGAGTTCGCCGCGCCGGTGCACGCCTCCGAGGTGATCGCCGCCGCCCATCGCGCCCCGGGGGTGGCCGCGGTCGACCTGGACGCGCTGTTGCGCGCCGACTTCGCCTCCGCCGGCCGCCGGCGCCTGCTCGCCTCCGGGCCCACGGTGACGGCGCGGTCGCAGGTGAGGGGCGCGGAGATGCTGCTGCTGACCACCGTCCCCCAGCTCACGGAGATGCCATGACCGACCTGTACGACCTGCTGCCCCGGGTGCACCGGCTCCGGGACGAACTCGGCGACGGGCAGCTGCGCCAGCTGATGGGCGTCATCGGCGCGCAGCTCGGCGTGCTGGAGGAGAGCCTCGACCAGTTCTACGACGACCTGTTCGTGGAGACCGCCGCCGACTGGGCCGTGCCCTACATCGGCGACCTCGTCGGCTACCGGCCCCTGCACGGCGGGCCGCCCGCCGTGGTCTCGCCGCGCGCCGAGGTCGCCAACACCATCGCCTACCGCCGCCGCAAGGGCACCGCGGCCATGCTGGAGCAGCTGGCCTTCGACGTCACCGGACGGCGGGCGCGGGCGGTCGAGTTCTTCGAGCGGCTCGCCGCCACCCAGCACGTGAACCATCCCCGCCCCGGCAGGGGCGGCGTCCCCGACGTGCGGCGGCGGACGCTGCCGGGCGCCTTCGACGAGCGCGCCCACCTCGCCGAGGTCCGGCGCGTCTCCACGGGCGCGGGCCGCTACAACATCCACAACGTCGGCCTGTTCCTGTGGCGCCAGGAGGCCGTCGAGCTGATCCGCTCGCCGCTGGTGCCGGACGCGGGCTCGCGGCGCCGCTTCCGGTTCCACCCGCTCGGCATCGACCAGCGGCTGTTCGGGAGGCCGCGGACGGAGGAGGAGATCACCCACCTGGCCGAGCCGTTCGACGTCCCGCTCCCGCTGACCAGGCGGTTCCTGATGGACCACCGCGACGCCTACTACGGGCGCGGCCGGAGCCTGCTGGTGGAGGTGAGCGGCGCGGCGGCGCCGTCGAAGGTGCGGATCTGCGATCTGTCGGACGTGGCCGGTGACTGGGCGCACGCGCCACCGCCCGGCTCGGACGTGCTCGCCGTCGACCCGGTGCTGGGCCGGGTGTACTTCCCCGATCCGGTACCGCCCGCGGCCACCGCGATCGGAACGTTCCACTACGGCCTGGCGATGCGCGTCGGCGGTGGCGGCTACCAGCGTGACGTCTCGACGGCGGACGGCCGGGTCCGGGAGGTGACCGGCGGTGCCGCGATCCAGCCCCACCTCAACGCCGTCGCGTCCGGCGGCACCGTTCACATCGCCGACAACTGGGTGTACCGGGAGACACCGTCCGTCGCCACGGGCCCCGGCCGGACCGTGCTGCTGCGCGCCGCGCACCGGCGGCGCCCGCACCTGGCCGCGGCCGGGCCGGTGCCGCTGCGCCCCGGTCCCGGCGGCACGATCGTGCTCGACGGCCTGCTGATCAGCGGCGGCCGGCTGGCGTTCGAGGACGCCGGCGACCTCGAAGCGCGGACCCTGATCCTGCGGCACTGCACGCTCGTCCCCGGGCTCACCCGCACCGCAGCGAACGCGCCGGCCGACCCGGGCGCCCCGAGCCTCGCCGTCGCGCACCGGGCGGCGCGGGTGGTCATCGAGCGCTGCGTGCTCGGGCGCGTCGAGGTGGCCGGCGGGGTCGAGGTGACCGTCCGCGACAGCGTCCTCGACTCCTACGAGGGCGGGTCGCTGACGCTCGCGGAGAGCACGGTGCTGGGCACGGCCGCCGCGACGCGCGTCGACATCTCCAACTCGATCGTCCTCGGCGCGGTGACCGCGCGGCGGCGCCAGGAGGGCTGCGTCCGGTTCAGCCGCGTCGCCGAAGGCTCGCTCACGCCGTCCCGCCACCGCTGCATCGCCGTCCTGCCCGCCTTCACCTCCCTCCGCTTCGCCGATCCCGGCTACGCCCAGCTCCGGTCGTCCGCGCCGGACGAGGTGCGCCGCGGCGCCGACAACGAGAGCGAGATGGGCTCCGGGAACCATCTGTTCGAGCCGCAGCGCGAGGCGAACCTGCGCCTGCGCCTCGACGAGCACCTCCGCTTCGGCCTTGAGGCCGGGATCTTCTACGCGACCTGAGGACCACGCCAACCATGAGTGCTGACCTGAGTAGAGTCCGGTTCGACGCGCTGCGCGACTTCAGCGGCGTCCGCATCCAGCAGGGCCGGGTCTGGCTCGACGCCGACTTCAACGAGCAGGTGGCCATCACCGACCGCCGGTTCCGGGCGCAGATGGTCGACCTCGCGCCGCAGCAGACGGCGGTGTCCCGGCAGACGCCGGACGCGTTCGAGATCACGCTGTCGGGCGGGAAGATGTCCATCGGCGCCGGGCGGATGTACGTGGACGGCCTGGTGGCCGAGAACCACGGCGACGCGCCGGTCTTCGACCCCGTGCTGGCCGAGCCGAACGGCACGGGCGGGACGGAGTACGGGAGCCAGCCCTACTGGCCCACCCCGGAGGAACCGCCCGGAGGCGGGCCGCACCTGGTCTACCTCGACGTGTGGGAGCGGGAACGCACCCATCTCAACACCCCGGACCTGGTGGACAGCGCCATCGGCGTGGACACCACGACGCGCGCCCAGATCGTCTGGCAGGTCCGCGTCCTGCCCGGTGTCGGCACCGACGTCGGCGGCGGCTGCGACCAGCCGTTCAGCGGATGGGACGAGCTGACCGCGCCGTCGCCGCTGCGGCTCACCACCGGGACCGAGGCGGTCGACCCGGTCACCGATCCGTGCGAGATCCCGCCCGGCACCGGCTACCGCGGGCCGGAGAACCACCTGTACCGGGTCGAGATGCACTCGCCGACGCAGTTCACCTGGTCGCGCGACAACGCCGCCTTCGGCGCCGCCGTGGCCGAGGTGGTCTCGGCCACCACGCTGCGCCTGCATTCGCTGGGCCGCGACGACCAGCAGTCCATCAAGGACGGCGACTGGGTCGAGATCACCGACGACGCGCGCGAGCTCGCCCAGGCGTCCGGCGAGATGCGCCAGGTGACCGTGGACGTGGCCGCCTCGACGATCACCTTCACGCCCGCGCTCCCGGCCGAGCTGACCGGCCTGGACCATCACCTGCGCGTCCGCAAGTGGGACTCGCCGCTGATCACCGTCCCCGCCGACGGCTCGCCGGTCTCGCTGGAGCACGGCATCACGGTCGCGTTCACCTCCACCGGGTCCGGCACGGCGCGTCCGGGCGACCACTGGGTCTTCGCGGCCCGGGCCTCGGCGCCCACCCCCGAGCAGTCGCTGGAGAAGCTCACCGGCGCGCCGCCGCGCGGCATCCACCACCACTACGCCCGGCTCGCGCTGGTCACCTTCCCGGACGAGGTCCAGGACTGCCGCCCGCAGTGGCCGGTCCCCTCCGGTGGCGGCGGATGCGCGTGCGAGGTCTGCGTCACGCCGGAGCAGCACAACGAGCTCGGGTTCACCATCCAGGACGCCCTGGACAGGCTGCGCCGGGCGGGCGGCGGAACGCTCACCCTGTGCCCCGGAACGTACCGCCTGGACGAGCCGCTCGAACTCGGCAAGATGAGCTCGGTCCGGGTGCGCGGCAGCGGGAACGGCACGTGGCTGAGAGCGTCCCGAACGGCGCTCGTCGTACGCAGCTGCTTCGATATCGAGCTGGCGGACTTCCGGATCGTGTGCGACGACCACGAAGACCCGGGCGTCGTGCTCGCCCACGGCAACGAGAGTGTCGTGCTGGAGCGGCTGCGGATCGACCAGCCCGGCGGCCCGGCGCTCGCCCTCTCGGACACGCTGGTCGACCTGAGCGTTTCCGACTGTGTCCTGTCCGGCCTCAGCGGCATCGCCGCCTGGGCGAGCGAAGGCTCGCCGCCCCAGGTGCTCACCGTGGGGCTGAGCGTCGAGAACACCAGGTTCTCCTGCCAGGAGCGGGGGATCGATCTCGACGTCATGAAGGGGGAGCTGACCGCGGCGCACGGCGGCCGTACCTCGATCCGCGGCAACACGCTGGTCTGGTGCGAGGACGCGGGCATCGTCCTGACCGGGCTCGTCCCGCAGGACGACGGGGACCTCCGCGGCGACCTCGACATCCGCGCCAACACCCTCCAGGTGGAGGGCAAGGGCATCGTGACCGGCCGGGTCGCGAACGTCCGCGACAACACGGTCGTCTCCCGGGACCGCCGGGAGGGCGCGGACGGCATCGCGGTCCTGCCGCTGCCGCCCGACACCGCCAACGGGACGGTCGCGGTGACCGGCAACACCGTCACGGGCTTCGCCGAGAGCGGCATCGCCGTCACCGCGGCGGCGCGGAGCCTGATCGTGCAGCACAACACGATCCGGCGCACCGGCGCGGGCATCGTGGTGGAACCCGGGAACAACGAGGGCGCCGTCTCCGTCCACGACAACCAGATCGTCGACCTGCGGCCCTCCCCGGGCGGCGCCGACGACCGGGCCTCCGGGCTGCGGCGCCTGTCCTTCACGGTCGGCGTCCTGGTCATGGGGGCGGATCTGGCGTCGGTCGCGGACAACATGATCGACGGGGTGGGGGCCGAGTCGCGGGACGCCGCCCGGGACGTGCCCTGCATCGGCATCGGCATGGCGTCCTGCCAGGAGGGGCGGATCTCGGGCAACACCGTCTCGCGGGTCGGAATGCCGGGGGAGGGGACCACCGGCCACGGCATCGCGATGGCCGGATGGCGGGGCACGATCTCCGTGTCGGACAACATCGTCACCCACGAGCCCGATCCGGAATCGGTCACGCGGCCCGGCTGGCGCGCCCTCACGGCGATCATCAGCGAGCAGTTCACCTTCGCCGGCATGCGCTTCGCGGCGACGCCGGCCGAGTCCTGGCTGCTCACCGGCGACCAGGCGCACCGGGCGGGCCGGTGGCGCGGGCACCTGGAGCTCGCCCGGAACACGCTCCACGGCGGCGGCGTGGTGAACGCGGTCTCGATCCAGGTCCCCGGCGAGGTCGTGATGACGGCCAACCGGTGCACGCAGCCGGACGAGAGCGACGCGCCGGTGGTCCACCTCGCCGCGGGCCTGGCGATCGTCCAGGGAAACCGCCTGGCCGGGGGCGGCCGCCCGTCGATGACCATGGACGTCGACCCGGACGCCGCCTCGGTGCAGGGGAACATCACCAGCGGCGGCATCGACATCCGGGGAACCGCGGTGGAGAACACCGGGGAGCCCTGGGCCGACCTCAACCCGATCGCCTAGCGACCCAGGAGAGCCCATGTCCAGGATCGACGCTCTGGCCGGGGCGCTGCCCCGGCTCGCCGCCGACTCGGCGCGGCACGCCCGCCTGGCCGCCGCGACACGAGCCGAGCTCCGCAAGACCCTGGCCAGGAAGAACATGCGCAAACTGGCCGACGCCGACCCGGAGCTGGGCGCGCACGTGACGCGCGCCGCCGACGCGCTGGCCCGGCAGGACGAGGCCGCCGGGGCATGGCAGAAGTCGCTCGGAGAGGCGACGAAGCGATGGAAGGCGGCCCTGACCGGCCTGTCCGAGGCCCATCCCGATCGCGACTAGCGCCTTCGCTCGCCAGAGGCGGCACACCATGCCGCGAGCGCGGGCGGGGTCACCTGTCGAGGTTTCCCGCACCGGGGTCGTTCCCGGCGAAGACGAGTTCCAGGGCGGCGACCGCGTGGGCGCGGTGTTCGTCGAGGGACGCGATCGCCTTGCCGGCGTCGCGGTCGCGCAGTGCGGCGAGCATGGTGCGGTGCTCGTGGTTCACCCGCTCGCGGTTCTCGTGGTCGCCGTAGTACAGCGAGCGGTAGGCGTCGGTCGCCTCCCACAGCAGGCGGATGTGCCGGACGAGCCGCGGCATCCCCGAACGCTCGAACAGCGTGAAATGCAGCAGCCGGTTCGCCGCGGCCATCGCGGCGACGTCACCGGCCTCGCCGGCCCGCTCGACGTCGCGCTGGATCTCTTCGAGCCGGTCCACGTCGGCGCCGGTGATCACGCCCACCGCGCGGCGGACCGCCTCGGCCTCCAGGATCTCCCTGATCCGGTACACCTCGCGCAGGTCGTCCATGGACAGCGAGACGACGCTGTAGCCGCGGTGCACCTGGTAGGTCACCAGGCCCTCGCCCTCAAGGATCTTCAGCGCCTCGCGCAGCGGGACGCGGCTGACGCCGAGCCGCTCGGCCAGCGCGTCCTGCCGGATCGGGGTGCCCGGCCGGAGCTCGCCGCTGGTGATGTCCCGCCTGATCTCTTCGAGGACGAACTGCTGGGCCGTCGGCGGGCGCCGCGGCCGGTCGCCCGCGGTCATCCGGGCCGCCCCTCTCCGTTCTCCGGATCTCGTGGCGGGGATTCCAGGTCTCCGGCGATCCGGGCGCGGACGGCGGCGGCGTCCTCGTCCAGGCGCGGCGGCGCGGTGCGGTACCGGGGCGGCGTGGCGCTCAGCCGGATCGGGTTGGCGACCTGACCCACCGGACGCGGGCGGCGCGGGTCCCGCAGGGCGACGCGGGGAGCGAGCCCCAGCCGCTCGGCGAGGCCGAAGGCGCCGGCGAGGTCGTTGATCGGACCGCACGGGACGTCCGCCGCGGTGAGGACGGTGAACCAGTCGTCCGCTGTGCGCCCGGCGAGCGCCGCGGTGAGCGCGCTCCTCAGCGACCGCCGGTTCGCGACCCGGGCGCCGTTGGTGGCGAACCGCTCGTCGGCGGCGAGGTCCGGCCGGCCGAGCGCGCCGCAGAGCGCGCGGAACTGCCGGTCGTTGCCCGCCGCGATGACCAGCGGCCGGTCCGCGGTCTCGAACAGCTCGTACGGCGCGACGCTGGGGTGCTCGTTGCCCATCGCGGCCGGCACCACACCGGCCGCGACATAGGCCGAGGCGTGGTTGACCAGGCCGGACAGCAGCGACGAGAGCAGCGACACCTCGACCCGCTGGCCCTCGCCGGTGGCGTCGCGGTGCCGCAGCGCGGCCAGCACGCCGAGCGCGGCGTGCAGGCCGGTGACCACGTCGACGAGCGCGACGCCCACCTTCATCCCCTCGCCGCCGGGCTCCCCGGTCACGCTCATCAGCCCGCCGACCGCCTGCATGATCAGGTCGTAGCCGGGCAGCCCGGCGCCGCCGCCCGCGCCGAACCCGGTGATCGAGCAGTAGACCAGGCCGGGGTTGGCCGCGCGCAGCTCCTCGTATCCGAGGCCGTGCCGCTCCATCGTCCCGGGGCGGAAGTTCTCCACCACGGCGTCGGCGCGGGCGGCCAGCGCGCGGGCCGTCGCGGCGCCGGCCGGGTCGGACAGGTCGAGGGCTATCGAGCGCTTGTTGCGGTTGACGGAGAGGAAGTAGGTGCTCTCGCCGTCCGCGAACGGGGGACCCCAGGACCGGGTGTCATCGCCGCCGCCGGGCCGCTCGATCTTGATCACCTCGGCGCCGAAGTCGGCGAGCAGCATCGTCGCGTAGGGGCCGGCGAGGATGCGGCTGAAGTCGACGATGACCAGGTCACCCAGGGCTCCGGTCATGCCCGGGACCGTAACCGCCGACGATTGGAGAATCAATACTGGATCCAAAATGGAAACTGTGCTGAGGTGGTGGCCCGAGCTTTCGGCGAGAAGGAGTCCTGGGATGACGGGCGAAGCGGTGCGTCCGCTGGAGCTGTTCGGCGTGGACGGCCTGCTGACCGAGGAGGAGCGGGCGATCCGCGACACGGTCCGCGCGTTCGGCGCCAAGGAGCTGCGACCGAACATCGCGGAGTGGTACCGCTCCGGCGAGCTGCCCGTGCCCGAGCTGGCCCGGAAGCTGGGCGGCCTCGGCCTGCTCGGCATGCACCTGAAGGGCCACGGCTGCGCCGGGGCGGGCGCCGTCGCGTACGGCATGGCCTGCTTCGAGCTGGAGTCGGTCGACTCGGGGCTGCGCAGCCTGGTGTCGGTGCAGGGCTCGCTGGCCATGTACGCGATCTGGGCCTACGGGTCGGACGAGCAGAAGGACGAATGGCTGCCCGCGATGGCGGCGGGGGAGCGGATCGGCTGCTTCGGGCTCACCGAGCCCGACTTCGGCTCCAACCCGGCGGGGATGCGCACCGCGGCCAGGCGCGACGGCGGCGACTGGGTGCTGAACGGCACCAAGATGTGGATCACGAACGGCGCGGTCGCCGACGTCGCCGTCGTGTGGGCCCGGACGGACGACGGCGTCCGCGGGTTCCTGGTCCCGACCGCGACGCCCGGGGTCGGCGCGCGCGACGTCGCGGAGAAGCTGTCGCTGCGCGCCAGCGTGACGAGCGAGCTCGTCCTGGAGGACGTGCGCCTGCCCGCCGCCGCGATGCTCCCCGGCGCCCGCGGCCTGTCCGGCCCGCTCGGCTGTCTCAACGAGGCGCGGTTCGGGATCGTCTTCGGCGCGCTCGGCGCCGCCCTCGACTGCCTGGAGACGACGATCGCCTACGCGCGGGAGCGGGTGGTGTTCGACCGCCCGCTGGCGGGTTTCCAGCTCACCCAGCAGAAGTTCGCGAACATGGCGCTCGAGCTGGGCAAGGGCATGCTCCTGGCGCTCCGGCTCGGACGGCTGAAGGAGGCCGGCGAGGTCACGTCGGAGCAGGTCAGCGTCGGCAAGCTCAACAACGTCCGCGAGGCCCTGGCCATAGCCCGCGAATGCCGGACGATCCTCGGCGCCAACGGCATCACCCTCGAATACCCGGTGCTGAGGCACGCCAACAACCTGGAATCGGTGCTCACCTACGAAGGCACCAGCGAGGTGCACAGCCTGGTCATCGGAAAAGCGCTCACGGGCGTCGCCGCGTTTTCCGGCTGACCAAATTCGTACTCAAGTACAGTAAAACATCAAATGTCTTCACGGACGAAAGTGCACCCCCCGGTCCTGGAGACCGGGGGGTGCAGATCCGCGGGGCGTCCGTCCCCATCCGGCGAGTGCGGGATCGCCGGAGCCCCCCGTGAACGGACGCCGACCCGCCGGCCGCGCCGGCCCGCTCCCTCCCCCCGAAAAGAGCAGGGCCGGCCCCATCACCACGGTGCGGCCATCCATCTTGCCCCCGAACCGTTCCCGGTCCGGCACGAATGAATATAGCCCATGTAACAGAAGCCTGCAAATTTGAGCCCCAGCGGAGAAAGGGGCCGTGCCGATCCGCTCTCATTCGATGAGCTAAGGTGCGTCTCCGTGGACGCCGTCACCGTCCTCGAACGGCACGCGGCCCAGAACCGCGGCGCCCTGGCCCGTCACCTCATCGACCTGGGCCGCGTCAAGGACGCCCTGGCGATCCTTCAACAGCGCGGCCCCCACCTCCTTGGCCGAAATGGGCCATCAAGGCAGCCGAAAGCACGCGAACGAGGAGTTCGCCTCATACGTCTCAGATGGAAACCAATGGGCTCCCCTGGCACGAAAGACGGCGAATGGCACGCAGCGGCAAGCCCCTGACCCCCATCCAGATGATCGTCGGGATCGCCATGTGGCTCGGGGTGGCCCTCATCCCCATCGTCTTCGAGATCACCGAAGTCCGCCTCGCGTTCGGCCGGACGGGGACGCCGGGGACGGCGACGGTGACCTACTGCACGGACACCGACACCTCTCCCTACTGCAGCGGCACCTTCACCCCCGACGACCCTCCGAGCACTCCGGTCACTGTCACCCTCCGTGCGGACTCCAAGGAAGACGACGTGTTCCCCGCCCAACTCCACCCGGACGGGATCCACGCCTACCCCACCGACTTCGGAGGCCGCGCCAGCACCCTGGCCATCCCCGCCCTGGGCATCCTCATCCTCATCCCTCTCCCGTGGGCCCTGGCCTACAAGTACCTCAGACACGTCCCCGGCAAGATTTCCCTGTCCGTCATGGGAGCCCTTGCGGCGGTACCGGCCGGCATCACCCTCATCGGCCTCGCCATGCCCAACTTCTGAGGGATGGGCGACGCTCACCGGTCTTCTCCTTCAGGGAGCAGCGGGAAGTTGCTGCGGAAGAGGTTGCGCGGATCGCGGTCGCGTTTGATGCCCCGCAGCCGGTTCAGCGCGGCGGGCGCGAAGGCGTCCGCCGCGGTCTCGCCGGGGTTGAGGAAGACGAGGGGCTTGCGGCCGGTGGCGGGAAGCGCGCCGGCGAGCGCCCGCTGCTTGGCCTCGATCGCGGTGGCCGTGGCGGGATCGGTGGGGATCCCGTACAGATACAGGGCGTACGGCTCGGTCAGCGGGCCGTGCGGGGAGTCGGAGGGACGGGCGAACGCGCCGCCCAGGTGCCGGATCTGCGCGATCAGCAGCGGGGCGATCGGCTCGGCGAGCAGGGAGTCGGCGGCGGCGTCGTCCAGTCCGGTCAGCAGCTCGGCGCGGGAGAGGCCCGGGCTGGGGTCGGTGGGCTCGGCGGTGATGGCGCCGAGTTCGGCGACCGTCATCGTCGCGCGGCCGTCCGACAGCGGCCGGGGAAGGCGGTCCAGCGGGGCCAGCAGGTCGCGCGCCTCGTCTTCGCCGCCGAGGTAGGTGGCGTCGACGGAGACCATGGGGGCGGCTCCGGGGAAGTGCAGCAGGCCCAGCCAGACCGTGAGCGCCTCCGGGGCGGTGGCGGTGATCTGCCGGAAGGCGTCCAGCGCCGCGGCGGCGTGCTCGGCCGGCCACAGCATCCGCCCGCCGTACAGGTGCGGGGCGGGGTGCAGGGCGAGTTCGAGCGCGGTGACGATGGCGACGTCGCCGCCTCCGCCGCGCAGCGCCCAGAAAAGGTCGGGGTCGCTGCCGGCGGTGACATGCCGCGGACGTCCCTCGGCGTCGACGATGTCGAAGGCCGTGACGCTGTCGGCGACCCAGCCGTGGGCGCGGCCGAACCAGCTGAGGCCGCCGCCGAGGGCGACGCCGGTGGCGCTGACGACCGGGGAGCTGCCGGGAAGGCCGGTCAGGCCGTGCGGCGCGGCGGCGGCCTGCAACCGCCCGGACGGGACGCCCGCGCCGATGCGGGCGCGGCGGGCTCCGGGGTCGATGTCCACGGTGTCCAGCCGGCGGGTGCGCAGCAGCACGGCGCCGTCGGTGCGGCCGGTGGCGCCGTGCCCGCTGGGCTGGGTGGCGATGCTCAGCCCGGCATCCCGGGCGTGCCGGACGAGCGCGGCGACGTCGTCGGCGTCGGCGGCCTCGACCACGGCGTCCGCGGGCTGCTCGACGGCCAGGTTCCAGGGCCGCCGGGCGGCGTCGAACCCCGGGTCGCCGGGCAGCAGGACCTGCCCGCGGACAACGGATCGCAAGGCGTTCAGCGCGTTCATCCTGTTCCCCCTTCAACGCGAACGGAACAGCACATGCCGTTCCGATTAGGCGGCTCCCCATCAATGGCCAGCGCGGCGGCCACGTCGCCCTACGCACCCAGGTCATCCTGCAGACCGCACTCGACCGGCCTCTGGAGAGCGGCTACACCAAACTAAGCACCGAGGCGATCGCCGCCCGCGCCGGGGTCGCCATCCGTGTCGGCGGTGTTTTAGCAGGTCCTGGGGCAGTTCGCTGTGCGGACTGGGGCGTTGTGTGTGAGGCGGGCCACCTCGCAGAGTGTCATCCGCGGCGCGATGCGGTCGTCACATCGGCGGCATGTCGCGTTCGTGCTGACGTTTTCGTCGACTCTGTGGGGAGAGCGTGGACAATTCATCGGGTTCCAGCCCGCGGTTCTTCGTGGGCACGGACGTGGGCGGGACGTTCACCGACCTCGTCGTCCTGCGGGACGGGCGCCCGCCGCGGTTGTTCAAGTCGCCGACGACTCCGGACGACCGCTCCGAGGGTGTGGTGAACGCCCTGCGGCTGGCCGCCGAGTCCTTCGGGCTGGACCTTCCGGGCTTCTGCGGTGCCGTCGTCTACTTCGCGCACGGCACCACCGCGGCGACCAACGCGCTGATCGAGCGCAAGGGGGCGCCGACCGCGCTGCTCACCACCCGCGGGTTCAGCGACACCATGCTCATCCAGCGGTCGATGACCTCCTGGGTCGGCATGGGCGCCCGGACCGGCCACTACAGCGCCCGCCGCAACCCCGATCCCATCGTGGCGCGGTCGCGGATCGTGGAGATCACCGAGCGGATCGACGCCGGAGGGGCTCGCGTCGTCGCGCTGGACGAGGGCGAGGTGCGGGCGGCGCTGCGCCGGCTGCGGGACGAGGGCGTGCGGGCGCTGGCGGTGTCGTTCCTGTGGTCGTTCGTGAACGGCGCGCACGAGGAGCGCGTCGCCGAGATCATCGGTGCGGAGTGGCCGGAGGTGTACGCGACGCTGTCGCACGAGGTCGCGCCGGTGATCGGCGAGTACGAGCGGTCGGCGACGACGGTCGTCAACAGTTATCTGGGCCCGGTCATCCGCGACTATGTCGCGAATCTTGAGGGGCGGCTGCGCGCGGCGGGGTTCACCGGCGACTTCTCGATCATGGACTCGGGCGGCGGCGTCATGCGCGCCGAGGACGCGGCGCGCCGGGCGGCGTCGATGCTCACCTCCGGGCCCGCCGGGGGCGTGCTGGCCTCGACGGCGCTGGCCGCGCGGCTCGGGCACCGCAACGTGATCACCTCGGACATGGGCGGGACCAGCTTCGACGTCGGCCTGATCATCGACGGCGAGCCGCTGGTCGAGCGGGTCGGCGAGGTCGGGGAGCTGCATCTGGCGCTGCCGCGGATCAAGGTGACCGCGATCGGCGCGGGCGGCGGGTCGCTGGCGGCCGTGGACGAGTCGGGGGTGCTCGTCGTCGGTCCGGAGAGCGCGGGGTCGGTGCCCGGCCCGGCCTGCTACGGGCGCGGCGGCGACCGTCCGACCGTGACGGACGCCGACGTGGTGCTCGGCATCATCGACCCGGCCCGCTTCCTCGGCGGGCAGATGCCGCTGGACCGCGCGCTGGCGGAGAAGGCGATCCGCGTGCACGTCGCCGACCCGCTCGGGCTGAGCGTGGAGGACGCGGCGGCCGGCATCCGGAAGGTCGCCGACAACCAGATGGCCGACCTGCTGCGCAAGGTGACGGTCGAGCAGGGCCACGACCCGCGGGACTTCGTCGTCTACGCCTACGGCGGGGCAGGCCCCACCCATGCCTACGCCTACACCGAGGCCGCGGGCATCGCGACGCTAGTCGTCCCGCCGACCTCGACCGTCCATTCCGCGTACGGTGCCGTGACGTCCGACCGGTACCGCGCGGTGCAGACGACGGAGGTGCACCGCACCCCGCCCGGCGCCCAGGACCCGGCCGCCCACCTGGACGCCGACGCCATCTCCGCCTCGCTTGACGCGCTCGCCGCGCAGTGCCGGATCGACCTGGACGACGATCCGCGCATCCGGCTCTCGCGGGTGGCGTACCTGAAGTTCCGCAGGCAGTCGCACGAGCTGCCTCTCGCCGTTCCCGACGGGCCCGTCACGACCGGCGTGCTGCGGGGGCTGATCGAGGACTTCCGCGCCGCCTACGAGCGGATCTACGGCGCGGGCACCGCCCTGCTGGAGGCGGGCGTGGAGATCCACACGCTGCGCGTCGAGGGACGGGTGAAGATCACCGACGTCCGGGAGGGGCGCTACCCGGGTGCCGCCGACCCCGACGCCGCCCTCATCGGCGAGCGCGAGGTGCACTTCCCCGAGACCGGCCGGGTCGCCACCCGGGTCTACCGCGGCGAGGGCCTCGGCGGCGGCGCCGCCCTGCGCGGTCCCGCGGTCCTGGAGTTCGCCGGCACCACCGTCGTGCTCGGCCCGAACCAGTCGCTGGCCGTCGACCACCACAGCAACCTCGTCATCGACTGCAAGGGGGAGGCGTGACCGCCACCGCGAACGCCGCCGAGACCGCCATCGATCCGATCACCTTCGAGGTGATCCGGCATCGGCTGCTGGCCATCACCGATGAGCAGGGCGCGACGCTGGCGGCCATCTCCGGGTCCACCCATGTGGTCGAGGCCAGCGACTACAACGTCGGCCTCTACCTGCCGGACGGCTCGGTCGCCGCGATGGGGCGCACGATCCTGTCGCACGCCTCGTCCATGGCGGCGATCACCCGCTCGGTCATCCGGGACTGCGCCGGGTCGCCCGGCATCAATCCCGGCGACATGTTCATCGTGAACGACCCGTGGAAGGGCACCGTCCACGCCCAGGACGTCGGCCTCATCGCGCCGATCTTCTTCGACGGCGAGCTGCTCGCCTGGACCGGGGCGATGTGCCACATGGTGGACGTCGGCGGCATGACGCCGGGCAGCTTCTGCATCGACGCGACCGACTCCTACCAGGAGGGTCTGCAGATGCCGCCGACCAAGCTCGTCGACGGCGGCGAGGTCCGCACGGACGTGTGGAACCTGATCCTCGGCCACACCCGCATGGCGCCGACCGTCAACCTGGACCTGCGGGCGCTCGTCGGCGCGAACAACACCGCCGTCCGGGCGATGACCGCGCTGGCCGGGAAGTACGGAGCGGCGACGGTCCGGACCGTGATGGCGAACCTCATCGGCCTGTCCGAGCGGCGCCTGCGCAACCGTCTCGCGCTCCTGCCCGACGCCCGGCTGCACTCGCGCGCCTTCCTCGACAACGACGGCGGCCTCGCCCAGTCGTCGGAGAACGCCACCTACGAGGTCGACCTGGTGCTCACCAAGCGCGGCGACACCCTGCGCTTCGACTTCTCCGGGTCGTCCCCGCAGGCCAAGGGGTACATCAACTGCGCCTACTCGGGGATGATGGCCGGGATCTCGGCGGCGCTGCTGCCGACGCTGGCGTTCGACGCGCCGTGGAACGAGGGGCTGTTCCAGCCGGTCGAGGTCGAGTGCCCAGAAGGGCTGATCTGCAACGCGGCGCGTCCGGCGGCGGTGAGCGGCGGCGCGCTGGAGGCGGGCTGGCTCGTCGAGATGACGGCGCTGGAATGCCTGTCCAAGCTCGCGGCCTGCTCCGACGAGCTGCTGCGCGAGGCCCAGGCGGGGCCCGCGGGCGGCCCCGACAAGTTCGTCCTCACCGGTGCGGGCGAGAACGGCGCCCGGCAGACCTACGTGATCATGGACTGCCTCGCCACCGGCGGCGCGGCCTACGCGCACCGCGACGGCGCCTGGACGCAGGGCCAGCACAACATCGAGCGGCAGAAGATATCGAACGTCGAGGCCGTCGAGATGGACGCCCCGCTGCTGTACCTGTGGCGCGGCCTGGTCGCGGACTCCGGCGGCGCGGGGCGCCACCGCGGCGGCATGAGCATGGGCGCGGTCTACACCGTGCACGGCGGCCGGGACGTCACCGCGCTGAACTCCGCGCACGGCTGGGAGGTGCCCAACTCGACGGGCATCTTCGGCGGCTACCCCGGCGCGCAGAACACCCGCACCGTCGTGCACGGCAGCGATGTCAAGGCGCGGCTGGCCGCCGGGACCGTCCCGGCGGTCGAGGAGCTGTCCGGGGAGCGGCCCGTCATGCGGGGGCGGCAGGGGCTCTACCATCTCGGCGACGACGACGTCCTGGCCACCGTGCCGCAGGCGGGGGGCGGCTGGGGCGACCCGCTCGACCGGCCCGCCGCGTCCGTCCAGGCCGACCTGGACTTCGGGGCTGTGACGCCGGACGCCGCCGTCCGCCTCTACGGGGTGGTCCTGGCGGCGGACGGCCGGGTCGACGCCGCCGCCACCGCCGCGCGCCGCGAAAGCCTGCGCGCCGGGCGCCGGGCGCAGCCCGCCGACCTGCCCCTTCCGGAGCAGCCGCGGGGCGAGCGCATCCGGATCCACCCGATGGGCGACGGGCTGGAGGTCGTCGAGTCTGGCGGGCGCCGCTGGATCGCCTGCGTCTGCGGGTGCGTCATGTCCCCGGCCGGGGAGCCCTGGCGTCCGCGCGCGGCGCGCCAGACCAGCCGCGACGTGCACGCCTTCAGCCACGCCACCCGCCTGGACGACGGTCTCGAACTCCGCGCCTACTCGTGCCCGTCCTGCGGACGGCTCCAGGCCACCGACGTGGTGCGGCGCGGCGCCCCGCACCCCGACGACATCCGCCTGCTCACCGGCCCCGAAGGCCAGGAGGAGGAGGAGTGATGGGACGGCTCGCGTTCGCCGCGGCGACCTCGCACGTCGGCGCGATCGTCAAGAACCCCGGCGCCGACCCGGAGGTCTCCGGGGAACTGCACGAGGCGTGGCGGAGGCTCGACGCCGAGATCGCCGCCGCCCGGCTGGACGCCGTCGTCCTCGTCGCCACCGACCATTACGAGACGTTCGGGCTGGAGAACTATCCGGCGTTCTGCCTCGGTGTTGCCGGTGAGCACGAGGGGTGGGCGGAGTTCGGCAACCCCGGCGGCAGCGTCGCCGGCCGTCCCGCCATCGCCGAGGCGCTGCTCGCGGACCTCACCGCCCGCGGGTTCGACCTGGCGCGCTCGCACACCATGGCGCTCGACCACAGCTTCATGGTCCCGCTGACCAAGCTCCCGGCGGCCGCCTCCGCCGGGGTGGTGCCGCTGTTCGTCAACTGCACTACCCCGCCGCTGCCGACGCTGCGCCGCTGCGCGGAACTCGGCGCGGCGCTGCGGGAGGCGGTGCGGGCCCTGCCCGGCGGCGCCCGGGTCGGCGTGATCGGCACCGGCGGCCTGTCGCACTGGGTAGGGCTGCCCCGCTTCGGCGACATCAACACCGAGTTCGACCGCCGGCTGCTGGGCCTGCTGGAGCGGGGCGACGCAGGGGAGATCCTCGCCTGGGACGACGCCGCGATCCTGGACGAGGCCGGGAACGGCGCGCTGGAGATCCGCACGTGGCTCATCGCGGCGAGCGCGGCCGGCGGCCCGGCCCGGGTACTCGCCTACCGCCCGATGCCCGCCTGGACGGTCGGGATCGGCATCGCCGCCTTCGAGACGGACGCCGCCGGGGTGGTCGCATGAGCATCGTCGCCCTCAACCGGCTCGCCCGGGAACTGGAGCACACGCCCGGCCTGCTCGCCCGCTACCTGGAGTCGCCGGAAACCGTCCTCGACGGGTACCGGCTGACCGGGCCGGAGCGGCGGGCCGTGACCGCCAGGGACGCCCCCTGGCTGCTCGACGCCGGGATGAACCCCGTCGCGCTGCGCAACCTGATGGTCGTGCTCGGCGTCGCCCACCGGGACATGTACGCCGCACCGAAGGACGGCACCTGACATGGCCGTTTCCGACGCGAAGAGAACAAGCCCGAACCTGGACGCGGCGCCCGCGGAAGGCGTCCCGGTCCTGGAGCTGCGCGGGGTGCGCAAGGCCTTCGGCGGGGCGCAGGCGCTCGCGGGTGTCGACTTCACGCTGCGGACCGGGGAGGTCCACGCGGTCGTCGGCATGAACGGCGCCGGGAAATCGACCCTGGTGGAGCTGATCTGCGGCACCTTCCCCCAGGACGGCGGCGACATCGTCATCGACGGCCGCCGCCAGGGCCCGCTCACCCCGCGGCGCGCGCACGCGGCGGGGGTGAGCATCGTCCACCAGCGGCGCACGCTCGTCGGCGAGCTGAGCGTGGCGGAGAACCTGCTGCTCGGCAGGCTCCCCACCCGCGCGGGACGGGTGCTGTGGCGCAGGGCCCGCGAGGAGGCCGCCGCCGCGCTCGCCGACCTCGGCCTGGACGTCGCCCCCGGCGCGCCCGCCAGGAGCCTCGACCCGGGAGCGCAGACGCTCGTCGAGATCGCCCGCGAGGTCCACCACGGCGGCCGGGTCCTCGTCCTGGACGAGCCGACCGCCGCGCTCGGCGCCCGCGACGCCGAGCGCGTCCACGGCCTCGTCCGCACCCTGCGCGACCGGGGCACGGCCATCATCTACATCTCGCACCACCTGGACGAGGTCCTGTCCCTCGCCGACCGCGTCACCGTCATGCGCGACGGCCGGGTCGCGGCCGTCGAGGACAGGACCGCGCTCGACCTGCCCGCGCTGGTGCGGGCGATGGTCGGCGACCGGCTGGTGCGGGGCGGGCGGCCGGAGACGGCCCGGAGGCCCGGCGCCGTGGCGCTGACGCTGTCCGAACTCGCCGGCGGGCGGCTCCGGCCGTTCGACCTGGAGATCCGGGCCGGCGAGGTCGTCGCCGTCCTCGGCCCGGCGGGCGACGGCCAGTCGGAGCTGTTCGGGCTGCTCAGCGGGCTGCGCCGGGCGCGGAGCGGCACCGTCGCCGTGCGCGGCTCGGTGCTGCGGTCCGGTAGCGTCACCGCCGCCCTCGGCGCGGGGCTGCGGTGCGTGACCGGGGACAGGCTGTCCTACGGGCTCGTGCCGGGCCTCGGCGTCGACGAGAACCTCGACCTGGTCCGGCGCGGCAGGCAACGGCCGTGGCTGGTGCGCTGGCGCGACGTGCACGCCCGCGCCCGCTCGTCGCGGGAGCGCTACGGCGTCACCACGATCCAGGACGACCCGCCGGTGGCCGCGCTGTCGGGCGGCAACCAGCAGAAGGTCCTGCTGTCGGCGTGGCTCGACGGCGACGTCGCCGCCTGCCTGCTGGAGGAGCCGACCAGCGGCGTCGACGTCGCGGCCAAGGCCGACATCCACCGGATCGTGGACGGCCTCGCCGCCCGCGGGACCGCCGTCCTGCTCACCTCTTCCGACATCGACGAGGTGATCCGGCTCGCCGACCGCGTCGTGGTCGTGCGGGGCGGCCGGGCCGTCGCCGACCTCCCCATGGACCACGTAAGCCGGGATGACCTCGGCACGCTCATCGCCGGAGGAGACCAGCCATGACCGCACTGACCGCGACGAGCGAGCGCCTGCGGCTCGCCCTGCCGCCGGGCCTGTCCCGCCACCTCGGCCTGCTGGCCGTGCTCCTGATCGTCGGGGCGTTCACCGCGCTGCGCAGCGACGTCTTCCTCACCGGCCCGAACCTGCTCAACGTGTCCCAGCAGATCGCCGTCGTCGCCGTCCTCGCGGCGGGGCTCACCCTGCTGATGACCGCAGGCGGCATCGACTTCTCGCTCGGCGCGATCGCCGCGGTGACCCACGGCGTCACCGCCCAGCTCATTGTCGCGGGCGTGAACGAGTGGGCCGCCGCCGCGCTGGCACTCGCGCTCGGCGCGGTGGTCGGCCTGGTCAACGGGATCGTGGTGACGTACCTGCGGGTCACCCCGTTCGTGGCGACGCTCGCCACGTCCACCGTCCTCGGCGGCGCCGCCCTGCTGATCATCGACGGCAAGAGCGTGTCCATCGGCGAGGCGCTGGTGACGCTCGGGTTCGGCGAGGTGTTCGGCGTCATCCCGGCGCTGGTCGTCGTCGCGGTCGCCGTCTGCGTCGCCGCCGGACTGATGCTGCGCTGGACGGCGTTCGGCCGCAACGCCTTCGCCATCGGCGGCAACGAGCAGGCCGCCCGCCTGGCGGGCATCCCCGTCGCGCGGACCAAGCTGCTGCTCTACACCCTCGGCGGCCTGCTCGCCGGGCTCGGCGGCGTCATGCTCGTCGCCCGGCTCGGCGCGGCCAGCCCCGGCACCGGCGGCCTGCACCTGGAGCTGACCGTGGTCGCCGCGGTCGTCATCGGCGGCACCGCCCTGCACGGCGGCAGCGGCACCCTCGTCGGCACCGCCCTCGGCGTGCTGCTGCTCGGCGTGGTCACCAACGCCATCAACCTGCTCCAGATCGACTCCCACTACCAGGACGTGGCGCTCGGCGCCGTCCTGCTCGTCGCGGCCATCACCAACCACGTGCGCGGCCGTCCCCGCTGACCGGTTCCCAGC
>NZ_SMJX01000006.1 GCF_004348535.1 Actinomadura sp. KC216
GGCGGGGGCGGACGAATCCCAGGTCGTTGGACATCTGCCGGGCGCCCCGTTCGAGGAACCGGCAGAGCAGCGTCGACTTCCCGCTCGCCTTCTCGCCCATGAGCAGCAGCCCGCGCCCGCGGTAGTGGCAGGCCGCGGCGTGCACCTGGCACAGCCCGAGCAGGCGCAGGCAGGTCCGCAGCGGGTACTTGAGCACGTGCTCGGTGTGCGAGGCGTCGAACGCCTCGTCCGGCCGCAGGTAGTACATCGTGTGCGCGTCGCGGTCGAAGACGGTCAGGCCGGTGAACGGCTCGTAGTGCCGGATCACCGTCTGCCCGGGACCCAGGTCGTGGCGCGCGACGCTGAAGTCCCCCGGCCAGCGGCGGACCGGGGTGGACGCCACCCCGTCGGCCTCCAGCGCCGCCACCAGCTCGTCCGCGACGGCGCCGAACCGTTCCACCATCGCGCTGACCACCCGCCAGCGACCGGCCTCGGGGCGTGCGCCGCCGCCCGCGCCGTTGGCCCGGATGCCGGTGCTGTCGGTGATCTCGGTGATGTCGCAGTACGGTCCGAGGATGGTCTCGGCGATCCGGATGCCCTGCCGATGGTCGCTGTGAAAGTCGATGCCCGTGCCCGCGATGTCGATCCGGACGCCGTGCGCTCCGAGCGCGGCGGCCTCGGCGGCCCGGGTCAGGCGCGAGACCAGGTGGTGGGCACTGTCGGTCATGCGCGCACCCTCTCCTTGTCGAGAATGCGGTCCATGATGTGAGCGGTGCCGGCGAGCGTGGTCCAGACGTAGTTCTCCACCCCGGACCGGCCGCTCCGGGATCCGGGATCCGCGGCGCGCCGGGCCAGCTCCGCGAACGCGGCGTGGTCGCCGGATTCGGCGAACCGCACGACGCCGCCGGGCAATTGCGTTCCGGGCAGGTCTCTGAGGGCGGCCAGCGCCGTCCGGAGCGAGGCGCGGGCGGGCTCGTCGAGCGGCGCGGACAGGACGTCCAGCCAGCAGGCGCCGCGGGCGTCGCCGGTCCGGGGCCGCAGCAGATACGTCAGGTTCTCGCGCAGCGCGGGAAGCCGCAGTGCCTCCTCGTACTCCACCGTGACCCGGTGCACCGGAACGAACCGGTCTCCCCACGGGAAGCTCTCGGGGTCGGCCAGAGCCGCGAAGGCGAACATTCCTCCGTGGGGCTCGCC
This sequence comes from Actinomadura sp. KC216, assembly GCF_004348535.1. GTDB lineage: Bacteria > Actinomycetota > Actinomycetes > Streptosporangiales > Streptosporangiaceae > Spirillospora. The sequence continues at coordinate 1,174 of NZ_SMJX01000006.1, forward strand.
GAGATTCTTCAGGGCCGCGGTGGCCCGCGCGGTCGGCACGACCGACAGCACCTGCGCCAGCCTGTCGGTGCCGAAGGGGAGGGCGGAGACGACGAACCAGCCCGCCAGCGCGGTGAAGTAGTCGGCCACCGCCTCGGCGGACCGGCGGTCGCCGAAGATGTCGACGTCGCACAGCTCGCTCAGGGCCTGGTCGAACCGCGCCATCAGCTCGGTGACATACCGGCCAAGCGCGGGTTCGCCATCCCACAGGCGGGCGATCGTCTGCGCATGGACCTGCAGCGAGTACAGCTCCAGCGTGGCGATCCCGGGGGTCGCCCAGCCGTCCACGAGTCCCTGCGGCAGGGGGCGCTGCGTGCAGGCGTGCCAGTCGTCGATCTCCGGTGGGTGCGGCCGCTCGCAGGCCATCGCGGCGTAGTCGTCCGGCAGCCGCGCGGGGGGCGGGAACCAGTTCAGCACCGTCGCGTGCACGTAGTCGTGCGATCCGAAAAGGATCAGCTTCCAGAGCGGCTCCAGGACGCGCTCCAGTTTCGCGCGCCCCTCGGCCCCGGCCTTGGCGACCTGGCCGAGCAGGCCGGAGTCGAGGACGACCACCGGACGGATCACCTGCCAGCCGAGCCCGGTGGAGTCCGCGGCGTACTGGATCGACAGCGCGTACCGGAACCGCAGCCCCTCGACCTGGTAGGACGAGACCGCCTCCAGCCGGATCGTGTCGCGGACGTCGGCGGCCCGGTAGAGGTGGATGCGCTCGTTGACGCCGGTGGCGACGAACGTGTCGGTCTCGATGGTGTCGGTGAGGAGCATCGGCGCCGACAGGTAGAGGACCCGCTTGCAGGCGCTGTTGCGGTTGAAGAGGTCGAGGGTGTCCAGACCGGAGTTCTCGCTCCAGGCGGTGTGGTAGGCCCGCAGCGCGGCGGCCTCGTCGTCCGCCAGGGCCTCGATCGACAGTCCGCGCGGCAGCCGCATGGCCTCGACGACGGCCTCGTCCGGCACATCCGGTTCGACCAGCCATTTCGCGTAGTCGAGTTCGGCGGTCACGAGGCCGTTGTTCACTAACTCAGGTCCACGGTTGTTCGCCATATCGTCCCCCGCGCTCCGATCCCTAAGGCGGCGTCTCCGCTGCGGGCCACAGTTCCCCCATAACCCCAGCGAATGGTGATCATCGGACTTCTGCGAGCCATGGATCGTGCAAGCCGGGCTTCTGCCGGCCGCTCGCAATTCCCGTTCCGTCTCAACCAGAAGCCTAGGAGCCTCCGCTGATCGGATGCAAGATCCCTTCGAGTCTTAATGACTTCACATATCGCGTCCACCCGGCGGCGCATTGCCGACTCAGCGGCTATTACTTTTGCGTCTCTTCCATGTTCTGACCTGGCCTTTTATAGATCCTCGACCGGTCAGCGGCGAGCCGGTCCGACCACATCAGGACCCGGACACGACCGCCTTTCACGCAGTCAGAACAGAAGCATCGGACGCAGATCACAAGCCTTGCGAATACTGCGGGCAATATGCGAGACTGCGGCGAACTCCAGCCGAGAACGGGGTGACGGCATCATGAAACTCGGCATGGAGATCCTTGTCCTCCCGCCTTCAAGTTGCGTGCTCAGGGGAATGCGTACCGGGTTACCGTGCGCGCTCGAACATGCCATTTCGTTCGGGTGACGGCGGCGCACTGATTGTGGAGTTACCTAGGCATGGACCTCGATGTGGACGCGTTCCACGGTTTATACCGGCAGGCCATCGCGCTCTCCCCCGCGGAGACACCGCCGACGCGCAGCGCCGAGCACACGATGGGTGCCGCCGTGGACGCCTACGCGTTCCAGCGGCTGCCTGCGGACCTCCTGGACATGGTCCTGGACGCCGGGATGAAGCTGGAAGTGCACGGCATCCATCCCGACCACTTCACCGCCGTGTGGCCCGGAGCGAGGCTGATGCACCCCGGGCACCTGTTCGGGCCGGGGAAGGTCTTCAACATCGTGCGCCCGCGCTTCTTCGTCAGTGACGGACCGGGTCGCACGGGCTCCGCCGGCCGGACGCTGATCATGGCGGTGCCGCCGGGGCGCGACTACGTCCTCCACAACGCCCGGATCGTCCGCCAGTACCTCCAGGCGCGGGGCCTCGATCCTGGGCTGCTGCGCAGCGTGGTCCGCTACCCCGACGCGGAGCGCGGGATCGCGGAATGGACCGGCCTGCCGCGCCTCGTCCGTCCCGGTGACCGCGTGCTCATGGGATACGTCAGGGAGGTCGTCTCCCATTGGCTGAGGCGGGGCGCGGCGGTCACCGACGAGGACGGCAGCGACTACTACGGGGTGACCCGCCTGCTGCTGCCCAACGGCGAACGGGTCTGCGCCCTGGGCGTCCGCTTCAGCTTCTGGGGTTCCATCGCGGCCAACCTGGCCGTGGCCTGCGCCGGGGCGGGCGCCGACGAGATCATCTACGCCGGGAAGCTCGGCACCCTGGCCTCGCCCGACGACATCTACACGCGGCTCTTCGTGCCGTCCGGCTACCTGCGCCTGACCGGCCCGCCCGAGCTGCTCAAGGAGGCCGACGCCCCGCGCAACGGCGTGCTGGAACATTTTCCGCACCTGTCCACCGGGCTGCACATGTCGGTGGCCACCGTGCTGGAGGAGGACCTGGCCCAGCGCGCCCTGGGGATGGGGTACGGCGTCGAGTCCATCGACAACGAGATATCCCAGATGGCGCACGCGATCGCCGCCTGGAACAGTGCGACCGGCCGCGCCGTCGCCTTCTCCTGCGTGCACTTCGCCACCGACTACCTGCGCCGCCCCGACGAGCCCGAACGGCCCGGCAGGTTCGACCTGACCACGCACCGGCACGGCGGCGCGCTCCGGCTGAAGCGGAGCATCCTCCGGCGGGTCTCCCGGCTGCTGTTCGAGTACTACATGACCGACTCCACTGGCTGGAACGCGGCCGGGCCCCCCATCCCGGCGGGCGCCTCCCGTCCGGTGAACGACGAGTGATTGGACGGACGCACATGGTCCTGCGGCGCGACTTCCGCGGCATCCCGGTCTCCACGCTGGGCATCGGGTGCAGCAACTTCGGGAAGCGATGCGACGAAGCCACGGCGGGCGAGGTGGTGAACACCGCGGTCGATCTCGGCGTCGACTTCTTCGACGTCGCCGACGTCTACGGGTCCGGGACGGCGGAGGGCATCCTCGGACGCGCGCTGGGCCGCCGGCGCGACGAGGTCCTGATCGCCACCAAGTTCGGCCATGCCACCAAGGAGGCACGGGCGCCGCACGAGAGGGGCGGGCACCCGGAGAACGTGCTGCGCTCGGCCGAGACGAGCCTGCGGGCGCTCGGCACCGACCGCATCGACCTCTACCAGATCCACGAGCCGGACCCGTCCGTCCCCGTCGCGGACACTCTCGGCGCGCTCCGCACGCTGGTCGAGCAGGGCAAGGTCCGGTGGGCGGGATGCAGCAACTTCTCCCGCGCCCAGCTGGAGGAGGCCCGGATCGCCGCGAAGGAGGCGGACTTCGACGGGTTCCTCACGGTGCAGAACGAGTACAGCCTCGTGAACAGGCAGGCCGAGGACGACGGCGTGCTGGCGTTCTGCGACGAGAACGGCCTGGGCTTCATCCCGTACTTCCCGCTGGCGAGCGGGGTGCTCACCGGCAAGTACCGCAAGGACGCCCGCATCCCGGAGGGCTCGCGGGTCGCCCGCATGAAGCCCGACAAGCTCTTCCGGTTCTTCACCCCGGCCGCCCTCGACATCGTCGAGGAGCTCGCCGCGTACGGGGAGCGGCACGGCGTCGGCGTCCTGGAGCTCGCGCTCGGCCTCCACATCGCGAGGTCCACCACGCTCAGCGTCATCACGGGTGCGATGTCGGGCGACCAGGTGCGCGCCAACGTCGAGGCGATCGACGCGGCGGCCGGGCTGACCGACCGGGACATCGAGTTCGTGAGGAGCCTCCCCAAGTGACCGCCGGCCGCTCGCGCGGTCTGCTCGTCTCGGTCGAGGGCATCGACGGCTCGGGCAAGTCCGAACTGGCCGCGTCACTGGCCGCGCGCCTCGCGGAGGAGCACCGGGACGCGCTGCTGCTCGACCGGCACACCGCCACCGCCGGCCTGTCCGGCTATCTCGCCGACCACCTGGCCGGGCTGCGCCGACTCATCTGGGAGTACCCGCCCGGCGCGGTGACGTCCGACCTCGGCTTCCACCACTGGACGGGCCTGATCGGAGCGTGGTTCCACGGGCTCGACCACCTCGTGGTGCGGCCCGCGCTGGACGCCGGGCGGCCGGTCGTCGCGGACTCCTGGTTCTACAAGTTCACGGCGCGGTTCGCCCTCACCGCCGGGCACTCCGATGCCGGGGAGCCGTTCGTCGGCGTGTCCGTGCCGGACCTGGTCATCTGGCTCGACGTGCCGCCCGAGACCTGCGCGGACCGGCGGCCGGACGCCAGGGCGACCGAGCGCGGCGAGTGGCAGGGGCTCGCGGACGAGCCGGACGCCTTCACCACGTACCAGCACCGCGTCCGCGGCGCCTACCGCAGGCTCGCCGCCGCGCACCAGTGGTGCCGCCTCGGCCCGATGGACCTTCCCGAGCTCACGGAGCGGGCCCGCGAGCTGGTCGAAAGCCGAAGCGAACCGATCGGTGCCGGGCGCCGGCCAGGTCCGGTGCGCAGTCGAGGAGAGGAGAACGACGGCGATGACCGAGCGTGACACGATGCGGCGTCCAGCCGATGGCCCGAGCGCACCGGCCGACGAGATCGGTGCCGTGGTCAGGGAGGCGGGCACGATCGACTGGGCGGACACGGCATCGGCGAGGCGGGCCACCGCACGGATCCTGGAACGCCTCGCCGCGCGGGAGGGCCTGCTGGCCGCGGCCGTCACGGCGCTCGGCGAGGGCGAGGGCGGATCCGCCGGCGACCGCGAGAGCTATCCGAACATGGACAAGCTGGTCCTGTGGGCCAGCGCCGACCGGGCGATCAGGCTGCGGCTCCACCTGTTCTGGCCCGGCTACGACGACCGTCCGCACAACCACCGGTGGTCCTTCGCGGCCCGCCTGCTCGCGGGGCGGTACCAGCACGCGCTCTACGGGGAGGAGGGCGAGGTCCTCGCCCGCGCGCGCGAGGGGGACGCCCGCGTCCCGCGCTACATCCACGACGTGCCGACCGGTGGTGACTACTTCCTGGACCACCGCCTGGTGCATGGGCTGTCGACCGACGAGATCACGGCCTCGCTGATCCTCCGCGGCCCCTCGGTGAAGGACGGCTACTTCACCCTGGACGGCCCGCGCGGCGAGGTCACCTGGAGTTCGGGGGCCGCCACCGAGACGGCGCAGGAGCGGACCGCCAAGACGATGAGCCCGGAGCGCTTCGCGACGGTCGTCGCGAAGCTGACCGACCTGGGGGTGATCTGACATGCCGCTCGAGATCGAGCGCAAGTTCCTCGTCACGGGCGACCCGCCGGTGGACGGCGCCGAGACCAGGCTGATCGAGCAGGGGTACCTGCCCACGGGCGAGGGCGGCACCGAGGTGCGGATCCGGCGCAACGACGACCAGTGCCGCCTGACCGTCAAACACGGCAGCGGGCTGGTGCGCACCGAGGTCGACCTGACGATGTCTCCCGCCGACTTCGACGCCCTGTGGCCGCTCACCGAGGGCGCACGGGTCACCAAGGTCCGCCACAAGGTCCTGGACGGCGGCGTGGAGATCGAGGTGGACGTCTTCCAGGGCGGGCTGCGCGGGCTGTGCGTGGCCGAGGTGGAGTTCGCCGACCGGGACCAGGCCGGGCGGTACACGCCGCCCGCCTGGTTCGGCCGCGAGGTCACCGGGCTGCCGGAGTTCGGCAACCGCTCGCTGGCCCGCAACGGCCGTCCCGGAGGTGACCGGTGATCCCGCTTCCGCCGGTGCCCGAGCTCGACGAGCTGCTGGACGAGGCGGGCGCCGACCTGACCGCCCGGGTGGTGGATCTCAACCTGGTCCGCGTCGGGATGCGCAGCAACCTGCCCGACTTCGCGGGCTACTCCTACTTCACCCGGTTCGTTCGCGACGGCGCGCCGAGCGCCGACTACTGGGTCGACTGCGTCGATCTGGACCGGACGCCCGTGGACGAGGCGCGCCTGAACGACCTGGCCGACCGGACCTTCCGCGGTCAGCGCTTCCGCACCGGGTTCTATCTGACGTCCTACTTCGGTGCCCCCGCGTATCTGGTGTCGCGGGGCAGCCGCTTCGCCGTCTTCGGGCGCCGCCTGGAGAAGACCGTCTGGCCGTACTTCGTCAAACACCTGCTCACGGCCTACGCGGCGGACAACGGCCTGCTGCATCTCAAGGCGGCCGGTTTCGCCGATGCCGGCGGCCAGGGCACGCTCCTGTTCGGGCGCGGCGGGGCCGGGAAGACCGTCTTCCTGGCAACAGCGTGCGCCGAAGGCGGCGCGTTCCTCACCAACACGCACGCGCTGCTGCGCGGCCGCCAGGCCCACGGGGTACCGGCGGTGATGCGGATCCGCGACGACGCCTGCTTCGCCCCGCTGATCCGGAACGCCGGGCTCGAAGGGCACCTGGAGGACAACGAGTTCAAGGCCGATCCCGCCCGGCTCTTCCGTACCACGGTCGACTCGGCCACCGTGCGCAGCCTTTGCGTGGTCGACTACAGGCCGGACCGCCCGTACGGCATCCGGGAACTGAGCGCCGCGCAGGGCCACGACTTTCTGGAGCAGTTCGCGTTCGCCGTCAGCGCGTACGGGCTCAAGGACGACCTGCTCGCCCACTACGACGGTGACCTCGACCCCTACCTGGAGGCCTACTCGCGCATGAGAGAACAGCTGCGGGACCTGACGGAGCGTTGCTCGATATTTCATGTGAACATGGACATGCTGAATCCGGCCATGCGCGACGAGGTGCTCGGCACCGTGCTCGGCGGCGGCCTGCCCTCCCGCCGGCCGCTGACGGGAGGACGAGCATGAGCACGATCGCCGTGATCGGCCTGGGCGCCATGGGGAGCCGGATCGCCGGACGGCTCCTGCGGCGGGGTCACAAGGTGCGGATCTGGAACCGCGGCCCGCGCGACTTCGCGGACCTGCGCGGCGCCGGGGCGCAGTGGTGCCAGTCCCCCGCCGCGGCGGCGGACGGCGCCGAAGGGGTCGTCCTCATGGTGTCGGACGGAGCCGCGCTGCGGGCGGTCTCCGAGGGCCCCGAAGGCGTGTTCGCCGCGGGCGGGACGCCCCTGCTGATCCAGATGTCCACGGTGTCGCCCGCCGATCTGCGCGCGTTCGCGGAGACGGCACCCGACCCCGCACGCGTGATGGACGCGCCGGTGCTGGGCAGCGTCGCGGAGGCGGAGAACGGATCCCTGCAGGTGCTCGTCGGCTCCGCCTCGGAGCTGTTCGGCGTGTGGGAGCCGTTCCTGCGCGACCTGGGCACCCCCACCCACCTGGGCCCCTATGGCTCGGGCACCGCCGCCAAGCTGGTGGCCAACTCCTCGCTCTTCGGTGTGCTGTGCGTCCTGGGCGAGTCCATGCGGCTCGCGGAGGGGCTGGGCCTCGACACGGACGCGACGTACCGGCTGCTCGCGCTCACGCCGCTGGCGGCCCAGGCGGAGCGCCGCCGCCCGGCGCTGGAGGCGGGCGACTTCCCCGCGAGGTTCGTGCTGGAACTGGCGTTGAAGGACTGCGGTCTGGCCGCCGCCGCGGCGGCCGCGGCCGGACTCGACGTCCGGCTGCTTCCCGCCACACGTACCTGGCTGGAGGACGCGGGGCGCGACGGCTGGGCGGGCCGGGACTACACGGCGGTGCTGGCCCGGATCAAGGGCGACGAACCACCCGCCTAGGTCGCCTGGCGCCCCGCCTGCCTAGGTCACCGGATGGGAGGTCGCCTGGCGGGCTCCGGCGTCCAGGTCCCGTCCCCTCAGGGCGCGGGCCACCTCGTCCAGCCCCTCCAGCAGCAGGCGGCGCAACGCCGCCGGGATGGATCCGTCCTTCAGGTACGTCTCGGTGCGCGCCACCGTCTCGGGCTCGACGGCGTGACCCGGATAGGCGTCCCGGGCGAAGTGGTGGGCCATGTCCACGCTCCAGTCCTGCCAGATCGCGCCGACGACCTCGAAGAAGGCGTCGCGATAGGGCCGGAGCAACTTCGCGTGCTCCGGCTCGGAGAAGCCTTCGAGAAGCGCCCGGAACTCGGCGTTCGAGAGGTCGCCGCCGCAGATCCGCCGCCAGGCGGAGTCCTTGGCGTCCGGGGTGGGAACGGCGGCCGAGCAGCCGAGCGCGAGCAGGTTCCCCGAGGCGCTCGGGTCCCGGTCGAGCTGCCGGGCGATCTCCGCCTGCCCGGCCTCGCCGCGGACGACGAGGCGGCGCAGCGCCGTCCAGCGCAGGTCGACGTCGAGATCCAGGCCCGGCACGCTCCGCTCTCCGTCCAGCAGGGCCCGGATGGTCGCCAACTGGCCGGCGGAGGTGGCCGTGCGGAGGAACGACTGGAACAGGCACAGCTGCAGCTCGGAACCGGCGGCGACCGTCCGCGCACGCTCCAGCAGCGCTCCCGCCATGTGTTCCAGTGCCGCGTCACGGTGCGCCGGGTCGGCGAACCGCACCAGCGCCTCCCTGGCCTGCCGCAGCAATGACTGGACGACCCCCACGTCGTCCACGGCGCCGGCGGCGATACCGTCGATGACGAGCCGGGCGTAGGTGCGGGCGGGCAGTTCGGCGTCCCGGCACATGTCCCACAGCGCCGCCCAGCAGACGGCGAGCGGAAGGTCCGCGCGGAACTCGCCGATGTGCGCCGCCAGGGTGGCCAGCGACGCCGCGTCGTACCGCACCTTGGCGTAGGTGAGGTCGTCGTCGTTGAGCAGCAGCAGGTCGGGCCGGGGCTCACCGGCCAGCGCGGGCACCTCGGTGCGGGCGCCGACCACGTCGATCTCCACCCGGCGGCGGCGGACCAGCCCGGCCGGGGTCAGGTCGTACAGCCCGACGGCCATCCGATGGGACCGGAGCACCGCGGCTTCGGACGCGGCCTCCTGAACGACGGTCAGGCTCTCCAGCCGGCCGCCGGAGTCCACGACCGGCTCGGGGCGCAGCGTGTTGACGCCCGCCGTCTCCAGCCACTCCCTCGACCAGGTCGCGAGGTCCCGGCGCGAGGTCTCCTCCAGGCACGCGAGCAGGTCCGGCAGGGTGGCGGTCCCCCACGCGTAGCGCCGGAAGTAGTCGCGCACGCCGCGCAGGAAATTGTCCGACCCGACGTAGGCCACCAGCTGTTTGAGGACGGACGCGCCCTTGTAATAGGTGATGCCGTCGAAATTGGCCTCGACCGAATGGATGTCGGGCATGCTCGTGACGATCGGATGCGTCGACGGCAGCTGGTCCTGCCTGTAGGCGATCTCCTTGGTGGCGCTGGCGAAGGTCGTCCACGCCCCCTGCCAGCGGGTCGCCTCGGCCTGGCACAGGACGCTCATGTACGTGGCGAAGGACTCCTTGAGCCACAGGTCGTCCCACCACCGCATCGTGACAAGGTCGCCGAACCACATGTGCGCCAATTCATGCAGGATCGTCACGGCCCGGCGTTCCCGTGCCGCCTCGGTGACCCTCGAACGGAACAGGAAGTCCTCTTTGAGGGTGACGCATCCGGCGTTCTCCATCGCACCCGCATTGGCCTCGGGTACGAACAACTGGTCGTATTTGCCGAACGGGTAGGGGCGGCCGAACACCTCTTCGTAGAAGCGCAACCCCTGCCGGGTGACGTCGAAAATCTCCTCGGGCTCCACGTCCGCGGCGCGTGACGCGCGATAGTAGAGCGCCATCGGGACCCGGCCGTCACCGTAATCCGCGGTGACCGATTCGTAATGCCCGGCGACGATCGCGGTGAGGTAGGTCGGCAGCGGCTCGGTGGCGGGGAACCGCCAGATCCCGCCCGTCTCTCGGACGGGCTGGGTGCACGAGACCACCGTCCAGTCGGGCGGGGCGGTGACCGTGAAAGTGAACCTCGCCTTCAGGTCGGGCTGGTCGAAGCAGGCGTATACGCGGCTGGCCTCCGCGCACTCGAACTGGCTGTGCAGGTAGACGCGGCCGTCCGGGGGGTCGACGAACCGGTGCAGGCCCTCGCCGGTGCGCGAGTACGGCAGCTCCGCGACGACCGTCAGTTCGTTCGCCGCGCGAAGGCCGGAAAGGCTGAGACGGCCCGTCCGGGAATCGTAGTCGCCGCCGTCGAGAAGGCGGCCGTTCAACCGGGCCGCCGACACCGCGGCACCGTGCAGATCGGCGAAGGTGTCGGCGGAAGGATCCGCGCATTCGAACCGCACGGTCGTGGTCGAACGGAACGTCTCGGCACCGGTGAGATCGAGCTCGATCTCGTATTCGCGAACCCGGAGCAGCGCAGCGCGCCGAAATGCCTCGTCCTTGGTGAGCCGGCTCGCCATGACGATCATTCCACAACGTGCACAAGGACATCACCAGTAGCCGATCGGCTACGCCGGACGGCGGGACCGCATTCCCAGGCGGCCGCCTATCTTGGGAGCCATGAGATCATTACTCGCCGGTCTCGGCTGGTGGGACGCGCTGACCAGCAAGGGAACCATTCGGCTGCTGGCCGTGCAATCCCTGATCGACGCGCTCGGCACCGGAATCGCGCTCGTCGTCCTGCCGTTCTTCGCCTCCAGGGCGGCGGGGCTCTCCGCCGGCGAGATCGCGCTCGTCCTTTCCGCCGGCGGGATATGCGAGTTCGCCGCCGCCGTCCCCAACGGAGTGATCGCGGGACGCATCGGTGTGCGGAAATTCATCGTGCTGGCCCACCTCGTCCAGGGCGCGTCGTACGTCGTGGTCGCATTGGCCAGCGGCCTGCCGCTCATACTGGCGGGGACCATGCTGGCCGGTCTGTCACGCGCGGGATCGGGCGGGTTGAGCCAGGTGCTCACGGCGAACGTGCTCGGGGAGGACCAGAGATCCGGCGCCCTCGGCTCGATCCGGGCGCTGCGCAATATCGGCTATCTGCTGGCGGGCGGGACGACCAGCCTGATCCTCACCATCGATAGCGAGATGGGAATGCGAGTCGGGCTCCTGCTGAACACGGCGTCCTTCTTCCTGTCCGCGTACTGGACGATCCGGCTTCCCGCCACCGACCCCGCCGAGGCCCGGCCCACGACCGGAAGAAATTGGTCGGTGCTGCGCGACTACCAGTATTTCGGGCTCATCTGCAGCGCCTCCGTTTTCAGCAGCAGCCTGATGGTGCTCAGCGTCGGCCTGCCGCTGTGGGCGCTGCACGAAGACCAGGTGCCCAACTGGACGGTGTCGCTCGTCGTGACGCTGAACACCGCCCTGGTCATCATCCTGCAGTACCGCTTCTCCGAGAGGCTCAAGACCGTCCGGAGCTCCATCACCGGCGTCAGGCTGAGCGGCTGGATGTTCGTGGCGACCGCGGTGCTGATCGCGCTGACCGCGTCCCGCCCCCTCTGGTTGACGGTGGCGCTGCTGGTCGGCGCGGCTCTGGCGCTGACCCTCGGCGAGCTCCTGGAGTCGCCGGCGTTCTGGACTCTCTCCTACGAGCTCGCGCCTGCGGACCACCGGAGCGAGTACATGTCGACGTTCGACCTCAACCGCGCCGGCATGTCCATCGCCGGCCCGCCCGCCATGGCCGCCGTCGTGGCTCTGGGCGTCACCGGCTGGCTGCTGTACGCGGCGGCCCTGCTGGCCGCCGGCTACGGCGGCGCCTGGATCGCGTCCCGCAGAACCACCCGCTTCACCGTCCCCGCTCCGGCGGCAGAGGTCCCCGCCCAGCCCGGATGATCATTCCCGAAAGTTGAGCGCGGCCTGAGTGGACGACCTTCCACGGTTACCACAATGGTCCATCGCCCCCCACCCCCAGGTTTAGGGATATCGGCCCGTCCCCGGCGCCGCCTAGCGTGACGCTCATGGGAAACGGCGGGCTCGGAATGAGCATTCGTCAGGTCCGCCCGCTCCCGTTCATCAACGGGGGAAAGGTGGTGAGAAAGATGACGAAGATCAAGATCCGGAAGCTGGACAAGCTCGAGACCACGGGCGACCGGAAGAACAACACCTGAGTACGGGTGCCGGGGGTCGCGCGTCCTGCGGGACCCGGCCCCCGGCCCTTCTCGGAATCCGTCATTTCTTTCTCGGGGGACGATCTCATGTTGAAACCACGCATCAAGACCGCGCATCTGCCCGTCCGCCGTCCGGACGGGATGATCTGGATCGGCAGCCGCCACTACGGGCTGGGCAGCGAACTCGACGACGAGTCGGGCCTGGTGTGGCCGCTCTGCGAGCGCATGGACGGGACGCTCCGCAAGGACGAGCTGATCGCCGTCGTGGCCGCCGAGCAGGCCGCCGACCCCGCCGACGTCGCCGAGGTCGCGGACTTCCTGATCGCGTCCGGCTGGGCGGAGGACGCGGGCTCGGAGCCGCCGCCGTCGCTGTCGGAGCGCGAGCTCAGGCGGTACGAGCGCGGCGTCCAGTTCCAGTCCTGGATCGACATCGCGCCCCGGTCGCACCCGTACGAGCTGCAGGCCCGGCTGAAGGCCGCCGCGGTGGCGGTGCTGGGCATGGGCGGGATCGGCTGCGCGGTCGCGTCGAGCCTCGCCGCGTCCGGGGTCGGGCGGATCCACTGCGTCGACTTCGACGAGGTCGAGCTGACCAACCTCAACCGGCAGCTGCTGTACACCGAGGCCGACCTCGGGCGGCGCAAGGTCGAGGTCGCCGTCCAGCGGCTCCGCGCGCTGAACTCCGACGTCGAGATCACCGGGGCCGACCTGCGGCTGGACAGCGCCGACGATGTCGCCGGCGCGGTGCGCGGCGCGGACGTCTTCCTGCTGTGCGCCGACAGCCCCGAGGGGATCGAGCACTTCGCCAGCCAGGCCGCGCTGCGCCTCGGCACGCCGTGGCTGAACGGCGCCTACGCGGGGCCGATGCTGTGCGCGGGCACGTTCATCCCGGGCGAGACCGGCTGCTACCGCTGCATGCGGGACGGCGAGCGGGAACGGCTGGAGTCGGTGGGCCGCGGCGACCTGTCCAACCCGCGGATCCCCGGATTCAACCCGGTGATGGCGCCGACCGCCCAGATGGCCGGGCACTTCGCCGCCCTGGAGGCCATCTTCCTGCTGCTCGGGATGCCCGTGCAGACGGCCGGCAGGAAGCTGCACCGCAACTTCCTGGACTACGACCACCAGTACTACATCGAGGCGAAGAAGCGGCCGGACTGCCCGGACTGCGGGGACGCCGCCCGCCGCGAGGGCTGAAACGTGCCCGTCACTTCGGAGAGCCGGGTCGAGCTGCACCCGCTCCAGTACAGGGACGAGGGCGGCGGGCAGTGGATCGTCGGCCGTGCGGACATCGGCGAGTTCGTCGAGGTGCCAGCCGAGGCGGCCACCTTCCTGCGCGCCCTCGGCGACGGTTCGGACCTCCACGCCGCGTGCGACCGCGTCCGCGGCGCGCACGGCGAGGACATCGACGCCGTGTCCTTCGTCGACGACCTGGTCGACCTGGGGTTCGTCGCCCGCCTCGACGGTGTCGCGATCGGCGAGCCGCCGCGCCCGCCCAGCCTGCGCCGGCTGCGTCCGGAGCACGTCCGCTGGGCGTTCCGGTGGCCGGTGCTGGTGGCGGTCTACGCCTTCATCCTCGCCGGGCTCGCGGCCTCCGCCAGGCGCGGCGACCTGATCCCGAGCTTCCACGTGTACTTCATCACCGGCTCGCAGAGCGTGAACCTGGCCTGGAACACCGCGATGATGCTGACGGCGATCGCGATCCACGAGTTCTGGCACCTGGCCGCCGCGCGGGTCGACGGCGTCCACGCGCGGTTCGGGCTGGGGACGCGCCTGCAGGTCCTCGTCGCCCAGACGACGGTGGCGGGGCTGTGGGGCGCGCCCCGCCGGGCCCGGTTCCGGGTCTACCTCGCCGGCGTCACGTCCGACCTGGTGATCATGGCGGGCTGCTCGCTGGCCATCGAGGTCTTCGCCCCTTCGGGATTCGCGCTGCGATCGCTCCAGGCGCTGACCCTCAGCCTGCTGCTGTCGATCGCCCAGCAGTTCGCCCTGTACATGCGGACCGACATGTACTTCGTGCTGCAGGAATGGCTGCGGTGCAAGAACCTGTACGCCGACGGCTGGCGCTATGTCCGGTACGTCACGCGGCGGACGGCGGCGGCGCTGCGCGGCCGGCAGGCGCCCGCGAATCCTCTGCACGACGTGCCGCCCCATGAGCGGCGGCCGGTCAAGGTGTACTCGTGGCTCATGCTGGTCGGTTCCTTCTTGTCGGTCGCCCTGTTCCTCTATTACGAAGGGCCGATCCTGGTCCATCTGTTCGCCAGGGCGGGCGAGCACGCCATCGACGGGACCATGTCGGGCAACGTCGCGAAGATCGCCGACGGGATCACGGTCTTCGCCATCGAGGGAACGCTTCAGGTGCTCTTCATCCGCCTGTTCATCGTGAAGCACGCACCGAAGCTGCGCGCGGCGTTCGGCTTCTTCCGCGTTGCGGCCGTCAGGCGTTGATGACCGCCATGAGCTCGTCGCGCCCGCCGGTGCCGGTCTTGCGGAAGATCGCCTTGAGGTGGTCGTTGACCGTGTGGACGGACAGCCCGAACGCGCGCGCGATCTGCTTCGGCGCCGAACCGCGATGGAGGTGCCGCACGACCTGGCGTTCGCGGGCCGTGATCCCGTACCAGTCGCAGAACGAGGGAAGCAGGAGCGTCCCGGTCGCACGCTGGATCACGACCGCGACGTCGCCGTCGTCGCCGAGCGGCTGCGCCTCGATCGCGGTCCACCAGCCGGCCCCCACCGAGGGGACGCACAACCGCGGGGGTTCCGGGTGCTCGCGCGCCGCGGCCGCGAGCGAGGCGTACGAGGACTCGGCCAGCCAGTCCGGGACCGCCAGATGCGCCTTCATCGCGTCCAGCCACCGCCGCGCCTGCGGCGTCATGGCGCGGATCCGGTCGTCGGCGCCGATGACGAGCATGCCCGGCGGCGGTTCCCGCTCCGCGGGCGCGCCGGGCTTCGCCGTCACGTACCCGCGCAGCGCGGCGATCAGCGAAGGCCCGAGCTCGGCGACCCGCCACGCGTCGGCGTCGTCGAACGGGCGCCCGCCCGCCGCGCGCAGCAGGCAGAGCACTCCCCACACTCCCCGCGCGTCCCGCAGTGCGAGGCGCAGCTCTTCACCGACCCGATGCCTGGCGAGCAGCGGGTCGTGCGCGCGAGCACGGAGAGCGGCCACGACCGTCGGGGCCGCCTGCCGGACCAGCTCCCGCACGTCCGCTTTGACGCCGTCCACGCTCAGTAGCGCGCGGCCGAGGTCGGGCGGGTACCCGTGCCAGAACGCCAGCGAGGTGGCGCCCCAGCCCGTCGCCGGGTTCAGCGCCCCGCACCGCAGCGCGTCGTGCGCCACCACCCGCGCGACCACCCGCGAAAGCTCGGCCCCGACCTCCTCCAGCCCGGCGCCGGGCTGGAGCGCCGCACACAGGTCCCAAGCCACCCGATCACTGACCGCCACCATGCCACCAGTGGGGTCGCAACGGGTAGCGCACATCAGCCGGATACCAATCGGTTAGGAGAAGGCGGCCAGGAGTTCGTCTCGGCCGCTCGCGCCGGTCTTGCGGAAGACCGCTTTGAGGTGGTCGTTGACCGTGTGCACGGACAGATCGAGATAGCGCGCTATCTGCTTGGGAGCCCTCGCCTCGCGCAAATGGGTGATGATCTGGCGCTCGCGCGCGGAAATGCCGTACCAGTCACAGAAGGCCGGCAGTAGCTGCTCGGCGCTCGCCGCCTGGATGATGAGCGCCACGTCGTCGGTGCCCTTCAGGATCTGCCCGTGCGCGGCGACCCAGCGGCCGTAGGTCGCGGACGGGCCCACGATCAGCGGGGGGACGGCGCGCGGGTCGCGGGCGTGCCGCCGAGTCTGCTCCGCCAGCCCGGCGGTGAACGACTCGCGGGTCCAGCGCGGGGCGCGGGCGTGCTTCTCCAGCTGCTCCCGCCACCGGAACGCCTCCGGAGTGGCCGTCCGGATCGCCTGGTCGGGACCAACGATGATCACGCCCGGCGGCGGCGAGGGGACGGGCGGAGCCAGCGGACCCGCGGTGACGTAGGAGCGCAGGAAGCCGATCAGCCTCGGCACGAGCCGCGTCGCCCACCCCACATCGGCCTCGTCGAACGACCTGCCGCCTTCGGCCCGCACCAGGCCGACCTGCCCCCAGAGGCCGTGGACGTCCCGCAGCATCAGCCGCATCTCGGCCGCGATCCCGTGCTCCGCCGCAAGGCGCCGCGCGGCACGGTCGTGCGGCGCGTCCCCGTTTCCCGGCAGGACGGTGACCATCGGCCGTCGCGCGGGATCATCCGGCAGGTACGTGTCGCCACCGGCGTAGTCGGTGCGCAGCAGGGCCCGGCAGAAGTCGGGTTCGTAGGCGTGCCAGAAGCCGAAGGACCACAACACGGATCCCGCGTTCGGGCTGGTGGCCACCAGCCGCAGCGCGTCGTGGGCGATCACGGGCCTGATCGCGCTCGACAGCGCCTCCGCCAGTTGCCCCGCACTCGTGCAGAGCGCGGCCGCCTCTTTCAACTCACCTAACAATCGATCATTGACTGTCACCACGACACAATCCTGACACCGCCGCAAGCAATACCACAACGAATTTTCGAGCGACCAGACCGCCACTTCCGGCCACACTTGAACGACTCCCGTAGAGGCGCACCCGGGAGACACCTCAGCACAGAGGAGTTTTGTGAAACATTTACCATTAAGAGCCGTTCTCTGCTGGGAGGGGTTCACACGATCGCGCGCCATGCGAGCCGGCTGCCCGGTCATAGTCCGCTGATACTCGATGAGGTCTCCCCCCAGATTCTGTCCGTGATCGAAATGGTCGGAATGCATCGCGACCCCGGGATCCGCCTCGGGCGACCGTAGTCGCCGCCTACGCCACAGGCCACCCAGGTCGGCGCGGGTGCTTGTAGTTGGGAGGTTGCTCTTGGTAGCCACTTGTGGTGCTCAATGACCCGCGTTCAGAGTCGGGGGCGCGTGTGCCGCCTGAGCCCGATGAGCCGTGGCGTGTCCGTTCGCGGCGCAGGCGGCCGCGGTGGCGCCGCGGGCTGCCGGTGGTGGCGCCTCTGATCAGCGCCATCGTGGCTTCGCTCGGCACCGCCGCCGTGCTCCATGTCGGGGACGCCTCGCACCCGGCGCCACCGCGGCCTCAGAAGGCGAGTGTCGGGACGAGCAGTGGCCTGCAGCGGCAGTCTCCTGCGCCGCACACCCCGAAGAAGGGGGAGGCGCCGCACACCCCGAAGAGGTGGAAACTGGACCGCTCGGCCCCGCGTCGCTCCCTGTCACCGCCTCAGCGGCCGCAGAGGACGCGCCGGGTACCGGCGTGGGTCCGCGACGAATGCCACCGCCGGTACCCCCGCGACGCCACCCGCCGAGCCGCGTGCATCGCCGCACTACGCGGCTACCTCAGCCGGTGACGGGGGAACAAGGGCGCTACTTGGGGCTAGCCGGCGTTGAGCAGGAGGACGGTTCGGATCAGGGTTTCTACCAGGCGGTGTGCCTCGCGGACGTCCACCAGGTTCATCCCGAGGGTGAAGTCGACGCTCTCGCCGGACGGGCCCTCGGGGACCTTCTGCATGCCGACGCGGGCGGTGGGGATGCCGCGCATGCGGAGGATGTTGGCGTCGGTGGCTCCGCTGTTCTCCCTGATCGGCCGGTGCGGGACGCCGGCGACCGCCTCCCAGGCCGCGATCGCGGCGCGGACGACCGGTGCGTCCGGGGCGGTGCGGGAGGCGGGGACGGCCGCGATCTGCTCGACCCGCAGGTCGGTGCCGAGTTCCCGGCCCAGCGCGGTCACGAACGCGCGGACCTCCCGGGTCACGGCCGCGGGTGTCTGCCGGGTCGTCAACCGGACGTCGGCCCGCAGCCGCACGGTCGCGGGCGTCGAGGCGGCCAGGTGGGCGAGGCCGCCGTCGATGGACGACACCGCGCCCTGCGGACGCATGGTGCCGTGCTCATGCCGGACGGCGTACTCCTCGAACCAGTCCTCCAGCCGGTTCGCGACGATCCCGCTCAGCGCGACGGCGTTGCGGTACGGCATCCGGTGGCGGCTCCCGACGTAGGTGTGCTCGCCGGGCACGAGGACGTCGAGCCAGACCAGGCCGACTTCTTCGTGGGAGACGTTCCAGCCGGGCTTCGCGATCACCGCGTGGTCGGTCGTGAAGCCGCGCTCGGCCAGGAAGGCGGCGCCCACGCCGTGCCCGGTGTTGGCCCGGCCGGGGGTTCCGATGCCGTCGATCGCGAACGCGGGCATGCCGCCCCCCCCGAACCCGGCGACCACGTCCCCGGCCAGGTCGATGCCCGAGGCCGCCAGGGCCTCGAAGGCGATCAGGACGCAGGCGGCGTGCCCCTTCGGGTTGCCCGCGCCCAGCCCCTGGACGAGGTCGCCGTGGACCTGTGCCCGCGGCAGCATGTCGGGGCGCATTTGGCGTGCGGCCCCGGCGACGTCCCAGCGAGGGTCGCCTGTCGTGAACGTGTCCAGCGGCGCGTAGAGCAGTGTCGATGGGCCGTTGCCGGAGCCGCGGAGGACGGCGACGGCGTTCGCCTGGAGCCCGTCGATCCACTGGACGTGCGACTCGGTGTGGGCGAGGCGGGCGGCGATCCAGGACGCCAGCTCGCCCTCCGCCCCGGTGGGGCTCGCGATGTCCACGACGTTGGTGATGGCGGCGAGGAGGTCCTTGGTGGTGACCTGGCGCATCACGTGTGCGACGGCCTCGTCGGCGTTCATTTCAGCGGGTGCTTGGCGAGGAAGCGCAGGCTCAGGTCGTTGTACTTGTCGGGCTGCTCGTGCTGCGGCCAGTGGCCGCAGTCGTCGAAGAGGACGAGTTCTGAGCCCGGGATCGCGTTGTGCATGGCGGTGGCCTCGGGGACGTCGCCGAACGGGTTGTCGCGTCCCCAGACGATCAGGGTCGGGGCGGTGATCCGCGCCAGGTCGGAGGGCTTCAGGATGTTCCGCAGGCGCGTTTCGAGATGTTGCAGGCACAGGAGGTTGTCGATGTTCGCGATGAAGTCGGGACGGTGGTAGATCCCGTGCCGGACGGCGACGAGTTCCTCGGTCGCGTTGGCGGGGTCCGCCATCAGCAGCCGCATCCGGCGGCGGGTCAGCAGGACGTCATCGGCCTGGACCGCGCGCCGGGTGCTCGTCCGGATCCGCTCCATCACCTCCGGGTTGGCGACGGTGCCCCCGGCGCACAGCAGCTGGAGCGACGCGATCCGGTCGGGGGCGTCGATGGCGGTCCGCCCGCCGACCCAGCCCCCGAGGGACTCTCCGACGATGTGCGCCTTGTCGATGCCGACGGCGTCCATGTAGGCGAGCAGGTGGTCGCGGTAGCGCGGGATCTCGTAGGGGTGGTCGGGCTTGCCCGTGTACCCGTGGCCCAGCATGTCGATCGCGTGGCATGCGTGCCGTTCGGCGTGGGAGCGGAGGTTCCGGGCGAACGCCTCCAGATGGCCCGACGTCCCGTGCAGGAAGATCACGGCCTCGCCGTCGCCGGTGCGCAGGGAGCGGGTCGGGATACCGGCCGCGTCGACGGTCGACAGGCTGAAGTCGAGGTCGGCCAGCTCGGTCCAGATGGTGCGGGCCAGGTCGTTGCTCATGTGCGTTCTTCCCCAGAGGTAGCGGTGTGCTGGTTGATGCGGGTCACCCGGGTGTTGATCCGGTCGGTGAGCCTGGGGAGCAGGGCCCGGTAGGCCGCCAGGCGGCGGCTTGCGAGCGCCAGGGCGGTGAGGATGAGGACGATGGATCCGGCGGCGTGAATCTTGTTCATGTGCCCCTCTCCTTCGGGTGTCACGGGTGGTCGACGGAGCGCAGGAAGCCGTCCACGATCGCGTGGTAGGCGGCGGGACGCTCCTCCTGCAGATGGTGGGAGACGTGGTCCATGACGTGCAGGTTTCCGTTCTTCACCATGCGGGCGAGCATCATCGGGTAGTCGGGCGTCAGGAAGGCGTCCTCACGGCCCCACATGAACAGCGCGGGCGCCTCGACGCGGCCGAGCTCGGCGGTCAGGTCCTGCCAGTCCCCGCGCGGCGAGTCGGACATCGCGGCGAGCTCGCGCTCCCCGGGGTCGAGGCTCTGCCGCCACCGCATCTCCAGCGTCTCGTCGGGGAGCCTGTCCGCGTCGTACCACTCCAGGCGGGTGATCAGGGACCGCATCTTCTCCCTGGTCGGGCCCTCGCCGCCGTAGTAGACGTCGCGGGCGTTGCGGCCGCGGTGCCCGTTCTCGGGCAGCGGGGCGAGCGGGCCGTAGAAGACCGGCATGCTCCCGGTGATCACGAGTGAGCGCACCCGGTCCGGATAGGTCGCGGCGAGGCAGAGCGCGATCGTCCCGCCCCAGGAGTTGCAGATGAAGTCGGCTTTCTGCACGCCGAGCGCGTCCATGAGGGCGTTCGTCTTCGCGGCGTGGAAGTCCCACATCGGCCCGCTGATCCGGCACTTCTCGGACTTGCCGTACTGGAGGATGTCGACGATCAGGCAGCGGCGGTCGCGCGCGAACAGCGGGGCCACCGGCCCGAAGTCGCTCCAGCCGGTGCAGCCGGGGCCGCCGCCGTGCAGGAAGATCGTGTCCGGGCCGTGCCCGAGGTCGAGGTAGTGGTAGCGCACGCCGCCGGCGTCGGCGTACCGGCCCGCGGGCATCGGGCCGGCGGCGGGTGAGGTGAGCCGGTGGGGCGTCACGGTCATGGTCGTCCCTTCTCGGTGCCAGGGGGCGCGGCGGGTTCGACGACGGCGGCGGCCATGCCGGTGAGCCACTCGGGCATCGGCGCGTAGACCAGCGCCCGGCCGGGGACGAAGCCGAGCGCGGACGCCATCACCATCCAGGTGCGCAGCTCCTGCCCGCCGTTGCCTGCCCGGGCCTCGATCTCGTCGGAGCGGAGATCCGCGTATCTGTGTAGTTCGCCGCGTTCCAGGTCGCCGAGGAAGCTCTTGTCGAAGCCGGTGAAGATCGTCGGTTGGGCGGCGACGATGATCTCGCGGCGGCGCCGGTCGTAGCGGGTCCATTGGCCGCGGCCGTTGAGCCATGCCTCGACCAGGAACTCCTCGTCCTCGCCCTCGGGGTCCGTCCAGTCCGACGGCCACGGCAGCCGGTGCGACAGGCCGCCCGAGGCGACGACGGCGACGCGTCCCTCCCCCGGCATCCGGGCGATCGCGGCCGCCAGGTTCGCGCCGAGCTGGACGCAGCGGCGCATCGTGGGCAGCGGGGCGGCGAACACGTTCACCACCAGCGGCACGATCGGCACGTCGAGGCCGTCGAGCAGCCATTGGACGGCGTGCGACTGGCCGTGGTCGATCGTGAGCCTGGCGGAGATCGCGACCTCCGTGCCCGCCTCGACGAGCCCGGCGGCCAGCGTCCGCGCGAACCCGGGGTCGGTGCGCTGCGGGCCCTCCGGCGTGCCGCCGTCGCCCGCCGCGATGACCTCGCCGACCCCGAGCGTGAACGACGGGATGAGGTCGAGCCAGAAGCCGCGGAAGTGGTTGGAACCGACCACGACGACGACGTCCGGCCGGGCCTCGGCGATGCGGGCGCGCGCGGCGGCGAGGCCGTCGCGGAACGCCTCCGCGCGATCGGTGTGGACGACCCTGTCCCAATGGGTGTTCATCAGCGTCGAGTGCGACGCGCCGACGCCGAGCACGATGGAGGCCATCGGTCCCCCTCAGGCGGTGGGGTCGGCGGGGGTGAGTCCCTGCTCCCGGAGGCGGTCCAGCCGGGCCTCTGCCGTGTCCTCGGCGAGCCTGCGCCACTGCAGGAGCGACTCGTCGGGACGGTAGAGCCTCTCCGGCGGCGCGTCGGTCACCTCGACCATCCACCTGTCCTGGCCGGAGAACTGGCCGTGGAACAGCCAGCGGACGGCACCGAGGTACTTGACGTAGAAGGGCAGGGTTCTGACGCCCTTCTGGAAGTCGGCCATGACGCCGACGTAGAGGTGGTTGTCGGCGTCCACCGGCACGTAGAACTCGTAGTGGATGAAGGTCGGGTAGGCGATGCGCAGCACGCCGGGCATGGCGACGGACGCGAAGCCCGGGAACTCCTGGGCGGCGATCACCGGGTTGACCTCGCGGTGCGACGACGTGTTCCCGATGTTCCTGGTCTCCTTCGGCGGCCTTGCCTTGTACCAGGCCTGGCCGGACCAGCGGCCGAGCCCCGGGAACTCCGCCTCCCAGTACTGCTTCTCCTGGACGCGGTAGATCCACCGGCCCCGCTTGACGATCTTCGTCGTGTTCCACACCGGCATGGGCTTGAACAGCCGCCACAGCGCGGCCCGGTGCAGGTACTTGGCGTGGCCCTCGTCGTAGCCGTTCTCGCAGGCGAACCGCCAGTTGCCCGCGCGGGGCTGGATGCGCTGGCCGAGAACGGCGGCGTTGTCCACGAGCTCCTCGGGGAGCTGCTCGTCGATCGGGTGCGGCCGCTCGCCGTCCCCGACGTACACCCACACCATGCCGAGCCGCTCCTCGACGTCGTAGGTGGGCTGCCTGACCTTCCCGCAGATCGGCGACCGCGGGCCGTCGGTGATCGCGGCGACGAGATCGCCGGTCTCCAGCTGGAACGTCCACCCGTGGTAGACGCAGGAGACCGTGCCGGGGAACTGCTTGTTGCCGTAGCTCAGCGGGACGCCGCGATGCGGGCACCGGTCCTTCATCCCGAAGATCCGGCCGCCGTCGCGGATCACGAAGAGGTCCTCGCCGAGCAGGCGCACCTTGCGGGGCTTGTCGCCGACCTGGTCGGCGAAGCAGACCGGGTACCAGTAGCCGCGGAACCCGGACGCGGCCGCCTGGTAGTGCGGCCAGGTCGACCAGTCCTGGCGTCCGGGCAGCATGCCCTGGCGACGGCGGGCGGCCCTCTTCGGCGCGCCGGGGGAGGTGGCGTTCGCTGTCTCGGTCATGGTCCGGAGAACACCACCGGACGAGAGCCGCCGACAACGCGCGCGGTTCGCCTGGCGGACCGCGACCGGAAAATCGGCGCGGGTTCGTTCAGCGGTCCGCGCGGCGCGCCAAGCGACCAACGGTTTTTCTACGTTCTCCGCCGAAGGAACCGAGTCCCCCGGCTGGAGGCAGGCCATGGCCGCACCGCAGTCCATCAGCACCGACGTCCTGATCGTCGGGGCGGGCCCGACGGGGCTGTACGGCGCGTACTACGCGGGATTCCGGGGCCTGTCGGCGGTCGTGGCCGACGCGCTTCCCGCGCTCGGCGGCCAGGTCACGGCGCTGTACCCGGAGAAGGAGATCCGCGACGTCGCCGCGATCCCCGCGATCCGCGGCCGCGACTTCGTGAGCGCGCTGGCGGCCCAGGCGGCGGCGTTCGACCCGGTGTACCTGCTCGGGCGGCAGGCGGTCCGGCTCGCGCACTCCGGTGGTGAGCCCGTCGTCACGCTGGACGACGGCACCGTCGTCCGGGCGCGGGCGGTCGTGCTCACGGCGGGCATCGGCACGCCCACGCCCCGCCCGCTGCCCTGCGGCGCGGAATGGGCCGGCACCGCCCTGTCGTATTTCGTGCCCGACCCCGCCGTCCACACCGGCCGCGACGTGGTCGTCGTCGGGGGCGGCGACTCCGCGCTGGACTGGGCGGACGCCCTCGTCCCGATCGCCCGCAGCGTCACCCTCGTGCACCGGCGGGCGGCGTTCCGGGGGCACGCCGCCACCCTCGCCCGGGTCCGCGCCGGATCGGCCGCCGTCCACGTCGACACCGAGGTCGTGCGGCTCGACGGCGACCTGGAATCCGGCACGCTCACCAAGGTCACCCTTCGCGGCCGGAGCGGGGACGAGACCGTCGTCGCCGCCGACCACGTGATCGCGGCGCTCGGATTCGTCAGCGACCTCGGGCCGCTCCGCGGCTGGGGCCTGGACCTCAGGGGCCGGTCCGTCGCGGTCGACCGGAGCATGCGCACCAACCTCCCCCGCGTGTACGCGGCCGGCGACCTCACCGACTACGACGGCAAGGTCAGGCTCATGTCGGTCGGCTTCGGCGAGGTGGCGACCGCGATGAACCACGTCGCCGTCGATCTCGATCCGGACCTCACGCTGTTCCCCGGCCATTCGACCGACGGCGCCTGAGCCGCCCCAGACCGACCGGCTGGGCCACCCGCACCGACCGACCCGCAGAAGAGGACCATCACATGAGTTACGTCATCGGCCCGGACTGCATCGACGTCCTGGACCGTTCCTGCGTCGACGTGTGCCCCGTCGACTGCATCTACGAGGGCGACCGCAAGAGCTACATCAATCCCGGCGAATGCATCGACTGCGGAGCCTGCGAGGTCGAATGTCCCATCGGCGCCATCTTCGTCGACCGGAAAGCGCGCAAGGACCCGGAACGGAAAGCGCACCTCGACGACTCGCGCGCCTTCTTCCAGGAGACGCTACCGGGGCGATCGGAGCCAATCGGAAATCCGGGCGGCGCCCAGGCGTACGGCGCGACGGGCGTCGACACCCCGCTCGTCGCAGATCATCCATCCTGAGCGGGGCGGGGAAAGGCGGCCACATCTACGCGGCCGCGCCTACAGTGAAGCCATCGTTTCCCCCATCCCCGGAGCCGAATTCATGGATCATGCCGTTGTGAGATTCGAAGTGGCGCTCCCTCCTGACTTCGACGTCCAGGTGGCGGACGAGTTGCGCGTCCATCTGCTCGGTTCCGGCGCCGCGAAGGTGGAGCCGATCCGCGTCCGGCACACGCCGGCGAGCGGGCGGCCCGCCGAGGCCGAGCGGCCCGCCGAGCTGGTCGAGCTCGCGGGGTTCATGGTGAGCTTCGCCGGCGATCTCATGCAGGCGATCGAGGTGCTCCAGGGCTGGCTGGGGATGCGACGCCGATCCCGGACGGGCGGTGACCAGGGCGCGGCCGACCGGACGGACACCCGGATCCGCATGCAGATCGGCGACGACTTCATCGAGATCACCAACCCCCTCCTCGAACACGAGGAGCGGCTGGTGGAGCTGTTCGTACGCAAGCACGGCGGCCACGCGGGCGGGACGGAGCGCTCATGACGGCGTTGGACGGGATGGACTCCAGCGCGCTGACGACCCTGGACGTGCGCGTCACCGACAAGGCCGACGGCAACGCGCTCTACCTCTATCTGCTCCGCTCGGCCGAAGGGACCGCGAGGGCCCCGCTCGAGCAGGAGCATTCGGTCGAGGTCCACCAGGAACTCGTCCGGATGCTCAGCAGCCGGATGGAAGAGGTGCTGCGGAAGAAGCAGGACACCGGCTCGTCGCACCGCAGCGAGCTGGCCACGGTATGCCGGACCCTCTACCAGGCGCTGTTCCCGCAGATGACCGGCAACGTGCCCGACCTCGTCACCAAGCTGCACGAGTCGTCGGGGCCGCTGCTGGTGCGCACCAACGAGATGACCGTCCCCTGGGAGCTGCTCTTCGTCGAGAACGAGTTCCTCGGGCTGACCCGCGAGATCGGCCGCCGCTGGGTCGTGCAGCGGCGGGTGGCCGGCGGGCGCAGGATCAACGGCATCCGCCGCGCCCTCATCGTCGGGGACCCGCTGGGCGACCTGCCCGACGCCGCCCGCGAGGCGGAGAAGGTCGCCGAGTGGATGCGGGAGAAGGGCACCGAGTGCAAGGTGCTCCTGCGCGAAGAGGCGAACCTCATCAACGTGGTCATGGAACTGTCGGAGCAGCGCTACGACCTGTTCCATTTCTGCGGGCACGTCGCCTCCGCGGCCTCCGGAACCAGCACCGGCCTGGTGCTGCACGACCGGCAACTGCTGGACGAGCGCGCCCTCCGGTTCGAGGTGCCCCCGGTCATCTTCGTCAACGGGTGCAAGTCGGCCGGGCGCGCGGCGAACATCTGCGCGTCCTTCATGGTCATGGGAGCCCAGGCCGTGGTGGGCACCAGGACCGGGGTCGGCGAGGAGAAGGCCCGGCATTTCGCCGAGGAGTTCTACCGGGGCCTCACCACCATGACGACCGGGGCCGCGATGCGCGCGGCGCAGCTGAAGCTGTCCGCGGACGATGACGACCTCACCTGGGCGTCCTTCATGCTGTACGGCGATCCGACCGTGCGGATCAGCGGCGACAGCGAACCCCACGGCGAGCCGCCGTCGCCGTCCCAGGGGCACGACGAGCAGCTCGAGTTCGACGACGAGGCCACGGGCGTCCTGGCGCGGGCCGTCGAGGCCGCGCAGGGGCGGCGGCTGATCACCTCCGTGCACCTGCTGCTCGGCCTGATCGGCAGCGTCGACCTGCGGCCGCAGATCACCGCCTCGATCGGCGCCGAGCGGCTCGCGCAGATCACCGAGCGGCTGACGGCCGCCGCGGCGGTCGGCCGGCCGGCGGGGCCGAAGGAGGACACCGGGACCGGGAGCGACGGGGACCCGGAGGACGAACCGGAGTACGCCGACCCGATCCCGTCCGACACCGTGACCCAGGTGTTCTTCCTGGCCGATCAGCTGGCCTCCGCCGAGGGCCACTCGAACGTCTCCGTCCACGACCTGGCGGCGGCGCTGCTGGAGGTGGGCGCGGGAACGTCCGCCCGCGAGGTGGAGCGCTGCGGGGTGCCGGTGGAGCGGCTGCTGCGGCCCGAGCCGTCCACGACCGGCACCGACCTCGGGACGTCCCGGCAGATCCTCGGGCTGGCCGACGGCGGCGGCCCGATCCGCACCGAGCGGCTCGACCCGGTCGTCGCGCGCGCGATCCGCATCGCCCACTCGCTCAGCGCGCCCCGCGGCAAGGTCATCGGCACCTACATGCTGCTGCTCGCCTTCGGGCTCGCCGGAAGCCCCGTGCTCCGGGAGGCGCTGGCGACGCAGGGCGAGCGCGGGCAGCGGGCGCTGGGCCTGCTGTTCGCCGAGGCCGACCCGCCCGGCACCGGCTTCTCCAAGCGCACGCTCGCCGCGCTCGGCACCGCCGGCGCCGCCGACCCGGACCGGCCCCTCGGCGAGGCGGCCGTGCTGCGGGCCCTCATCGACCACAACTCGACCGCCCGCAGCCTCCTCAAGGCCTTGGGCGTCGAACCGGACGCGGTCAGCCGGAACCTTCGGCCACCAGACTGAGGCCCCGGCGGGCGAGCGGATCGTCCGGGTACCGCTCGCACACCAGGCCCCACTGCCGGCGTGCCTCCGCGACGTCGCCGAGGCGGTACCCGGCCAGCGCCAGGGCGTTGCGCGCCTCGGCGTCGGCCGGGCACCAGTGCACCACCGCGGCGAAATGGTCCCGCGCCGACGCCAGCCGGCCCGCGCGCGCCTCCGCGAGCCCGCGGTTGAACAGGTACGCGGCATAGACGCTCAGCCGGGCGTGGCCGCGCACCGGTGCGCCGCAGCCCTCGCACTCGTCGGCGTCGAACGGGTTGCCGGCGCCGCAGCGGGGCAGCGGGCACCGGATCACGAGGGCGCCCGCGCCGCCGTCACCACTCGTCTGCAATCTTCCCCCTGGACTCGTCCCCGCCGTGGGGCGGCTGGTTCCCACCGGAAGATGTGCCATCCGGCGACTGGCCCTGGCCGCCGCCGGCGCCGGATCCGGTGCCGGGGCCGGGGCCGGTGTCGCGGACGGGGGCGTTCATGAGGATGTTGTGCAGCTGGGACAGGCGCTGCTGGAGCCCGGGGAGCCGGTCCAGGACACCGCGCGGATCGCGGTCGAGCCGCCCCTGCAGCTCGTCGAGCTTGCCCATGATCTCGACCACCTGGGCGCGCAGGTCGGCGCGGCCGGCCGCGTCGGCCAGCTGCCGGACCTTCTCCGCCTGCTGGCGGCACCGCTTCAGCACGCCCATGGCCCGCTCGGCGTCGGACTGCTGCGGCTGCGGGTGCGCCTGCCGGTAGATCGCGACCATGTGCTGCTGGTAGCCCAGCAGCTGCCGGATGACCTCCCCGTAGGCCCGCTGGTCGGCGTTGCGGTGGGCGTTCTCGCCCTGGTCGCGCTGCGTCTCGATCGACTTGGCCATCTCCTGCCCGTCGTAGGGACGGCTGAGTTCCGCGGCGTCGCGCATGAGGTAGGAGTTGAGCTCGAAGCACTCGGCGACCAGCTGGTCGAACTCCGCCTTCGGGGGTTCGAGCACGGTCCGGAACTTGGCCGCGTCCGCCTCCAGCCCCTCCAGCTGCTCGAACTCGTGGACGGCCTGCGCGCGGTCGCCGTCCCGCATCGCCTTCTCCAGCGACTCGCGCGCCATCCGCTGCTTGATCTGGAAGTTCTGGCGCTCCCCCGCGGGCAGGAACTCGGCGGCCTCCGCCAGCCGCCGGTCGAGCCGCTCCACCTCCTCCCGGGTCGGCATCTCCCGCTCGGGCGGCAGCTCCACCGCGGCCTCGAACGCGTGCTCGCCGACGCTGCCGCGGACGGTGATGAACGAGTGCCGGTCCACGTGCAGGTCGAACCGGATGGGCGTGCCGCGCGGGGTCGTCAGCGGCACCGGGACCGTGATCACCTGGATCTTCTTGCTGTGCTGGTAGAGCGGGAACAGCACCGCCTCGGTGTCGCCGGGATGGCTGAAGGAGTACTCCGCGCTCGTCGGCAGCTCCTCCATGGCGGGCACCAGCTGCTTGCGGTGCACCTTGCCTGCCTTGGACACCTCCAGCAGGAGGGGCTTGGTGGTGATGGCGAGCGAGCTCGGCCGCGGCAGCCGCGCCTCGGAGATGTCGTCCTGGGTGATGGAGCGGCCCACGGTGGCGATCACGTCGTCGTCGGCGTCGAGGATCTCGAAGGCGAACTGGGACTCGATCCCGGGCTCCAGCTGCACCCCGGTGAAGCGGAAGGTGCCCGACTTCTCGATGTCCGCCTCGTCCTCGTAGTCGTCGGGGCCGATGAGCCGCACCCGTCCGCCGGTCAGGTCCCGGCCGGGCGCGAGCGCCGTGACTGTGCCGCCGATGTGCGTCCTCGTCGCCCCGGTGGCGGACGCGCCCCGGAAGGAGACCCGGACGGTGCGGTCGGCGTCGTAGACGTCCTGGCCGCCGATGACGGCCGCGCGGACCGCCGCGCCCAGCGCCACGACCGTGTCGACCTGCTCGTAGACGGGCTCCTTGCTGCGCGTCCCGGCGCACAGTTCCGCCGCGACGATCTCGCGCACCAGCGGCATGTGGGTGGAGCCACCGGCCAGGATCACCTGGTCGATGTCCGCCAGCTCCAGCTTGGCCCTGTCCTTCCGCTCGGTCCGCGCCAGCGCCTCGTGGCAGTAGGGGATGGTCCGCTCGATGAACGGCCGGGCGACCTCCTCCAGATCGGACCGGTCGAACATGGTGTCGATGCTGACCGGGTTGCCCAGCTTGTCGGTGATGCGGCCGGGGTCGCGCAGCGGGTACTCGGTGCTGGTGCTCAGCCCCTTCTTCACGCCCTCGGCCAGGAGCGCGAGCTGGTTGAGCCGCAGGCGGTCCGCCGGGTCGTTCGCCGGGTCCAGCTCCAGCGCCCAGCCCATCCGCACCAGCATCTCCTGCAGCCGCCCGGCGAGCGCCCGGTCGATGTCGTCCCCGCCGAGCCGGTTGTTCCCGCTGATGCCGAGCACCTCGTACACGCCGGCGGTGGCGCGCACCACGCTGACGTCGAAGGTGCCGCCGCCGAGGTCGTACACCAGGAACGTGCCGTTGCGGGTCTTGGTCCGCCAGCAGTGGTGGCAGGCCGCGGCGGTCGGCTCGTGCAGCAGGTCGAGCACCTCGAGCCCGGCCATCTCCCCGGCCTTGCGGGTGGCGTCGATCATCGGCTGGTCGAAGTAGGCCGGGACGGTGACGATCGCCCGGTCCACCAGCCACGAGGTGTCCTCGGTCGCGAGGCGCGCCACGTCCTGCTCGATCTGCCGTTTCAGCTCGGCCAGGATCGCGGCCGAGACCTCCTCCGGGGTCATCTCCCGGCCGGCCAGGTCCACCGTGGTGGCGCTGCCCATCAGCCGCTTGATCGACTGGATCGGCTCGGGTTCGCTGCCGATCCGGTTGAACGCCTTGCGCCCCACCACCAGCTCGCCCGTCGCCGGGTCGCGCCACACGCAACTCGGCGTCGTGCGGGCCCGGGAGACCTCGTCCCGATGGATGATGATCTCGGTGTCGGTCGGGTCCATGATCCCGACCGCGCTGTTGGTGGTCCCGAGATCGATCCCGACCGCCTTGCTCACGACCTGCGTCATCCCCGCTGCTCCTCCTCGTTGGACTCGTCGGACTCGTCGGACCGGCCCCCGCTTCGGCCGGGCTCGGCCGCGGCGGGCGGCGTCGGGCCGTCCTTGGGCGGCGGGCCGTCCTTGGGCGGCGCACCGGCGGTCACCCGGCCGAGCCGCACCACCGACCCGCGGTGCAGGACGACGGCGTCGTGGACCTCCGCCACGACCTCGGCGCCGTAGTCGCCGGAGTGCAGCCAGCCGAGCACCTCGACCCGGTCGGCCACCTCCGCCAGCGGCCGGCCGCGCAGCTCCTCGATGGTCACGCCGCCGGCCCGCAGCGCGTCGGCCATCTGCTCGCGGACCAGCCGCACGTCGCGGTGGACCGCGCCGAGCCCGGCCTCGTCGAGCGCGCCGCGGTGGCGCTCCAGGACCGCGTCCAGCTGGGCGACGAGGGCCGCCTGGTCGAGGGCCACGGTCAGGACCTCGTCCACGGCGGCCCGCCGGCGGCTCCGTTCCTCGTTGACCGCGGACCTGTACCGCTGGAGGACGGCCCGCATCTCCGTGGCCGGGGAGGCGAGGGTCATGCTCTCCGGCGCGGGGCGCTCGTCGAAGGCGTCCCAGTCATACGGCGGGTCCGCCGTCGCGGGAGGTTGCGGGTCCCCCGCCGGGGCCGGTCCCGGGTCCGCCGTGGCGGGCGGTCGCTCAGCCGAAGAGGACATCGGTCACCTCCAGCGGCGGCGCGCCCGGCGTGGGCGGCAGCGGCGCGTTGCGGACGCCTTCGATGAGGTCCACCTCCGGGGGGGCCAGCAGCCAGTCCAGGATCAGGTCGAGGACGGCGGCCAGGTCGACGTCGGTGTCCCGCAGCGTCCCGGCCGACTCCTTGAGCGCTTTGACGTTCGCCGGGTTGCGCCGGTGCCGGCGCGCGAAGTCCTGCCACTCCTCGTCCCGGTACGCCGCGCCGGGCGCCTCGGTCAGCAGGTGCACCAGCCGGGTCTCGGGAGCGCCGATCAGCTCGCGCATCGCCCAGCCGCACAGCGACCGCTCCTCCTCGCTCGCCGCCAGGTCCGACAGCTCCCGGCCGCGCTGGGTGATCGTCTCGGGGGTGGCGTCGGCCGGCAGCCCGAGGATGTGGAACGGGTTGGTCCAGGTCTCGTTCCTCATGGCATCCTCACCTGTCGTAGTAGTCGAGATAGCCGCGGGCCAGCTCGTTGCCGGGGTCCAGTTCGAGCGCCTCCTCCAGCAGCCGGAGCACCCGCTCGCTGCGGGCCAGGTCCCGGGCGGTGGCGGTACCGGAGGAGGTGCGCTCGGCGTCCAGGCTCGCCGCCCACAGGGCGAGGACCGTGGACAGCTGCTTCTGGATGAACGCGACCTTCTCGGGGAGCGCGGCCAGCTCGAGCGCCTTCCGCAGATCGTCCGCGGCCTTCTCCAGGCGCCGGGCCTGGGGCAGGGGGCCGGCCAGCCCGCGGCCGGCGTGCTGGTCGTTGGCGGTCCGCACACCGCGGTCCAGGTAGGTCTCGACGAGGACCCGGGCGGCGTTGTCGTTGGCGGGGTTCCAGCGCAGCGCCTCCGTCAGATCGGCCACGATCTGGTCGTCGGTCCCCGCCGCCACCGCGCGGAACAGCAGGTACCGCGACAGGGCCTGGTTCTCGGGCCGATGCGCCTCCCCGGCGGTGCAGAGCGGGGCCAGGCGGTCGGCGAACTCGCGCCCCGACTTCAGCACGTCCCTGATCGAGTCGAAGTCCTTGCCGTTGTTGTAGTGGCACATGCTCAGCTCGTTGTGCCATTCCAGACCCGTGACCAGCACCCGCCGCATCGGCACGCCCAGCCGGATGAACGGCGCCAGGCGGTCGATGCCCGCGCCGTAGGCCTTGTCGATACCGTCCAGGGCGCTGATCGCCGCCCGGTCGTTGACCCGGCTCTCGGCGTCCTGGACGAGGTCGTCGCACCACCGTTCGAGGGCCTCGGCGGCCAGCCGCGCCGGGCCGGCGAGCCGCCGCGCGCTCACCCGGTGCGCGAAGGGGATCGCGTGCTCGAAGAGCAGCTCGCGCACCGGCTCCGGGTCGCCGGACCGGCAGGCGTCCAGGCAGCGCAGGTGCCGCCGGGCGGCGGCCACCCGGCCCTCGGCCAGCGCGCGGGCCCCGTGCGCGACGTGCAGGTCGAGCAGACCGCCGACGATCTTGTCGCGGGCGGCGTCCTCGGCGTCCCGGGCGATCCCCGCCCGGCGCCAGAAGTCCCCGGTGGCCAGCAGCAGCGCCCACAGCGTGGTGGCGATCACCAGGAGCTCGGACGCCGAGCCGCCGCGGGCGATCCGCCGCAGCGCCCGCTCCCGGTAGAGGACGGCCAGCTCGTGGTGCAGGGCGAGGTCGCCCGGCCGGTCGCGCAGGACGGCCCGCCACCGCTCGGAGATCCGCGCCTGGTCGTTCGCCAGCAGCGCGGCACGCAGTTGGGCGTCGTTGCCGATGAGGGTTTCGAGGACCTGGTGCCGCCCGGCCCGGGTCGTCCCGTCCTCCTCCGCCGTCTCCGGATCGGGGTCGGGGCCGGGGAAGACGTGGGCGAGCAGCCGCTCGACGCACACCTCCAGTTCGAGGGAGGAGGCGAGCTCGTCCAGGGACCGCCGGGCGGGCGCGCCGGCCGCCATCAGGACTCCCACCTTCCGCGCAGGGACCCGGTGTGGGCGAGCGCCTGCAGCTCCTCGAAGTGCCCGAGCGCCCGGGAGACGGCCTTGGCCGCCGCGTGTTCCCGGAAGCGTTCGAGGGAGCGTGCCCATTCCGCGGCGAGGATCCGGGCGCGTACTCCGGTGAGGGTCGCGAGCCGCTCCTCGTAGAGCCGCCGCACCTCGGCGATCTCGTCCTCCTCGGGCAGCAGCTCCTCCGGCTCGTCGTCGTCCAGGACCCCGGCGGCCCTGTGCAGCAGCCGCGCCGCCTCCAGGAGGTCGCCGCCGCGCCGGGCGGCCGTGGCCCGGTGGCACAGGTAGCGGCCGTACTCCTCCCGGACGGCCTCCAGGTCGCCTGCACCGCCCGCGCGCAGCGCGTCCCGCCAGGCGGAATCGGCCATCTGGTGGTCGCCGACCGCGGTGGCGCAGCGGGCCAGGGTCAGCGGCTCGAACCGGGTGGTGACGACCACCTTGCGCAGCAGCGCGGCCAGTTGGCGTGGCCGGGCGCCGCCGCCGCGTCCCGGCGCGGCGCACAAAGCGGGCATGACCCGTCCAAGGTCGACCAGGTCGGCGATTTCGTCTTCGGCCAGGGCCTCCAGAAGCAGCTTCCGGCATGCCTCCGGGTCCGTGTCCGCCAGGCCCGCCGCGCGGGCGAGGCGGAGCGCGGCGGCGATCCGTGCGGGCGCGCCGTCCGGCGGCGCGAGCTCTCCCGGGTCGTCCGCGGCGGGGCCGCCGAGGGCGGTGGTGAGGATGGCGCGGACGCGTGCCTCGTCGGCGTCGATCGCGGACGCGCCGTCGAGCAGCCGCAGGGCTTCGGCGCGGTCGCCGCCGGCGAGGGCGTGCCGGGCGGCGGCCAGCGCGCCGGGCAGGTCGGCGGGCGGGTCGCCGGCGGCGCGGCGCGGCGGGACGGCGCGGACCACGGCGGCGCGCGAGAGGTGATGCAGCCGCCGCAGGACGAGCGGGTCCGCGGCGGGGACGTTCCGCTCGGCGAGCCCGCCCAGCAGGCCGGACAGCTCGGCCGCCCGCTCGCCACCGGCGAGGACGCTGGCGCGGGCGAGCACCCCGGCGAGGGCGGTCACCGCGGGCGCGGCGGGGTCGCCGTCCGCGCCGCCGACCTGGTTCACCAGCTGCCCGCACAGGCCGAGGTCGAGGCCGGCGCCGGGCTGCCCGGCGGTCAGCTCCGCCAGCCCGAGCACCCACGTCGCCCACGGATGACCGGCGGCCCTCCTGCGCAGCTTGCCCAGCGTGTCGGTGCCCGCCTGCCCGGTGGCGAACAGCTCGGCGGCCCGCGCGAGCGCGCGGGTGTCGGGCGGGACCAGCCGCGGGCCCGCCGCCGCGGCGCGGTCGAAGTCCTCCTTCGCCTGGAGCGCGGACCGGGTGGCGTCGTCGGGACGGCCCCGGGCCTGCTGCCGGATCGCCTGGTGCAGCCGCAGGTGCCCGAGGGAGTAGCGGGCCTTCGGCAGCGTGTGCGCTTCCAGGCGTTCGAGCCGATCGGCCGCGGTCTCCTCCTCGTCGCCGAGGCTCGCCGCGAGCCAGGTGCGCAGCAGCTCGGCCTTCGGCCCGGACGGAGCCTCGGGGCCGTCGAGCAGGTGCAGGGCGGAGGTGGGACGGCCCTCCTGGGCGTCGTGGGCCGCCAGGACGAGCGCGGCCCGGCCGTACCCGTGCGCCCGGGCGGCCTCGGTGAGCAGTTCACGGGCCCGATCCGGGCGGGTCTCCAGCTCGGCCAGGCCGGACCACAGCAGCCGTTCCGGGGCGGGCAGCCGCTGGAACAGCGGCAGGGCCGTGGCCTGGGTCAGCGCGTACTGGTTGTGCCGGGCGAAGCGCAGGGCCAGCACCGTCCGCAACGCTTCGAGGTGGTCGGGCAGGGCGCCGTCGTCCGCGAGCCAGGTGGACGGTTCGGCGGGCGGGCGCCCGCCCTGGATCAGTTCCGTCCGTGCGGCGGCCAAGGCCGAGTAGGCGCCAGGCGGCGCGGCGCTGGCATCGGCCTCCGCGTCGCCGGCCGCGGGGTCGATGTCGCAGAGCACGCAGCGCACGGCCCATGCTTCGGGACGTCCCCGCACCCGGTCGAACCGGGCCGCCACCCCCTCGCGGTCGCCGCGCAGGTACAGGGCCCAGGCCGCGTGGTAGTCCCAGCCGGGACGTCCGGGAAACGCCTCGGCCAGCGGCGCCAGCAGCTCCGCGGCCCGGCGGGAGTCGCCCTCCAGCAGGTACAGGCGGCCGATCGCGTAGTCGAGCCATTCCCCGGCCTGGGCCGCGACGGTGAACCCGGTCAGCCGCGCCGCGCCGGCCGGTGCGGGAGCCGGGTCCGCCGGATCGTCGAGCCAGGCCAGGACCCGGCCGAGCCGGATCAGCTCCTCCACCGCGCGGGTGCGCGGGCGCGCGGGGTCGGCCGCCAGCTCGGCGAGCGACCCGTGGGCGCCGGACCGCAGCAGTGCGGCCAGCAGCCCGGCGAACGCGCTCTCGTCGGCGGGCGCGGCGCGCCACGCCCTGGTCAGCGGCGCGACCGCGTCGTGCGGGGCGCCGTCGACCATGAGGCGGTGCAGGCCGAGCGTGCGGTCCAGATCGGGACGGGCCGCTCCGGCGGACGCCATCATGGCGGCGAGCTCGCCCGCCTGGGCGATCCGGATCGTCCCCGAGTCGTGCCGCACCGACAGCAGCCCGGCGACCAGCGCGGCCACCGCGTCCGGTGGGCGCTCGGCCCGCCCCGTCACCTCGGCGTAGATGCTCAGCTGGTCGCGGCCCACCGCACCGTGCGCCGCCAGTTCGGCGGCGGCCCGGGCAACGACGTGAGGGCCGGAGTACGGCGATCGGCAGAGCCGGGTCAGCAGGCCGGTGGCCGCGTCCCCTTCTCCGCGCGCCCGGCGGGCCGCGGCGAGCGGAAGCAAGGCCGCCATGAGCGCCGTGCCGGGGTCGCCGGACGCGCCGTCCCCGGCGATCGCCTCGGCGTACTGCAGGCCGCGGCTCTCCAGGAGGCCGAAGTCCACATCGGTCAGCTCGGGAAGCAGCCGCGCCGCCAGCATCGACTCCAGGAGCTGCGGCCAGAACTCCGCGTAGGCGGGGTCGCTCGCGATACCGGCGGCGACCTCGCGCAGCATCTCGGCCGCCCGCGCGGGGTCGGGCTCGGCGTCCGCGGCGTCCCAGAGCCTGCGCAGCCGTGCACCGCGGCCGAACCGGCCCCCGAGCGCGCGTTCCGGTTTCATCGGCCGCCGCGTCCCTCCTCGCGGCGGAGCAGCTCCTCGAACCGGTTCGCCTGGTAGTGGTTGCCCGCCTTCGTGTACGCCCGCACGATCGCCCTGAGCAGCGGAACGCGCTGCTCCCTCATGTCGGGGCGGGACGGGAGGCCGGTGGCGCGGTCGTCCAGCAACTGCCAGGCCGACTTGTACCGGCGGGCGGACTCCGCGGCCTCGTCCAGTTCGCCGAGGGCCTGCCCCAGGTCGCGCAGCAGGACGAACCTCTCGGCCGGGGGCCAGGTGCGGCTCGCCAGCAGGCGCTCCAGGGCCGCCCGGGCGCCGTCCAGATCACCCTGCTCGTTCAAGGCCCGCGCATGGCGCAGCTCTTCTTCCATGTCCGGCTGCAAGTCGCGCTTGGGAGGGCGGGGTGCGTCCAGCGCGGTGAGGAACTCGTCGGCGGTGGCGATCCGGCGGGCCGGGGAATGCTCCAGGCACCGCATGACCAGCGCGTCCAGCTCCTCCGGCACGGTGTTGTTGAGCAGGGACGGCGGCTCGACCCGGCATTTGGCGCGCGCCTCGAACAGCCAGTCGCGGTGCAGCCCTGACGGCAGGTCGGCCGGCGGGTGCAGGTGGCCGAACGGATGGCGGCCGGTCAGCCCCTCGTAGATCAGGACGCCCAGCGAGTAGAGGTCGGAGGCGGGCACGCTCTCGCCCAGCAGCGTCTCGGGGGCCATGGCGGCGTGCGTGCCCACGATGCCTTCGGCGTGGCCGACGTCCAGCAGGCGGGCGGCGAGCCCGAAGTCGACGAGCCGGACCGTCCGGTCGAGCCCCAGGAGCACGTTGTCGGCCTTCAGGTCGCGGTGCAGGAGCGGCGGCACCAGCGCGTGCAGCCCGCGCAGCGCGAGGCATATCTGCCGCGCCCACTTGACCAGCAACGGGGCCGGGACGCCCCTCGGGTACGAGACGAACTGCGCGTGCAGCGTCGTGCCCTGGACGTACTCCATCGCCAGATAGGCGCGCCCGCCCATGTCCTCCGCGATCCCGGCGTCGTACAGGTGCACCAGGTGGGCGCGGGCCTCGGTGTCGGACATGCCGTCCATGGCCTCGGCCAGGATCAGGGCGTCGGAGAACAGGTCGCGGGCGGTGCTCTCCGACATCCCGGCGCGGCGGGACAGCTTGACGGCCACCCGCCGGATCGGCACGCCCATCGCGTGCTGCTCGCTGCGGAACACGGCACCGAAGTTGCCCTCGCCGAGCCATTCGCGCAGCACGTACCGGCCGTCGACGGTCCGCCCCTCGAAGCCCTTCAGCTCCGCGCTCACGAGCCCGCCCCTCCGTCCTTCGTCAGCTGGACGGCCCTCTCCTGGCCAGCCTTCCGCTCGACGGCCTTCCGCTCGACGGGCTCCAGCAGGACGGCCTCCACCAGCGGCGTGCCGCCCGGCCGGAAGCGCAGCTCGACCCGCCGGCACCGGTCGAACTCCGCGGGCGCCCGGTCGGCCGCGAGCATGATCGGGTCCTTCACCAGCGCGGACACCAGCCGGTGGATGATGCGCCCGCCCTTGACGCCGCCCTCGGCGTCGTCGGCGGCGTGCCCGCGGTCGGCGATGTACTCGACCAGGGCCTCGGGGACCACGAGGTCCTTCTCCCGGCGGTCCCGCCAGAACCGGCGCTGCGCGTCGATCTCGTGCCGGCAGATCCCGGCCATCGCGGCCCGGTCCAGCGGCCGGAAGACGATGATCTGGCGCAGCCTGGCCAGGAACTCCGGCGGGAACACCGCCTCGCCCGAGCGCGGATGGCGGGTCTCGCGCAGCCGCCGCTCGACGGCCTCGGCGATCTCCTCCGCCGGTCGCCCCCGCGCCGACATGTCCGCGATGACGTCGTGCCCGGCGTTGGTCGTGAGGATGAAGATGGCGCGGTCGCCGAACGCCTTGGTGCCGCGCTGGTCGACGATCCAGCCCTCGTCGAACAGGTTGAGGAAGGGGCGCCAGACCTCCGGGTGGGCCTTCTCCGCCTCGTCCAGCAGGAAGACGCAGTAGGGGTCGGCGTTCAGGTCGTTGATCAGCCGCCCGCCCTGGTCGTGGCCGATGTATCCGGGCGGGGACCCGAGGATCCCCGAGACGCTGTGCGGCTCGGTGAAGTTCTCCATCGGGTAGGTCTGCAGGCGCTTGGACGACGAGTAGAACCTGGCCACGGTCTTGGCCAGCTCGGTCTTGCCCACGCCGGTGAGGCCCGCGAACAGCAGGACCGACGCGGGCTTTCCCGGCGCGGCGAGGCCCGCCTTGATCTGGCGCAGCTCCGCGGCGACGGTCCGCACCGCCTCGGGCTGGCCGACCACCCGCTCGCCGAGGGCCCGTTCGAGGTCGACCCGCTCCCCGCCGGACCCGGCGATCTGGGCGACCGGCACCCCCGATATCTCCGCGACGACCGCGGCGATGTCGTCCGGGCCGACCGCCTCCTGGTCGCTGCCCTCCTGCGTCCGGCGGTAGTGCAGGTCCTCGCAGGCGCGGCGGAGCACCCGCACCGACTTGGCCGGCAGCCGCTCGTTCAGCATGAAGTCGACCGGGAGCACCACCGCGCGCTCCACCGCGCGGTCGGTCACCTTGACCTTGAAGCGCGCGGCGAACTCCTCGGCCGCCTGCGCCGCCATGTCGCGGGCCTCGGCCTGGCCCGGCTCGTCCACCTCGACCCGGGCGCACAGCTCCAGCAGCGCCCGGTCGGGGGTGATGAGCTCGTCGTAGTCGTGCGCGGACAGCACGCCGATGAGGTGGATACGCCGCTCCTTGAGCGCCGCGCGCAGGAGCAGCCGGTGGTCGGCGCCGGACGGCCCCCGCAGCAGGGCGGCGAGCCCGTCCACGCAGAGGACCAGGTCCGTGCGCCCGGTCACGTGCTCGATCAGCCCGCTCAGCTTGGCGCCGCTCTCGCCGGGCGGCACGTCCCGGCAGTCCACGTGCAGGAACCGCTTGCGCCGCAGGAACGATATCTGCCCCGCGGCGGCCCGGCGGGCCAGCTCCCGCACCAGCGTGGTGCTGCCCACCCCCGGCATCCCGATGATCAGGACGTGCGGCGCGCTGGGCCGGTGCAGGGCCCGCAGCAGCAGATCGAAGTAGCGGTCGACGTGCAGCGCGGGCGGGAGGTCTTCGGTGCGGGCGAGGAACGTGAGGTCCTGGGCGGGCGGCATCCCGGCGGGCAGCCGGAACGCGACCTCGCGCGGCCGTGCCGCGCTGCGCTGCCGCAGCGCGTCGTCGAGGTCGCGGCGGAGCCGGGCGAGGTCGAGCCCTAGCGGCGGCGTCTGGAGGACGTTGCCGAGCCGCGGCGGCACCTCGTCCAGGACCGCGCCGAGCAGATGCGGCCCGTCGATCCGCTCGGCGCTCCAGGACACGGCGATGCGGCGCGCCCGTTCGAGCACCGCCAGGAAGGGCTCGCCGAGGCCCGCGCGGTCGAGGGGCAGGGGGTCGGCGGTCCGCGGCCGGTCGACGAGCCGGAACGCGTCGGCCACCGCCGCGGCGACCTTCGCGGGGCCGACCTGCGGCGGGACCTGGAGCCGGACGAGGCGCTCGGCGAGCCCCTCGGTCTCGCACAGCAGGGCGAGGAGGCAGTGCGGCGGGAGGACGCGGTCATAACCGAGCACGGCCGCCTGCTCCGCCGCCTCTTCCAGGGCCGACCACGCGTCCTGGGTGAACTCCTCCGAGCGGAGCCTGCCCGACTCCTCGTCCAGCAGCGGCGGCAGCGGCTCCCCGGCCGCCCGGACCTGAGCGCGCAGCGCCGCCACGGCCGCGCCGGCGTCCAGGGTCACGAGGTTCTGCCGGTCCCGGGTCTCCAGGTGCTCCAGGACGCAGGCCACCAGCAGTTCCAGTGCCGTCTCTTCCGCGGGGGCCTTGGCGTACTCGGCGGCGAACGCGTCGAGCGCCGCGAGGCACTCCGCGCTGAATTCGTCCCGGCCGCCGCCGAATTCATCGGCTTCGGAGCCGTTGCGCCCGGGATTGTAAATCTCGATGCCCTCAAGGAGGTGGCGCACCTGCGCGCCATCGGAGAGGGCCCGGCCCAGCGCTGTCAGCAGCGACGCGTCCCCGGAGGCGATGGCGGCATGCAGCAGGTCACCGGTCCGCACCGGCCCGGCGGCGCGGTCGACCGCCGCGCGCAGCACATCGGTCGTCCGGGGGTCGGCAACGGCCTGGGGGGCGAAGATCCCGTTGACGAACAGCGGCAAAAGTCCTCCCAGCGCCCGGCGACGGGCGTTCTTTGCACTGCTGCGGGGTTTCTCGCGGGGAGTCTTATGCTCTCAAACCCGCCGCTCACAGGCCATGGTTATCAACAATCTCCGCCCGCTCCGCGCGGGCGAAAGCGGATTGCCTTCAAGATCACCGGGTGAATGGCTCGTTCCCCGAGAGCCAGGAGTGGTAGGCGCGCATCGGGGCGGCCGTTTTCAGCAGCATCTCCTCGTACTCCTCGTCCGGGTCGGAGTCCAGGACGATGGCGCCACCGGCCCCGAGGCGCAGTGCGCCGCCGGTGAAGACGGCGGTGCGGATCACGATGTTGAGGTCGGCGGCGCCGGTGCAGCCCAGATAGCCGATGGCGCCGGAGTAGACGCCCCGCGCCTCGGTCTCCAGCGAGTCGATGATCTCCATGGTGCGCAGCTTGGGGGCCCCGGTCATCGAGCCGCCCGGGAAGCAGGCGCGCACGGCGTCCAGGGCGGTGACACCGTCGCGGAGCCTGCCGCGGACGGTGGACACGAGCTGGTGCACGGTGGCGTAGGTCTCGGTGGCCATCAGCCGGGGGACGGTGACGCTCCCGGGAACGCAGACGCGGCCCAGGTCGTTGCGGAGCAGGTCGACGATCATGAGGTTCTCGGCGCGGGCCTTCGCGCTGGTGCCGAGCGCGGCGCGGAGCGCGCGGTCCGCCGCGGGGTCGGCGCTGCGGGGTGCGGTGCCCTTGATCGGGCGCGCCTCGGCGTGGCCCGTCCGGTCGACGCGCAGGAAGCGCTCGGGGGACGAGCACGCCACGCGCACCTCGCCGAACCTCAGAAACGCCGCGTACGGGGCCGGGTTCGCGCGCCGCAGCGCCCGGTAGAAGCCGAACGGGTCGCGGTCGCGCGGCGCGGGCAGCCGAGCGGTGTTGGTCAGGCAGATCTCATAGCTCTCCCCCGCCCGCAGGGCCGCCTGGCAGGCCCGGATGTCGGCGATGTAGCGGGCCCTGTCGCGGACGAGCCAGGGCTCGGCCGCGGCGGTGTCGGCGACGACGGGGGGCGGCGGGCCGCTCGCGGCGGGCTCCGGGATTCCTCGCAGGGCCTCGGCGGTCGCGTCCAGCCAGGCGGTGGCGTCCCGCCGTCCGGCCGGGGTGTCCTCGCACAGGCACAGCAGGCGGGTGGCCCGCTCCTGGTGATCGACCGCGATGAGCCGGTCGGCGAACAGCCAGCAGGCGTCGGGGGCCGGCGACCGGTGCCGGTTCGGCGAGCCGCAGTCGGCCTTCAGCTCGTACCCGAAGTACCCGACGTACCCGCAGGCGAAGTCGAACGGCAGTTCCGGCGCGTCGATCCGGCGCCGGGCGAGCCGGTCCGCCAGGACGTCGAAGATCCCGGCGCGCGTCCGCCGGGCCGGCCGCCCGGGCCGCTCGATCTCGGTCACGCCCGACGTCACGTCGTACCGGACGGCCTCCGCGAGGGGCCCGGAGCCGTCCCCGGCGAAGGAGAAGCGCGCCAAACCGGGCTCGGCCTGCGCGCTGTCCAGCCAGAACGCGGTGGGCGACCCGGCGTACAGGCGCTCGAAGACCGTCTCCAGATCCACCGGCGCGGGAAGCGTGCGGGTGAGCAGCCGGAAGCGGGCGCTCACGGACGGGACGCCTCAACGGCGGGCACGAGCCCGCCGCGGCGGCGGGCGGTGAGGTCACGGAAGTTGGCGAGCAGCCGGTGCCCGTGCTCGGTCAGCACCGACTCGGGGTGGAACTGGACGCCCCACAGCGGGCGGGTGCGGTGCCGCAGCGCCATCAGGACGCCGTCCTCGGCCCACGCGGTCGCCTCCAGCGTCGGCGGCAGCGGCTCCAGCAGCCGGAAGGAGTGGTAGCGCACGGCCGTGAACCCCTGCGGCACGCCCGCGAACAGGTCGCTGCCGTCGTGCCTGATCGTGGACAGGTGCCCGTGCCGCGGCCACGGCGCCGGGCTCACCACACCGCCCTCGCCGGCCCCGATGCCCTGGTGGCCGAGGCAGACGCCGAGCAGCGGGACGTCCGTCCGGGCGATCAGCGCCGCCGCGCCGCCGAAGTCGCGGGCGCGGGACGGGTGCCCCGGCCCCGGCGACACCACCACGTTGTCGAACGCGCCGAGATCCAGGTCCGCGCACGCCTCGTCGTTGC
Organism: Actinomadura sp. KC216; assembly: GCF_004348535.1. Classification (GTDB taxonomy): domain Bacteria; phylum Actinomycetota; class Actinomycetes; order Streptosporangiales; family Streptosporangiaceae; genus Spirillospora. Next base: position 43,318 of record NZ_SMJX01000006.1, read on the forward strand.
GCACGACCGCGGGCTCGACGCCGTTGACCTCGGCGATGAGCTGGAAGAGGTTGTAGGTGTAGGAGTCGTAGTTGTCAATGATCAACGTCTTGATCATGCTCTCCCCGCACGCGCCCGGCACCGTCCTCACCGGAGGACCGCCCCGACGATACCCGGGCCCCACCCGGGGTCCGGCCGCCGCGGGGCTCAGACGCTCTCCGGCTGAGGCGGGGTCACCTCCAGGGTGATCTGGGCGCGCGATCTCACGTTGAGCTTGCGGAGGACCTTGGCGACGTGCTGCTCGACGGTCCGCGTGGACAGCACGAGCGCGTCGGCGATCTCCCGGTTGGTGTGGCCGAGCGCCACCAGGCGGGCGACCTCGCACTCCCGGGGGGAGAGCTGGTCGCCGTAGCCGCGGCGGCCGCGGCGCGCGGGCAGGACGATGCCGTGGCCGCGCAGCACCCGGCGGCAGCGCGCCGCGTCCCGGGACGCGCCGAGCGCCGTGTACTCCTCCATCAGGTTCGCCAGCTCCCGGGCGCTGTCGCCCAGGGCCAACCGGCACCGGGCCGCCGCTTCCGCGGCGCGGGCGGCGTGGTACGGCTGCGGCAGGGCGGCGTAGGCGGCGCGCGCGGCGGTGAACGCCTCGGCCGCGCCCGCGTCGTCTCCGCGCCCGGCGGCGAGGACGCCCCGGCAGGCCGGGAGCGCGGCGGCGGCCATCGGGGCGTCCCGGCCCGCGATACCCTCGGCGAACTCGTCGGTGATCCGCCGGGCCTCGGCCGGTGAGCCGGCGCGGACCAGGGCGACGACGGCCATCGGCACCAGGTCGCCGGCCCAGAGCCAGATGCTTTTGGCGCGTATCCGGGCGATGCCCCGCCGGGCCTCGGCGACCGCGGCGTCGAGGTCGCCGCGCGCGGTGTGCAGCCGGGCCATCGCGCCGGACGCGGTCGCCAGGACGGTCGCGGGCGCGTTCGCGGGGTCGGCGAGCCCGGCGGCGTCGAGTTCCGCGGCGGCGGTGCGCCAGGTGCCGAGCGCGGACGCCAGCAGGCCGAGCACGAGGTGGGCGTCCGCCGCGATGCCGGAGACGCCCTGGTCGATCTCCAGCGTCTGCCGCGCCCGCTCGGCGAGCCCGTCCCAGCGGCCCGCGTACCAGTCGAGACGCAGCTCCGTGCCCTCCATCGTGCCCTCGACGAACGCGGCGGCGCACTCGGCGGCGAGGCGCCCGCCCTCGGCGCGGAACCGCTGCGCACGCGGGTAGTGGCCGAGCCAGGTGGCGGCGTCGGCGAAGTTCCCGCAGGCGCGCGCGACCTGGCGGCGGTCGGTGCCCGCGCCCGCCGCGTCGATGAGCGCCTCGGCACGTTCCCAGACGGTCGCGTCGCCCTCGAACATCAGCAGCGTGAGGTGGTTGCCGCGCACCGCCGTCCGGACGGCGGGGTCGGGTTCGGCGGCCACCAGTTCCTCGGCGCGCTCGATCCATCGCCGGTAGACGGGGAACGGATGCTCGCCCCAGCTCGGCATCGCCAGCGCCGCCATGCCCCGGGCCGCGAGCGCCGGACGCTCGCGCAGTTCCTCGACGGCGGTCTCGGTGCTCTTCCGGCCCGCCTCGTGGTCGCCCATCTGGTTGTAGAGGAGCAGCCCGAGGTTCAGCCTGATCTCGCCGCGCAGGCCGTCGGGGATGTGCTCGTCCCGGACGACGGTCCGCAGCAGCTCCACGGCCCGGCGGTTGGTGAGGCCGAGCACCGCGTCGCGGCTGAACTCGACCGCGATCCTGGCGCGTTCCTCCCCGCCGAGACGGGAGTCGGACAGCAGTTCCTCAAGGATCTCCACGGCGACCGCCAGATCGCCCATCTCGCGGGCCGTGGCGGCGGCGGCCTCGGCGTAGCGCTGCCATTCCGCCACCATTCCGGCCTCCCGCGCGTGGTAGGCGAGCTGGACGAGCGGCGGCGGCTCCTCGTCCGCGAGCGCCCGCACCGCCTGCCGGTGCAACCGGCACCGGTCCGGGCCGGGCAGCGCGGAGTAGACGGCCTGCTGCGCCAGCGCGTGCCGGAAGCCGTACCTGTTCCTGCCCCACTCGTACAGGACGCCGGCGAGCAGCGCCTCGCGGATGGCGGAGGAGCGGTCCGCGGACGGCGGCCGTCCCGGCGGCGGGCCGTCCATGACCGCGCCGATCAGCGCCTCTTCCGCCGGGAGGCGCAGGACGGAGGCGGCCCGCACGGCGTCGGCCGCCGCGGGCGAGAGCGGTCTCATCCGGTCCGCGATCGCCTCCTGGAGCGGCGTGGGCACCTCCATCCCGTCCAGCACCCCCGTCTCGCCCCGGACCGAGGCGGGCAGGGCCCGGACGACCTCCTCCACCACGAACGGGATGCCCGCGCTGCGCCGGTGCAGCTCCTCGGCGAGGTCCGCCGCGGCCTCGGGGCAGGGGGCCTCGGTGACCGCGGCGAGCAGCCCGCGGACGCCCTGCACGTCGAGCGGCCGGAGGGGAAGGAGCAGAGCGGTGGTGCCGGGAGGGTGCCGGAAGGCGCGCCCCAGCGGCAGCCGGTCGCCCGACAGGTCCTCCGGGCGGTAGCTGAGCACCGCCGACAGGCCGGCGGGCGGATCGTCCACCAGGAACCGCAGCAGGTCCCGGGTGCCGTCGTCGGCCCAGTGCAGGTCCTCGACGACCATGACGGCCTCGCCGAGCGCGCCGAGCAGCGCGTGGACGGCGCGGAACACCCGGTGCTCGCGGGCCCGCGCGTCGTGCAGCGGTTCGAGCGCGGGCGGCAGCCGGTCGGCCAGCTCGGGCAGGTAGGGGCGCAGGGCGCCGCAGACCGGGCTGGGCTCGGCGACCCGGTCCATGGGCAGATGGCGCAGCAGTTCGAAGACCGGGCCGTAGGGGAACGGCTCGCGGAGCGGGTGGCAGCGGCCGAGCAGGATCACGCGGTCCCGGAGCGACGGATGCCGGAGGGCCTCGTGGATCAGGCGGGTCTTGCCGATCCCCGCCTCTCCCTCCACCAGCGCCACGGCGGGTGGACGGGCGGCGACGTCGAGCAGCGCGTTCAGCTCGCCCGTCCTGCCGATCAGGACGGGCGCGGCCGGGGTGCGGATTGGCGGGGGGTTCATGGACGACTCCGGCGGGTGACGCCGCGGCCGGCCGGTAACGGGGAGCGGTCGGGGTCACTGGGAGCGATTGGCAGCCGGTACCGCGGTGACAGTGAAGTTAAGTCTTGTACCGGTCCGCGACAACCCCGCGACCCGAAATCCCTGTTTCCGCCCGGCCCCGCGGTCCGCCGGAGCGCGGAAACGGCGCGCGTTCCCGCCAGGTCGCTGACGGGGACGCACGCCGTGTCTCTGCCGGATCCTCTCCGGGGCGGGAAGGGTCAGTCGATCGGGATCAGCGGCGTCTTGCCCAGCTTGCCGCCGCACAGGGACGGCGCCATGACCTCGGACGCGCTTCCCCAGCCGGCGCACCGGTAGCTGCTGTGCCCGTACCAGTCGTGGCCGAACTCGTGCGCGGCGAGAAGCCTCTGGTCCCTGACACCGCCCAGGAACAGCGCGATGCGCTGGCCCCGGCCCCAGTTGCAGCCGACGATCCTGCCGCCTCCGCCGCAGTCGGTGATGTAGCTGTTGCGGCACTCCACCGGCGTCCCGCCGCCCTGGGTGAGCCCCTGCCACGCCGCCGCGCCCGCGGCGATCACCGATGCGGACGCCTGGCACGACCCGGTGAGGTAGTAGCTGCGCCTGCTCGGGACGGGCCAGCCGCCCGGCGGGGGCTCCATCAGCGCGGAGCCGGCCGCTTCGAGTTCCTCCGCGGTGATGCCGTGCGCCTCGACGGGCTGCGCCTGGGCGCTCTGCGTCTTGGCCGCCGCGGCGTCGCTCTGGACGCCCGAGGCGAGTTCGGCGTGCGCGGGGACGCCGTTCACGACCACGGCGGCGGCCACCGCGGCCAGGCCCGTTCTCGTCAGCCGTTTGCTCGGCATGTGCCTCTCCTCCATGGGGGGTTGGGGGTGTACCTCCCGGCGGCCCGGGGCCGCCGGGACACACGGTCGATGGAGGGAGAGGGAGAAGCAATCCCGGAATCGGAAGATAGGTCTACGTATTAAATAAGCGCCCTGGTAGGGCGCTTTCAGAAGCAGCCGGTCATCGCCGCGCAGGCCGTTCTGGTCCGCAATTCATCCCCTTTTCGGGAACGGGATTTCCGGCGGCGAAGGCGGCAGCGGAGGAGCGGCGGCGGAAGGGCGGCGGCCCGGTGCGGGACCGGGCCGCCGCGGCGTGCCGGGGAACTACCAGGTGTGGGCCACGTCGACGACGAGGCGCGTGCCGCCGCCGTCGCGCGGGAGGGTGAGGACGCGGAACGGGAGCCGCGCCCGGACGCCGACGCCGATCGTCGTCTGGCTCTCGAAGGAGGCCGCTCCGGCGACCTGCCGGAACGTGGAGTAGCCGCTGACGTTGGCCAGCTCGGGCGAGGTGGCGGGGAAGCCGGGCGCGGTGGCCGCCTGGACGATGATCCGCAGCTTGGCGCCGCCGCGCAGCGGAACCGGCTTGCCGGAGCCTTCCTGGACCACCTCGTCGACGTATCCGGCGAGGTAGCCGAAGCCCGTCCCGTCCACCTCGATGACCAGCCGGTCGTAGCAGGACTGCTGACCGGTGCGGACCCGCTCCAGCGGGCCCTCCGAGTAGCCGCTCAGCGAGCCCTTCTCCAGCGAACCCCAAGGGGTCGCGCAGGCCGCCGACGCGGACGTGCCGGTTACTCCGACGAGAGCGGCCGACATGACGAGTGTCAACAAGCCCCCGATAAATGCGCGCATTCTGGACCTCCATCGCGCCAAGTGACATCGATGTTGAAGAAGACGTCTCCTGCCTCCCAATGGTTGGCGTTCCATAGAGTCCGCATGCGGCCGTCCGCGTCCAGAACTCCACGTCCGCCCAACGCGACCCACTCGGCCCAGGCGGCACGCGCGGCCCAGGGCTGATACCGCCCGGCATCGTGGGTAGGGAGGGGGTATCCCAGGGTGCGGGGGACCAACCGAGGGACGTGTGATGCATGACGGCGACAGCCGTGGAATGGAGTGGCTCGCGCTTGAGGCGTTCGACCCGACGCCGGTCGCGGTCGCCCTGACGGCCGGGCCCGGCCACCGGGTGGCGTACACCAACCGCGCCTTCCGGGCCTACGTCGGCGACCCTCCGCTCGGCCGGCCGCTCGCGGAGGCGTTCAGCGACCGGACGCGGCACGACTACGCCGGCCTGCTCGACCACGTGCTCGCCACCGGCGAGCCGGTGAGCCTGGTCGAGGCGCCGGTGCGGGCGGCCCCGTCCGCCGACCCGGACCGGTTCCTGTCGGTCAGCCTGTCCCGGTTCACCCACGGGCGGCCCGGCGTGCTGCTGATCGCGGTGGACGTGACCGAGCAGGTCGCCGCGGCGCGGCGGGCCGACCGCGCCACCCGGGAGCAGGAGCGGATCCGGCGCCGGTACGAGAGCCTGGTGTGGCTGGGCGCGCAGATCGTGTGGGTGGCGGACCCGGCGGGCAGGGTGACCGAGTCGAGCGGGGTCTGGGAGCGGGTCACGGGGCAGTCGTGGGAGGAGTACCGCGACGACGGCTGGTCGGACGTCCTGCATCCCGACGACCGCGCGGCGGCGCTGCGGTCATGGCGGGAGGCGTGCGAGCACGCCCGTCCCTGGTACTACACCTACCGGGTGCGGCGGCGGGACGGGGAGTTCCGGCACTACGACGTCCAGGCCGCGCCCGTGCTCGAGGACGGCGAGGTGGTCGAGTGGGTCGGCACCTGCACCGACGTCGAGGAGCAGTGGCGGGAGCGGCAGCGCAGGGACCTCCTCGACCGCGCCGCGGCGGCGGCCGTGGAGCAGACCGAGCTGGCCGATGTGTTCGGCGCGCTCGCCGACGTGCTCGTCCCCGCGCTGGCCGACGGGTGCGGGGTGTACCTGCTCCCCGACCTGGTCGACCGTCCGGCGGGCGCCCCGATCGTCGTGCGCCGGATCGCCACCGCCGCGCGGGCGGGGACCCGCCGGCTGCCACCGACCGGCGAGGAGCGCTTCGCCCCCGACAGCGGGTTCGCCCGCGCGATCAAGCGGCGCCGCCCGCTGCACCTCACCTTCCCGCCGGGGCGCCCGCCCCGGGATCTGCTGCCCAGGTCGACCGTCACCTTCCTCACCCAGGCCAAGGCCACCAGCGTCGTGCTGATGCCGGTCATCGTCGACGGGACCCTGGCGGCGGCGGTCACCGCCGCCCGGCTCGGCGACCGCGAACCCCTCAGAACCGACGACATCGCCCTCATCAGGCAGGTCTTCAACCACACCCACGACGCGCTGAGCAACGCCGTCCAGTTCCACCGCACCCAGCAGCTGGCCCTGGCGCTCCAGCACAGCCTGCTCGCCGACCCGCCCGAGCTCGACGATCTGGAGCTCGCGGCCCGGTACCTGGCGAGCCCCGCCGCGGCCGAGGTGGGCGGCGACTGGTACGACTCGTTCGTCCTGCCCGACGGCGCGACCGCGCTCGCCATCGGCGACGTCGTCGGCCACGACCTGGCCGCCGCCGTGGAGATGAGCCGGCTGCGCAACATGCTGCGCGTGCTGACCGCCGACCGGCTCACCCCGCCCTGCGAGATCCTCCGCCGCCTCAACGTCGCCATGGAGACGGTGGACCCGGACGCGACGGCGACCTGCGTCCTGGCGCGCGTCGAGGAGCCCGAACCGGGCCGGTGGCAGCTCAACTACGCCGTCGCGGGGCATCCGCCGCCGCTGCTGATCGCTCCGGGCGGCGACGCCCGCCTCCTGGACGAGGTCGCCGACCCCCTCCTCGGCTCCCCGCTCGACCAGCCCTACCACAGCGCGATCGAACCGCTGCCGCACGGCTCCACGCTGCTGCTCTACACCGACGGCCTCGTCGAACGGCCCGGCGAGGACCTGGACGCGGGCCTGGAGCGGCTCCGCCGGCACGCGTCCGCGCTCGTGTCCCGCCCGCTGGAGGACTTCTGCGACGCTCTCCTGGACGACATGCCGAGCACCGGCACCGACGACATCGCCATGATCGCCCTGCGCGTCAGCCCCTGACGCGGTCGCGGGACCGCGCCGCCGGTCAGGGGCGGCGGGTGGTGAAGGCTGTGATCGCGGCGCGGGCCTCCGGGCTCTGGATGACGTGGACCTGGTTGGCGGCCTCGGCGTCCAGGGCCTCGGCGAAGGTCGTCTGCCATGTCCGGTTCAGCATGCGTTTCGTGCCGGACAGGGCCGCCGGGGAGAGGGCTTGGAGGCGCCCGGCCAGGTCGGTCACCGCCGCGTCCAGGCCGTCCGGTGGGACGACCTGCGTGATCATGCCGGTCTCGAGCGCGGCCTCGGCGCCGACGCGGTCGCCCAGGAGGCACAGCTCGCGGGCGCGCCGGTCCCCCACCAGCCTGGGCAGCAGCCAGCTCGCACCGCTGTCGACCGACAGGCCGCGGTGGACGAACAGCTGCGCGAAGTAGGCGTCCTCGGCGGCGAGGACGAAGTCGCAGGCCAGCGCGAGGTTCGCGCCTGCCCCTGCGGCGGGCCCGCCGACCTTCGCGATCGTCGGGACGGGCAGCTCGCGCATCGCCAGCACGCACCGGTTCGACACGGCGATGCGGTCGGGCAGCGAGCCGGGGTCGTCCAGCAGGCCCGAGACGTCCGAGCCGCCGCAGAAGGAGCCGCCCGCGCCGGTGATGATCAGGACGCGGGTGTCCTGGAGGTCGGTGAGGATCTCCTCCAGCGCTCCCCACATCGCGTCGGTCATCGCGTTGCGCTTGGCCGGACGGTTGAGTGTTATTTCGGTGATCCCGCCGTCGCGGGTGACGCCGACGCTCATCGCCGGTCACCGTCCAGGGTCCGCGCGACGATCTCCTTCATGATCTCGTTCGTACCGCCGAAGATCGTCTGGATCCTGGCGTCCAGGTAGGCCCTGGCGATCGGGAACTCGCGCATGAACCCGTAGCCTCCGTGCAGTTGCAGGCAGCGGTTGACCACCGTCTGCTGCAGTTCGGTCGTCCAGTACTTGGCCTTGGCGGCGTCCTCGGCCGTCAGCTCCCCCCGGCCGTGGGCCTCGATGAGCGCGTCGACGAAGGTCTGCCCGACGTCCACCTGGACGGCGAGGTCGGCGAGGGTGAACCGGGTGTTCTGGTGCGCCATCAGCCGCCGCCCGAACGCCTCGCGTTGCTTGCAGTACTCGACCGTCCAGGAGAGGGCGGCGCGGGCGGCCGAGATCGCCGACACCGCGAGGCCCAGCCGCTCCTGGGCCAGGTTCCGCATCAGGATGGCGAAGCCCTCGCCCTCGCCGCCGAGCAGGTTCGCGGCGGGGACCCGCGCGTCGGTGAAGAACAGCTCCGCCGTGTCCTGGCTGCGCAGCCCGATCTTGTCCAGGTGGCGGCCGCGGGTGAAGCCGGGCGTCCCGTCCTCCACGACCAGCAGGCTGATCCCCTTGTGGCGCTCCGCGGGGTCGGTGCGGGCGGCCAGGATCACGAGGTCGGCGTTGAGGCCGTTGGTGACGAACGTCTTGGCGCCGTTGACGACGTAGTCGCCGCCGTCCAGCCGGGCGCTCGTGGTCAGCGCCGCCAGGTCCGAGCCCGCGCCCGGCTCGGTCATGGAGATCGCGCCCATCGTCTCGCCGGTCACCATCCCCGGCAGCCACCGACGCTTCTGCGCGTCGTCGGCGAAGTGCAGCAGGTAGGGCAGGACGACGTCGTTGTGCAGCGTGATGCACATGCCCGACCCGATCACGTTCGCGCGCTGCAGCTCCTCGCCGATGACGGCGTTGAACCGGAAGTCGTCCTCGCCGAGCCCGCCGTACTCCGGCGGGACCGCCATCGCCAGGTACCCGGCCTCGCCCGCGGCGGTGAACATCGCGCGGTCCACCCGCCCGGCGTCCTCCCACCGGTCGTGGTGCGGGACGATCTCGGCGGCGACGAAGGAGCGGAAGCTCTGCCGGAAGTCCTCGTGGACGTCGTCGTACAGCCTTCTTCGCACGGTTCCTCCGCTCATCGGGCGGTCCAGCCGCCGTCCACGGCGATGGTCTGGCCCGTGATGAAGCCGCCCGCGTCGCCAGCCAGGAGCAGCAGCGGCCCGTCGAGCTCGGCCAGGCGGCCGGGGCGGCGCATGGGCGTGTTGCGCCGGAGCCACCGCATCGCCTTCTCGTCGGCGAACATCTCCTCGGTCAGCTCGCTGGGGAACCAGCCGGGCGCGATGGCGTTGACGCGGATGCCCTCGTCCGCCCATTCCGCGCCGAGCTGCCGGGTGAGGTTGACGACCCCGCCCTTGGCCGCGCAGTAGGCCGCCTGCGTGACCGGCCACGAGGCGCCCAGGCCGAGGATCGAGGCGATGTTGACGATGGAGCCGCCCCGGCCCCGCATGGCCTGCGCGGCGTTGACGCTCATCTCGAACGCGGCGGTCAGGTCCACGTCGAGCGTGCGCCGGAACTCCTTGGCGGTCAGGTCGAACGCGGGGACCGGGTCGCCGAGGCCCGCCGCGTTGACCAGGATCTGCGGGCCGCCGAGCTCCGCCGCCCGCTCCACGACGCGGGCGCAGTCGGCGGTGGAGGTGACGTCGCACGCCTGGGGGATGATCCGGTCGTCCGTCGCGGCCAGCTCCCGCAGGCGGAACTCCCGGCGGGCCGCGGCGACGACGGTCGCGCCCGCCCCGGCCAGGACGCCGCACATGTGCCGCCCGATGCCGCTGGACGCGCCGGTGACGATCGCCACCCGCCCGTCCAGCGCGAACAGGCCGCTCATGACAGGCGCTCGATGATCGTCGCGTTGGCCATGCCGCCGCCCTCGCACATGGTCTGCAGCCCGTACCGGCCGCCGGTGCGCTCCAGCTCGTGCAGCAGCGTCGTCATCAGCTTGGCGCCGGACGCGCCGAGCGGATGGCCGAGCGAGATGCCGCCGCCGTTGACGTTCAGCCGGTCCATGTCCGCGCCGAGTTCGCGCTGCCACGCGAGGACGACCGGCGCGAACGCCTCGTTGACCTCGAACAGGTCGATGTCGGCGACGGTCAGGCCGGTCCTGGCGAGGACGTCGCGGGTGGCGGGGATGGGCGCGGTGAGCATGTCGACGGGGTCGTCGCCCACCACCGCCATGCCCCGGATCGCCGCGCGGGGCGTCAGGCCGAGGCGGTCGGCGGCGGTGTCGCTCATGACGAGGACGGCGGCGGCGCCGTCCACGATCTGCGAGGAGTTCCCGGCGGTCACCCGCCCGTCGGGGACGAACGCGGGCTTGAGCCCGCTCAGCGCCTCCGCCGAGGTGGCGCGGATGCACTCGTCCTCGGTGAGCGGCCCGCCGCCCGGCTCGGCGACCTCGCCCGTCTCCCGGTCGCGGACCTTCCGCGCCACCGGGACGATCTCGCGGCGGAAGCGCCCCTCGGCGGTGGCCGCCGCCGCCCGCTCCTGGCTGCGCAGGCCGTAGGCGTCGAGTTCCTCACGGGCCAGGTTCCAGCGGTCCACGATCAGCTCGGCGGAGATCCCCTGCGGGACGAGCCCCGGGGTCCCGTAGGAGACGCGGCCCGCGTACCGGGCCTGGACCTCGTCCCCGTACACGGCGCGGATGTCGCCGCCGGGGGCGTTGGAGAACATCGGCACGGTGCTCATGCACTCCACGCCGGCGGCGACGACCACGTCCATGAAGCCGGACGCCACGGCCTGCGCCGCGAAGTGGACCGCCTGCTGGGACGAGCCGCACTGGCGGTCCACGGTCGTCCCCGGGACCCCGGCGGGCCATCCGGCCGCCAGCACGGCGTTCCGCGCGATGTTCGTGCTCTGCGGCCCCACCTGGGTCACGCAGCCCATGATCACGTCGTTGACGGCGGCGGGGTCGATCCCGGCGCGCCCGGCGAGGGCCTTCAGCGTCTCGGCGGCCAGCTCGGCGGGATGCCACCCTGACAGCGACCCGCCCCTCTTGCCCGCGGGGGTACGGACGGCCTCCACGATGAAGGGAGTCGGCACGGCATGTCCTTTCGGAGTCGTCTTGGAACGGGGGTCAGCCGGCGGGGGCCCGGGTGAGGAGGGACAGGCATCCGGCGGTGACGGCCTCGTCGCGCAGCCGGGACGGGTGGCCGTCGAGCGCCGACGACGCCCGCGCCCGCCTGAAGTACAGGTGGGCGTCGTGCTCCCAGGTGAACCCGATGCCGCCGTGCACCTGGACGAGCGCGTCGGCGGCCTCGTCGAACGCCTCGGACGCCTCGGCCTTGGCCAGCAGGACGAGCTGATGCGCCGCCTCGCCCTCGCCGGAGTCGATCGCTTTGGCGGCGGCGAGCACCAGCGCGCGTGCCCCGGCGACCGCGACCGCGACCCGCGCGCAGCGGTGCTGGATCGCCTGGTAGCCGCCGATGACCTGGCCGAACTGCGTCCGGATCTTCGCGTAGTCCACCATGTGGGCCAGGCAGCCCTGCGCGCCGCCGACCTGCTCGGCCGCCAGCAGCAGCCGCGCGGCGTCCCGTGCCCTGGCGTGCGCGGCGGTGTCACCGGGCGCCGCCACCGTCGCCGGCACGGCTCGTAGTTCGAGGTCGGCCAGCGCGGCGGTCAGGTCGGTGGCCGGGACCCGGCGCCGGGCGACGTCGCCGTCCTCGCCGTCCAGGCGGGCCAGCACGGGGACGGCCCCCTGCGGTGAGTCGGCCAGGGTGAGCAGCACGTCCGCCGACATGCCGTGGGTGACGGCGCGCACCGTTCCGGAGACGCGCCCATCGGCGGAGAGCACCACCTCCGGACGCCGGCCGGCGAACGACTGCGGCATCCCGACGATCGCGGTGCCGTCCAGGAGGGCCTCGGCGCCGTCCGGCAGGCTCGCGCCTGGGAGGCCGAGCGTCCAGGCGGCGAGGACGGACGCCCGCACCGGCCCCGGGTAGAGGCACCCGCCCGCCTCTTCGAGCGCCGCGGTCAGATGGGCGAGCCCGAGCCCGAGACCGCCCGCCTCCTCCGGCCCGGCCATCGCGACCAGGCCGACCTCGCCGGCGAGCGCCCGCCAGCGGTCGCGGTCGAACCCGTCCTCGCCGAAGGCTGCGGCGTCGTCGCGCAGCGCCCTCGCCTCGTCCAGCGCGGAGGAGCCGGCGAAGTACGCGCGCAGCGCGGACCGCACCTCCTCCGGGCTCAGCAGTTCCTCGCTCACTTCGCGCCCGCCCAGCCCCGCTCGGCCAGCCACTCGGTGATCGTGTTCACGGCCTCCGCCAGGTGCGGACGCTGGCTCGGGCCCGAGTAGTAGTGGTTGGCTCCTTGGACGGTGTGCAGCGTCCTGTCCTTGTGCCCGACCGCCTCGTAGAGCCGCTGCGTGTGGCTCGGGGTGCAGGCGTCGTCGGCGGAGTTGCCGATGACGAGCGTCGGGACCTCCAGGTCGGCGGCGCAGCGCAGCCCGTCGCCGTTGGCGTCGTCGTAGCTCCACTGCGACAGCCAGCTCCGCAGCGTGGAGAACCGCGCCAGGCCCACCGGCCCCATGTTCACGACCTTGGGATCGCCCAGATAGCACCGGCCGGGACGCCGGTCGTTGGGGTCGACGGCCGGGTCCAGCCAGCGCGGGTCGGCCATCGTGCCGTGGGTGACGAACCCCCGCTCCTCCAGGGGCCGCCCGCTGCCGCGCAGGTCCTCCAGGGTCTCCTTGACCCATGCCGTGATCCGCCGGTTGCGGGCGATCTGCGCCTGCCGGTACCGGGCCAGGAACTCCTCGGTGTACGGCGGCCGGTTCGGGTTCTCGGGGTCGTAGAGGTCGAGCTCGGGGTCGCGGTTCTCGGGGTCGCGCTCGTCCAGGATGGAGGCGTCCATCCATTCGGTCAGCGTGCCGTGCCTGCTGACGTGCGCGGCGAGGAGCATCAGGCCGTCCGCGGGCTGCAGCCCGAGCTTCGTCAGGTCGGGGGCCTCACCGGCGGGGGTGGCGGTGACGGTCGGCGACTGCGCCTGCTGCTGGTAGTACAGCGACAGCGAGCCGCCGCCGCTCCAGCCGCCGAGGATCACGTTGCGGTAGCCGAGCCGCTCGCGGGCGTCCCGGACGCAGGCCCCGAGGTCCTGGACGACCTTCTCCATGATCAGCGCGCTGTCCACGCCGCGGTACCGGCTGTTGCAGTAAATGACGTGGTGCCCGGCCCGGGGCAGCGCGTTGGACATCGGCAGGTAGGCGCCCCCGCCGATCGGGTGCATGAAGACGATCACCGTGTCGGACGGGACGCCGCGCGGCCTGAGCAGGTAGCTCTCCAGCACGACGTCCTCGACCACGCCGCCGTAGGTGTCGCGGTACGCGGAGTCGTCCTTGAAGATCACCAGATACGGGACGCGGTCGTACTCGTGGCGGTCGGCGGCGACGGCGGTCATGCGCCCTCCCCGAGGGCCGCGTCCAGCAGGGCCCGGCTCGGGGTGAGCCTGCGGCGGGTGTCGATCGCGATGACCTTCCACTCCACGCGCTGGTCGACGTCGAACCTGCGCCGCGACCGCTCCCTCGCCCGCTCCGGAATCCCGTGGTGAATGCCCTGCGGGACGACGGAGAGCAGCCCCTCCGGCATGTCCACGCCGAACACGCTCCCGCCGTGGTAGAACGCGACCTCGTCGTAGTCGACGTTGCGGTGGTACCAGGGGATGCGCTCCACGCCCGGGACCATCTCGGCCGGACGCGGCAGGAAGTTCATCACGTACACGCCGGTGGCCTGCATGAACAGGTGCACCGTGGGCGGCAGGTGGACGCTCTCCGACGTGATCACGTCGTAGTCGTCGATGTTGAACGTGAAGGCGACGTTGTCGCCCCGCCAGCCCTCCGCGTCCAGCGGATGGTGGGGGGTGAACAGCGACGTCCGGCCGCCGAGGTGGCGGAGGCGGATCTCGTGCTCGTCCCGCCGCGGCTCCTCGAACACCTCGGGCTCCGGGATCGTGATCAGCGCGGGGTCGTAGGGGAAGTACCGGCCGATCGCGCCCGCCTCGGGCACCCGGAACTCCTCCCGCGCCTCGACGATGAGCAGGTGCGACTCACCGTCCGGGACCTGCCGGTAGGTCGTCGCCTTCGGCAGGTAGACGTAGTCGCCCGGACGGTAGGCCAACCGCCCGAACTCGGTCTCGAAGTGCCCGGTGCCGCGATGCACGAAGTACAGCTCGTCGCCGTCGACGTTCCGCTCGTAGAACGGCGCCGCCTGCCCGCGGCGGCTGAGCAGGATGCGGCAGTCGTCGTTGCTCAGCAGCGGCAGCGGCTCGCCCGCCGCATCGTGCAGGTCGCTCGGTTCGAGCGTCCCGGTCTGGACGTCCAGGGGACGCAGATCGCCCTCGACCCGGTACTTGGACGGGTCGTTGCGGCGGTAGAAGAAGGTGGTCCGGCCGGTGAACCCGGACCTGCCCATCTCGTCTTCCTTCAGCCCGTCCAGGTCGCGGTGGACCTGCCGTGGCGTGGTTCCCTTGCGCAGCTGGATGAAGGATTCCATCGTGTGCCGTCCTAACGTCAGCCCGGCTTCGGCGGCCGGGGCAGGCCGAGCCCGCGCTGGGCGATGATGTTGAGCTGGATCTCGTCGGTGCCGCCGGCGATGTGCATGGCCGGGGCGCCGAGGACGAACTCCGACCAGGCGTAGGCGTCCGGCTCGCCGCCGTCGGTGAAGGCGCGCTCGCCGAGGACCTCGCCCGCCAGCGCGGCGATCTCGTCCACGGCCCGGGTCATGAGCATCTTCAGGACGGACCCGGACACCGACGCCGTCCGGTGCCCCCAGGAGCCGTCCGGCAGCGCGGCGGCGGCGCGCATCGCGGTGACCGCGGCGACGGTCCGGGCGATCCGCCGCCGGTGGACGGGATCGTCCGCCGCGCCGAGCCGCTCGACCAGCGCCACCACCCGCTCCAGCACGTAGGGGCTGACCGGGCCGTCGCCGCCGATCATGGTCTCGCGCTCGCTGCCGAGGCTGGTCCCGGCGACCCGCCAGCCCTCGCCGACCCCGCCGACGCGGTGGGAGTCGGGGACGCGCACGCCGTCCAGGAACACCTCGTTGAACGCGGACCCGCCCGTCATCTGCCGGATCGGGCGGACGGTCACGCCGGGGGCGTGCATGTCCACCAGGAACACCGTCAGGCCGCCGTGCTTGCCGGCCGAGGGGTCGGTGCGGACGAGCGCCTCGCCCACGTCCGCGAGGTGGCCCATCGACGTCCACACCTTCTGGCCGGTGAGGACCCAGTCGTCGCCGTCCCGGACGGCCCGGGTCGAAACGCCCGCGAGGTCGGAGCCGGCGCCCGGCTCGGAGAACAGCTGGCAGCCGATGATGTCGGCGCGGTACAGCGCGGTCAGCATCCGCCGCCGCAGCTCCGCCGTGCCGTGCGCGTCGATCGCGGGCGCGACGATGTGCAGCCCGACGAACAGCATCTCCCGCGACGGGAAGCCCATGTCGGCGAGGAGGCGCTCGACGATCCGGTCGTGCTCGCGGGTCAGCCCGCGCCCGCCGCAGTCGGCCGGGCCGCTCGGCCAGGCCAGCCCGGCGTCGAACAGCCGCGCCTGGAGCTCCCTGGCCTGCTTGACCTGGAGTTCGTGGCCTTCGCCCAGCTCCTCCACGGCGGCGATCCGGTCGGACGCGCGGCGCCCCCCGGCACGCTCGGCGGTCGCGAACTCGCCGGCGATCGACCGCAGGAAGCGCTCGGCCTCCTCGCGGAAGGCGTCCAGGCTGAGGGGGTCGTTGTCGCTCGGCACGGTGTCAGTCCTCCGCGAGCCCGGCCAGCTTGAGCGCCAGGGCCTTCGCGTCGTCCATCGGGTAGTGCTTGCGGGCCACGAGCCGCTGCGCGTAGAGGCCGCCTCCGGACTGCAGCATGGTGACCAGCTGCCAGCCGCCGTAGGCGTCGGCGGTGAAGTCGCGGATCGCGTGGAACAGCCGGGTGCGGTACTCGCCGTCGATGCCGTCCTTGGTCCGCATGTACTTGCGGATGAACGGGCCGACCTCCGCGTGCTCCAGGTCGCTGACGGACGGCGCGGTGACGATGGCCCCGCCGCCGATGTCGTGCAGATGGCGGATCATCGTGCTGAACTCGGCGGCGCCGTAGTGCTTGGCGGCGTTGGTGTACAGCTCGCTGGGGAAGTACCAGCCCTCCGGGCTGGCCTCGGCGTTGGCGATGGCCGCCTCCAGGGCGCCGCGCACCAGCGTGGCGTAGATGACCATCTCGGCGATCTTCTCGCGGATGTGCGGGACGCGGTCGGTGCCGTTGGCCTCGGCGATGAGCTGCGCCAGCCCCACCAGGGTGTCGCCGTACTCGGCCAGGTGCGCGGTCCCGCCGAGCCGCTCCCACAGCCCGAGGGAGTGCGCGAACGTCGCGGAGTGCTCGATCTCCCCCGCCAGGAACACCCGCTCGTTGGGGACGAAGACGTCGTCGAGGATGACGAAGCCCTCCGGCATGTTGTGCCGGGAGCTGACCGGGAAGTCGGCCTGCCGCTCGCGCGGCGCGTAGCTGGTGTTGACGATCGTCACGCCCGGCGCGTTCACCGGGATCGCGCACGCGACCGCCCAGTCCTCCTCTCCCGGCTTCATGTTCTTGGTCGGCATCACCACCAGCTCGTGGCTGACCGCCGCCGACGAGATGTGCAGCTTGGCGCCGCGGACGACGATGCCGTCCGGGCGGCGCTCGACGATGCGGGTGTAGACGTCGGGGTCGTCCTGCGCGCTCGGCGGGCGCTTGCGGTCGCCCTTGGCGTCGGTGATCGCCTGCACGCAGCGCAGGTCCCTGTCCCGGCAGTGGGCGAAGTAGTCCTCGATCCGCCGCGCGTACTCCGCGTCGGCCGGGCGGATCCGGGCCGCCGCGGTGAGCAGCGCCAGCAGCCCCTGGGACGTGGTGACGGTGACCATGTCCCAGCCGAGCAGCAGTTCCAGGATGTCCTTCAGCTCGGCGGGGCTGCGCGGGATCTTGAAGTAGGGGCCGCTGGCGTCGTCTCCGGGACGGTGATGCCGGTCGTACCCGGCACCCACCAGCTTCAGCGCGGTGGCGAACTGAGGGTGGGTGGCCAGGTCCTTGATGTCCTCGCCCTCGGCGACGATGCGTCTGCCGTCGTCGAGTGAGGCGAGGTACTCCTCCCCGGTCATCATCGCCATGGGTGCGTCCCTTCGATCGGCCGTCCGGTCGTGCGGCGGGCAATGCCGCCTTGGCGGATAATACTGATGCTAAATTCAGTTTTAGTCAACGGGGTCGGGAGCGCACTCCGGGCGGCGGGTGATCCTCTAAACTTCGGTTCACGTTCACCAGGTGCGCGGGAGCGGTCCGCCGTCATCAGAAGGGGTTGCAGGATGCCTGCGAAGCCACCCACGCCCAAGGGACGGCGGACGGAGGCGGCGTTCCTGGAGGCCGCGCGCAAGGTCTTCGCGGAGCAGGGCTACTTCAACGCGAAGATCTCCGACATCGCGCGGGAGGCGGGCAGGTCCCCCGGCTCGTTCTACAACTACTACGAGAACAAGGAAGAGCTGCTCGAAGCGCTGCTGGAGCAGTTCTCCGTCGAGGTCCTGGAGAGCTCGTTCCAGGCGCAGAGCGACGACCCGCTGGAGGGCATCCGCGGCGCCGTCCGGGCGTACTGGACCACCTACCGCAAGTACCTCGCCGAGATGGTGGGCGTGTTCCAGATGTCCATGACGGACGAGACCTTCGCGCAGCGGTGGCGGGAGCAGCGCGCCATCGGCATCCGCGTGGTGCGGGCGGGGATCAGGAACGCGGAGCGGTCGGGGTACCGCGTAGGCGCCGCGCCCGGGCTCCTCGCCTCGGCGATCGTCTCGGTGCTGGAGTCGTTCTGCTGGGTCTGGATGGTCTCGGGCGGCGACACCGACGTGGACGCCCCCGACGACGAGGCCGCCATCGAGACGCTCAGCCAGCTCTGGTACCGCGCGGTCTACCACCAGGAGCCCGAGACCAACGGCTGAGCCCCCGGCATTCAGCCCGTGGCGACCGGGAGCCGGGGCCCGGCGCGCATGATCTGGCCCGGCAGCTCGCGTCCGGTGAGCTCCTCGGCGAGCCGCGCGGCGCCGACCAGCGCGGAAAGGTCGAGGCCGGTGGCGGTGCCCAGCTCGTGCGCCAGATGGACGAAGTCCTCGGTGCTGATGTTGCCGCGGGCCGACGGCGGCGCGAACGGGCAGCCGCCCATGCCCGCGACCGAGGCGTCGAACAGCGTGACGCCGAGCGTCAGCGCGGTCAGCGCGTTGGCCATGCCGAGCGCGCGGGTGTCGTGCAGGTGGAGCCCCACGGGACGGCCGTCGGCGGCGGACCGCGCGACGGGCACCAGGGAGGCGATCGACGCGGGCGTGGCCATGCCGGTCGTGTCGGCGAGGAAGACCTCGTCGGCGCCCTCCCGGACCGCGAGGCTCACCAGCGAGAGCACGGTCTCGGCGGGGACGTCGCCGGCGTAGGGGCAGCCGAACGCGGTGGCGACGACGACGCTCAGCGGCGTCCCGGCCGCTGCGGCGAGCCCCGCGACGCGATGCAGCTCGCGCGCCGACTCCTCGGTGGTCATCCGCACGTTGCGCTCGTTGAACGTGCTGCTCGCCGCGACGACGAACACCAGGCGGTCGACGGCGCCGGTGCCGATCGCCCGCTCACCGCCGCGGCCGTTGGGCACGAGCGCCTCGACCGACACCCCGGGCAGGTCGCGCACCGCGCGGACCACCTCCTCCGCGTCCGCCATCTGCGGGACGGCGCGCGGGCTGACGAACGACGCCGCCTCGATCCGGCGCAGGCCCGCCGCCGCGGCGGCGCGGATGAGCCGTACCTTGTCCTCTACGGTCAGCGTGACGTCGATGTTCTGCAGCCCGTCCCGGGGGCCGACCTCCCGGACCTCGATAGCGGCGGGCAGCCGCTCCGGCCAGTTCCAGGGCAGAGGGGAGGTGGAGTCGGCGGACCGGACGGGCATGCGGATTCCCTTCTGGGGGGCGGCGGCGACGGCTCTGACAGGGCGGGCGCCGGGCGCCGTGGTTGCCTGGAGCCGACACCAAGACTAATTTCAGATTCAGAAAAATCAAGACCGCCGCCGTCCGTCCGGGGATTGCGCGGAGACCAAGACTGAGACTAGTTTCAGTTTCAGTTTGTTAGGAAGGGACCGATCTCCGTGAGCCGCACTCCCCTCGACGGCGTCCGGGTCCTCGAACTCGGCAGCTTCATCGCCGGCCCGTTCGCCGGCCAGCTCCTCGGCGACTACGGCGCCGAGGTCGTCAAGATAGAGCCCTGCGACGGCGACGCCATGCGCCGCTGGGGCGTCATGCGGGACGGCCAGTCCCTGTGGTGGGCGCAGCTCGCCCGCAACAAGCGGTCCGTGGCCGTCGACCTGCGCGACCCGCGCGGCCGGGACCTGGTGCGGCGGCTGGCGGGCAAGGCCGACATCGTGGTCGAGAACTTCGCCCCGGGCAGGCTCGCGAGCTGGGGCCTGGACTACCCCGCGCTCTCGGCCGCGAACCCGAAGCTGATCATGGCGCACGTGTCCGGCTTCGGGCAGAGCGGGCCGCGCGCGCACGACCGGGGGTTCGGCAGCGTGGGCGAGGCGATGGGCGGGATCCGCGCCCTCACCGGGCACCCCGACCGTCCCCCGACGCGCGTGGGGGTCAGCCTCGGCGACGCGCTCGCCGGGATGTTCGCCGTGATGGGGGTGCTCGCCGCGCTGCAGGAGCGCCACCGCAGCGGGCGCGGCCAGGAGATCGACGTCGCGCTGTACGAGGCCGTGTTCGCGCTGATGGAGTCCACGCTGGCCGAGCACGAGCTCGCCGGCTCCACCCGGACGCGCACCGGCAGCACGCTGCCGGGGGTGGCGCCGTCCAACGTCTACCGGGCGGGCGACGGCGGCGAGCTGCTGATCGCCGCCAACGGGGACGCCCTGTTCGCCCGCCTCTGCGCGGCGATGGGCACCCCGGAGCTGGCCGCCGACCCCCGGTTCGCCACGCACCAGGCCCGCGGGCAGAACATGGCCGAGCTGGACGCCGTCATCGGCGGCTGGGTCGCCGGTCTCCCGCTGGAGGAGGCCGAACGGCTGCTGGACGAGCACGCGGTCCCCCGCGGCCGGATCTACACCCCGGCGGACATGCTCGCCGACGCGCACTACGCCGCCCGGGAGATGATCGTGCGGCTCGCCGACCCCGGCACCGGCCTGGAGATCCCGATGCCGGGCGTCGTCCCGAAGCTGAGCCGGACGCCGGGCGCGATCCGCACCCCGGGCCCGCTCCTCGGCGCCGACACCGCGCGGGTGCTGCGGGAGTGGGCCGGGTGCCCGGAGAAGGAGATCGACCTGCTGGCCTCCCGGGGGGTCGTCCGCCGCGCGGACGACGCCTCTCCCGTTCCCACCTCCGCCGTCCGGCACTAGCAAGGGAGAATCGAGGATGCGCACCACCGAGGCCCTCGTCCGCGGGCACGCCGAGCTGCGGCCGGGCGCCGTCGCCTTCGCCGGCCACGACGGCCCGCCGCTCACCTACCGGGACGTGGACGCCGCCGCCGACCGGATCGCCGGAGGGCTGCTCGCCTCCGGGATCGAGCCCGGCGACCGGGTGGCCTGGCTCGGCCGCAACCATCCCGACTACGCCCTGCTGCACCTGGCGGCCGAACGCGTCGGCGCGGTGACCAACCCGCTCAACTGGCGGCTGTCGGCCCGCGAGCTGAGCGCGGTGATCGCCGACGCGGGCCCGGGGATCGTCGTCGTCCAGGAGGAGTTCGAGCCGCTCCTGCGGGACTCGCTGCCCGGGGGTTCGTCCGCGCCCGTCGTCGTCATCCGCGGCGGGGGCGCGGCTGACGGTTTCCGCGCCTGGTACGGCGGCTTCCCGGCGGAACCTGGCGGGCGCGGCACCCGGGAGGGCGACCCGACGCTGCTGTACTACACGTCCGGCACGAGCGGCCGGGCCAAGGGCGTCCTCTACGAGGCCGGGCGGTGGACCAAGGCGCTCGACGCCTACCCGGGGTGGGAGTGGCCGGAGTCCCCGGTCCTGCTGATCGTCGCGCCGGTCTTCCACGTCGCCGGGGGCGTCTGGACGCTGTACGGGCTGCGCCTCGGCGCCCGGATCTCGCTGGTCGCGGACGCCTCCCCCGCCCACGTCCTCGGCACCCTGCAGAAGCAGGGCGTCACGCACGCGCAGCTCGTCCCGGCGATGCTGCGCGCCGTCGTCGACAGCGGGCAGGTGGGCGCGCACGACCTGTCCGCGCTGCGGCTGGTCGCCTACGGCAGCTCCCCGATCACCCCGGCGCTGCTGAAGGCGGCGCGGGCGGCGCTGGGCTGCGACTTCGTCCAGGTCTACGGGCTGACCGAGACCTGCGGGACGGTCTGCACCCTCGGCGCGGACGAGCATGACGAGGCGGGCCCTCACCTGTCGTCGGCGGGCCGTCCGGTGCCGGGCGCCGAGGTCCGGGTCGTCGACCCGGTGGACGGCCGCGTCCTGCCGCCGGGCGGGGTGGGCGAGGTGACGCTGCGGATGCCCTGGATGATGGCGGGCTACTGGGGCATGCCGGACAAGACCGCCGAGGTCGTGGACGCGGACGGCTGGTTCCGCAGCGGCGACGCGGGTTACCTGGACGAGTCCGGCCACCTGTACCTGACCGACCGCATCAACGACATGATCGTCAGCGGCGGCGAGAACATCTACCCGGCCGAGGTGGAGAACGTCCTCGCCGAGCATCCGGCGGTGCTGGAGGCCGCGGTGGTGGGGCAGCCCGACGAGCGGTGGGGCGAGTCGGTGCTCGCTGTCGTCGTGCCGCGTCCCGGCGCCGAGCCGGACGCCGACGAGGTGATCGCCTTCTGCCGGGAGCGGCTGGCGCACTACAAGTGCCCGCGCGAAGTGAAGGTGGTGGAGGCGCTGCCGCGCAACGCGTCGGGCAAGATCCTGCGAAGGGAGCTGCGCGGCCGCGGGGCCGCGGCCCCTAGCTGACCGGCGCCGAGGCCGCCGCGCGCCGGGTGGGCTGCCGCCTGCCGTTGCCGTCCGGCGCGTCGTCCGGCGCGTCGTCCGGGGCGGTGAAGAAGACCGTCCGGTACCAGATGGCGGCCAGGGTGCGGATCGCGGTCTCGTCGTCCGGCGCCGGGACGCCCTCGTCGCCGCCGCCGACCATCCACACCCAGCAGAACGACTCCAGGGTGGACACCAGCGCGGAGGCCAGCACCTCGGTGTCGAGGCCCGGGTCGTAGCCCTCGCTGCGGGCCCGGACGATGCCGTCCACGATGCTCCGCACCCCCGCGGCGCGGTTGCGGCGCCACTTGCGCGCGTACTCCGGGTCGGTCATCGACATCTGGAAGACCCCGATCATCTCGGGCAGGTACTTCCGGTAGCCGGACCAGTAGGCGCGCACGGCCTCGACGATGTTCTCGTACGGGTCGCCCTTGTGGTGCAGCCGGGCGGTGGTGCCCTGCACCTCGGACGAGAACTGCCCGAGCAGCGCTTCGAGCAGCTCCTCCTTGTTGTCGTAGTAGTTGTAGAACGACCCGGCCGAGCGCCCGGCGGCCTCGGCGATGTCGGAGATCTTGGTGTTGAAGTAGCCCTTCTCGGCGAACACCTTGCGCGCGGCCTCCAGGAAGGCCGCCTCGGTGCGCCGACCCTTCGGTGTGTTGGCCATTCCGCTCCCCCCTTCTAGCGCTTGCCCAGGCCGGACGGCTCGAAGCCGTAGTGCGGGTTCCCCACCATCCCGCCGGCCTCGGAGCCCATGCCGGGCAGGGAGAGCGCCTCTTCGAGGGCGATCCTCTTCAGCGTGCCGTCGTCGTCCGTCATCCGGACCAGTATGAAGTTGAATTTAGAATTAGTAAAGTCCTGGAAGATGCTGGGGCAACGGGGGCGCGCGAAAGTTGACCCGGTCAACGAACTCCCGGCGAGACCGAACCCGTCCGAACCCTTGCCGGTCGCTAAAAAACTGAGTATAAAATCACTTTCAGGGAATCCTCCGGCCATCGTTGCTGGTCGCACCGGATGGCGCGGGATCTTGTCCAGAGAGAATCGGTGGTCGGAGCATGAACAGACGGACGGCGATCGCGGCCGCGGCGGCGGCGCTCCTCGGGCTGACAGCCGCCTGCGGGCCGAGCGAGGGCGGGACCGAGTCGGACGACGGGGTGCTGAAGGTCGGCGCCGCCTTCGCCCAGACCACCCTCGACCCCGCCCGGCTGCCCATCCGGCAGATGGCCATGTACACCGCTCCCCTGTACGACTCGCTGACGCTCCTCGCGCCGGACGAGAGCGTCCAGCCGCTGCTCGCCACCAAGTGGACGCCCGGCAGCGACGGCGACGGGCCCTACCTCGACATGACCCTGCGCGGCGGGCTGACCTTCCCCGACGGCACCGCGTTCACGTCCAAGACGGTGGCGGCCAACGTCAAGCGCTCGCAGACCCTCAAGGGCAGCACCAACGCGCCGCAGCTCGCCGGGGTCACCGTCGAGGAGCGCGGCGCCACCGAGGTCAGGTTCCGGGCGAAGGACGGGGTGGGCGCGCTGCCGCGCATCCTCGCCGGGTCGGCCGGGCAGATGATCTCCGACAAGGCGATCGCGGACGGGACCGACCTGACCCGCGCGTCGGCCGGGATCGGGCCGTTCACGCTCCAGCGCGTCCAGGCCAACCGGGTCGTCTACACCGCCAGCAAGAACTACTGGGACGCGAAGGCCGCGGCGGCCAGGACCCTGGAGATCGACTACCTCGCCGACGACGCCAAGCTCAACGCGGTCCGCTCCGGCGACCTGGACGTCACCATCCTCCCCGAGAAGATGGTCAAGCCCGCGGAGACCGCCGGCTACAAGATCGAGCGCAGCATGGGCTCGGAGAACTACACGTTCTCCTTCAACACCGCGATGAAGCCGTTCGACGACGTCCGGGTCCGGCGGGCGGTCAACTCCGCGCTCGACCGCAAGGCGATCTGCCAGGGCCTGCTGGACGGCAAGTGCGAGCCCAACGGGCAGTTCTTCGGCGCCGGGACCAAGGCGTACGCGCAGGGCCTGGACCTGAGCCTCGTCCCCTACGACCTCGCGAAGGCCAAGTCGCTGGTCGAGGAGGCCGGCGCGACCGGCGCCAAGGTCGAGATCGTCACGGTGGCGGGCAACCAGGTCTTCGAGCAGCTCGCCACGATCGTCCAGGAGCAGCTGAAGAAGATCGGGCTGAACGCGTCCGTCGCCGCCGTCGCGCCGCCGCAGGTCGTGAGCCGGTTCACGGCGGAGAAGAACGTGGCGATGGCGTTCGGCGCCACCGGGAACGCGTTCGACCCGTCCGACACCCTGGACCGCTACGGCCTCGCCAAGGGCCTCTACAACCCCGGCGGGATGAAGAACGACAAGGTCGAGAAGCTGGCCAAGGACGCCCTGCGGGAGACCGACCAGGCCAAGCGCATGGCGATCTACCAGGAGATCTCCAAGGCCATCACCGAGGGCATGCTCCTCGTGCCGGTGCTGACCCCGGAGACCGCCTACGTCATCGCGCCCGGCGTGTCCGGCTGGAAGGCGCCCTGGGCCCCGTCGTTCCCGTCGTTCCGCGGCGTCAAGGGCTGATCGGATGCCACCGACCGTCCGGGGAGCGACGCCATGGCGGTGCTGATCGTCAAGCTGGTGGCCAGGCGGCTGCTCGCGGCCGTCCCGATCCTGATCGTCGTCACGTTCGGCACCTATTTGATGCTGTTCTCGATCGGCGACCCGGCGTCGGTGGTCGCCGGGGAGAGCGCCTCGCGGCAGCAGGTCGAGCAGGTCAGGCAGGAGCTGGGGCTCGACAGGCCGCTGGTGGCGCAGTACCTGTCGTGGCTCGGCGACGCGGCGCGCGGCGACCTCGGCGAATCGCTGCACCACCGGGGCTCGGTCACCGCGCTGATCGGGGAGAACCTTGCGCCGACGCTGCTGCTGTCGCTGCTGGCCATGGTGATCGCCGTGGTGACGTCGGTGCTGATGGGCTCGGCGATCAGCCTGCGTCCGGGCGGGCTGGTCGACCGCGTCCTGCGCGGGGTGGCGGTCCTCGGGATCGCCGTCCCGAACTTCCTGGTCGGGCTCATGCTCATCCTGGTGTTCGCGGTGTGGCTGCCGTGGCTGCCCGCGGGCGGCTACCGCAGCCCGTCCGAGGTGGGGCTCGGCGAGGCCCTGTGGTACCTGCTGCTGCCCGCGCTCGCGCTGGCGCTGTCGCTGATGTGCCAGCAGCTGCGGACCTTCCGGGCCTCGCTGGTCAAGGAGTACGGCGCCGACTACGTCGGCACCGCCCGGATGAAGGGCGTCTCGCGGCGGGGGATCTTCTTCCGCCATGTGAGCCGCAACGCGTCCGCGCCGCTGGTGACGGTGATCGGCCTTGAGGTCGGGGTGCTGATCACCGGGGCGCTGCTGGTGGAGGTCGTGTTCGCGATCCCGGGCATCGGGACGCTGACGCTGGACGCCGTCCGCGGCCAGGACTTCCCCGTCGTGCAAGCGCTGGTGGCGCTGTTCGCCCTGGTCGTGCTGGGCGCCAACCTGGTGGCCGACCTGGTCGCGTCCTGGCTCAATCCCGAGGCGAGGAGCCGGTCATGAAGGGTGGCGTCGTAGAGGGTGGCGTCGTGGAGGCGGCCGGGGCGGCGGAGACGGTCCCGGCGAAGGCCGTCGAGCGGAGGCGGTCGCGGCGGGGGCCGCGGCGGCTCGGGTG
>NZ_SMJX01000657.1 GCF_004348535.1 Actinomadura sp. KC216
GGGGAGGCTGAGGAGTTCCGCGGCGATGTGCGGGTCCAGGACGGCGGTGGCCGCCGTGAACGCCTCGTCGGGGGTTCGGCCGGCGGTGAGCTCGGCGGCCATGGCGTCGCAGAGTTCGATGATGGAGGTGCGCCAGCGGTGTGGAAGGGACCGGCGGTCGCGTATGGATATCGCTCTGGCCTTGATCAGGAGGAACGGGTTGGCGGGTGGATGAGTCAGGAGGCGGTTCAGGCGGTGGACGGCAGTGGGCGGGGTCAGGAACGTCCAGACGGCGGCGGCTGAGCAGAGGGCCGCGAGTAGGGCGATCATGCTCGTGGACCTGTTGCCAGGCGGGCGGCGAGAGCGTCGGCACCGGGGCCGGGGATGACTTCGCCGGACGCGGTGAACGACACCGCGGGGACGACGCCGACCAGCCCATCGGACGCCCGGCGGAACAGGCATATCTCGGCCACGCGCCGACGGCCTCCACCCGGGTCGCGGACCAGGTGGACCACGATGTCCAGCGCGGCGGCCAGCTGGCTGTGGACCGCCTCCCGGGTCAGGCCCGCCGCGCACGCCAGCGCTTCGAGCCGGGCCGGAACGTCCGCCGCCGTGTTCGCGTGGAGAGTGCCGCAGCCTCCTTCGTGGCCCGTGTTCAGCGCTTGAAGGAGAACTCCCAAAGGTAAGAAGACACCTACTCTGTACGTCTTCTACTACGACGATGATTCCCGCCCGCCCGCGCGGCCGAGCGTCGGCGAGCAACTGCGCCGGGACGCCGCGGGCCTTCTCTTCATCTGCG
>NZ_SMJX01000658.1 GCF_004348535.1 Actinomadura sp. KC216
GAGGGCTAAGGACAACAGCGAAGGGGCCCGCCGAGGATCGTCGGGCCCCTTCGTTTTGCCTGGTCATACCGTGGCGGAGGATGCGAGATTCGAACTCGCGAGCGCTTGCACGCAACACGCTTTCCAACTATCCGCATGCCCGTTCGGGGGCGTTCATGGGAGTTCGCGGGGCAGGTCAGAGGGGGTATGCGTACTGCGGTGAACGGTGACGGCCGTCGGCGTACTGGACAAAGAGCAGGACAACGAGCGGTGTCGAGCGAGGGGCCGGGGGACGGCGAGACCATCGGCCGGTCGCACAGGGCGTGGAAAACTTGAATCTGGCGCTCACCGGGGGCGCCGACCAGGTCTAGCAAGGGGAGGCCCACGTGCCGCAGGGTAGTCCGCGAGGTACATACCTGGAGGTCTCGGAATCTCTCCGCCAGAAGATCAGAGACGGTGAGATCACTGAAGCGTTGCCGTCCCAGTCGGCACTCGTGAGGGAGTACAGCGTGAGTCGCAGCACTATCGAGCGGGCCCTCGCCGCGCTCAAGGCCGATGGTGTGATCGAGTCGGTACAGGGCGCCGGTTGGTTCGTGACGGGGACCGGTGACCGCCGGCCGTTGGTCGAGCGGGTGACCGACCTGTTGCGCGGCGGTGAGGCGAAGGTGGGCGACCGCTTTCCTACCGAGAAGGAGCTGTGCGAACGGTTCGGTGCATCCCGGACTGCCGTGCGCTCCGCCATAGCGCAGATGGAAGGGCGAGGGTTGATCGGGAAGGGGGCCTGTC
>NZ_SMJX01000659.1 GCF_004348535.1 Actinomadura sp. KC216
ACCACCCCGCCCGACTGCCCCACCTGCGAGCGGCCCACCGAGGTGGTGTTCATCGGCGCGGCCACCCTCGCCGACCTCACCGAGGTCAACGTGTGGCGCTGCCGCGCCTGCCCCGCCGACTGGTACATCCCCGTCACCTACTGGCCCGTCACCAACGGCCCCGACTGCCCGCACTGTCACAGCCAGGCCACGTGTTGGGCCGCGCACGCCCCCGACGTCCGCGGCGACCTGTGGACCTGCGAAGACGGACACGAGTTCGTCCTCACTCTCGACGGGGTCGTCATCACGTCCGGCAACGAGGACGGGCGGCTGCTGGACGGCCGCACCCACAACGACATGCCCGCCGGAAGTGATGCCGCATGACGGGCATGATTGGCCGCCGCTACCTCGACCCCGGCGACCGCCTCTCGGGCCGCAAGGACCCGCCCGAGGTCGTCACGGTATTGGCCCGCTGGGGGAGCGGTGGGGGACCACGCAATGTCCTGGTCCGTCGCCCCGACGGGTCCCGCGCCGTCATCCCCTTCTCGCGCCGTCTCCGCCGCCTGAACGGAAACACGCCATGACCAACCCCGCCCCATTGCCGCGGCCCGACGCTGGTGCGCTGGTGCGCTACGCGCTGGCGTGCGCCGCCCGCGGCTGGCACGTTTTCCCCGTTGCCCCCGGCGACAAGGAACCACCCCGTGGGATGCCGTGGAAGCGCACGGCCACCACCGACCCCGATGCCATTCGGGAGATGTGGGCCCGGCGCCCCTACAACATCGGG
>NZ_SMJX01000070.1 GCF_004348535.1 Actinomadura sp. KC216
CATTCCTCCTCCCCGACCCCTGGACGAGCCATAACACCTTCACCACAACCCCAGCCGGGCCCACGGGTCGTGCGGCCGGAGGGCGCCCAGCGCCCGGAGGTCGCACGGCCCGACGACGCAGGCGACCGCAGCGACGCCGCACACGCCCATCACCGGCACGACAGACCGCAACGGCGGCGTGAGGATCGCCTGCGTCGCGACGGGGGTTCCAGGGGGTCGCCCCCCTGGGCAAACACAGCGCCCAGCGCCCGGAGGTCGCACGGCCCGACGACGCAGGCGACCGCAGCGACGCCGCACACGCCCATCACCGGCACGACAGACCGCAACGGCGGCGAGAGGATCGCCTGCGTCGCGACGGGGGTTCCAGGGGGTCGCCCCCCTGGGCAAACACAGCGCCCAGCGCCCGGAGGTCGCACGGCCCGACGACGCAGGCGACCGCAGCGACGCCGCACACACCCGTCACAGGCACGACAGACCGCAACGGCGGCGTGAGGATCGCCTGCGTCGCGACGGGGGTTCCAGGGGGTCGCCCCCCTGGGCTGAAACTGTCGGTACGCGGCTCTACTTTCTCGGCATGGCTAGCAGCAGCGTGGCGGCAGGGGCCGCACAGGCGTACACGTACACGCGGCCGTCCGGGCTGGACGGCGCGCTTTTGGGCCTGTCGACGTCCGGCGGGACGACCGCCAGCGGGCCGCAACCGCATCCGCATTTCTTCAGCGGCGTGCTCACGCAGGCGGCGCCCGCCGCGGCGGGGCTGCTGGCGCTGGCGGACGTCGCGCAGACCCGCTACCACCAGCCGCGTCCCACCTCGTTCCGCGACCCCGTCGTCACCTGCAACGGCGACCGGCTGCGGATGGAGTCGTTCTCGGCCTGCGGCGGCGTGTACGCCCGGCTGGACGTGCTGGAGCCCGCGATGGACGGCGACGTGCACGAGCGCGGCACCACGAACGTGGACGTGAACGGCCCGCTGCGCGAGGCCCTGGCCCGGGTGGGCGGGTCCGATCCGCTGCATCTGGCGGTCGGCGCGGAGGAGCTGGCCGTGACCACGATGGACGGCGCCGTCGTGGAGAAGAAGGTGCCGCTGCCCGACCGGTGGCTGCGGGGGTTCGCCGAGGTCCAGGTCATCACGGCCGGGTTCGACCTGCGCGCCGAGCTGAAGGCCGCGGACGCGGTGCGGTTCATGCGCTCGATGCCGCGCAGGCAGCGCGAGGCGCTGTGGGCCGCGCCCGCCGGGCGGACGCTGCGGCTCGTGCAACGTCCCGCCGCCGGCGCCGTGTGCCTGGCCGGGCCGGACCGGCTGCGGACGATGATGCCGCTGCTCCGTTTCGCGCAGGCGCTGCGGGTGTACGGGCCGTCCATCGCCGATGGCAACGGTCCTGTGTCGAGTGTCTGGGAGCTGGAGCTGCCCGGGATGCGGTACGTCCTGACGCTGTCTCCCCAGCATTCGCGCGGCTTCTCCGGTGAGGGCGCCGTGCTGGACGCCCTCTCGACCGACGAGGCCGCCGGGGACGCCGACCTGCTCGGCGCGCTGCTGTCGTTCGAGCCGCGCGTCGAGCCCGATCTGCTGGCCGAGCGGTCCGGCCTCAGCCTGGCGCGGACGAAGGCGGCGCTGACGCAACTGGGGACGTCCGGACGGGTGGGCTTCGACGCGGCAGAGGCCGCGTTCTTCCACCGTGAGCTTCCCTACGACCCCGCCCGCGTGGCCGACCTCAATCCCCGGCTGCGCTCCGCGCGCGCTCTCGTCGACGAGGGCGCCGTGCGGTTCACGGCCGATGACGCGGCGGTCGTCCTGAGCAATGGCGGCGAGCGGCACGTCCGCTTCGAGGCGGACCGGGTGACGTGCACGTGCCCGTGGTGGTTCGACCATCGGGGTGAGCGCGGGCCGTGCAAGCACGTCCTGGCGGCGCGCATCGTCCGCCGCGACGCCGAGGCGGCCGTGGAGGCCGCTCGATGAGCGCGTGGGACGGCGTCAAGGAGGCCATCCGGTCCGGTGCCCTGGAGCGGACGGCGCGGCTGGTGTCCGAGCTGGACGAGCCCGCTCGGCGGGCCGTGGCCAAGGAGTTGCCGGGCGCGTTGAAGGAGCTCCGCGCGGCGTCGGAGCACGGGTTCCTGCCGCCGCGGGTCGCGCAGGCGCTGCTGCTGGCCGGTGCGGGCACGATCGGCGGCGCCGCCGCCGCTGCCGCCTGGATGTGCCGGGCGGACCTGCGGCCCTGGTGGGACGAGGACGTGTACTGCCCGATGCTGTGCGACCTCACGTCCATCCGCCCGGACGGGTGGCGCGCCGAGGTCGCGCACCGGATCGCCGCGCGGCTGAAGCCCTCCGAGCAGTTCTGGACCCTCTGGCACATCGCGGCCGCGCTCGCCAGGTCCGCCGGCGCCGCCCCGGTGTCCGACGGCTTCGTGGTCGGGTGGGTCGCGGAGGGCGGCAGCGCGCGCAGGCTCGCCGAGGACCCGTTCCTGGACGCGCTCGTCCCCCGGCTCTTCGAGGCGGACGGTGTGGGCGCGGCACTCGCCTTCGACGCGGCGAGAACCCAGCCGGACGAGACCCGCAAGGGCGCCTGGGCCGCCGCGCTCGCCGATCTGGCGCACGCCGGACGGCTCGACCGCACGGCCCTCCTGGACGGCTGCATCAGCCGTTTCCTGCGTGGTGGCACCGCCCACAACCTCCGCTGGTTCGTCGGGCTGCACGAGGAACTCCGGCCCACCGGCGAGGAGGCGGCGGCTCGCGTGCGCGACTACGTCCGGCTCCTGCCGGTCGCGCCGCCGACCGTCGCGGACGCGGCGCTGCGGCAGGTGCGCCGGGCCGACGACCTGGAGCGCCTCGACGACGCGCTCTTCGAGGAGGCCGCGGACGCGCTGCTGTTCCGCCCGGAGAAGAAGCTGGTCCGGGCCGCGCTCACCTGGCTCGACCGGACGGCCCGCGCCCGCGGCCGGGTCGACGCGACGCTGCGCGCCGTCCCGGCGGTCTTCGCCTCCGAGTCGCTCGATCTGCGCGAACGGGCCGTGAAGATCGCGGTGAAGCACGCGTCCCTGGCGAGCGACGGCGTCCGCGCGGAGGTCAGGGACGCCGCCGCCGACCTCCCGGCCGACCTGCGCCAGGCGGTCGCCGCCGCGTTCGGGGAGGTCGCGGAGGCCGCCCCTGAGCCCGTGCCGCTTGCCGCCCCGCCCCCCTTCACGCCCCGCGAGGCGCCCGCCCCGATCGGGTCCCTCACCGAACTGGGCTCGGAGTTCCTCGACTGCATCGCCGCCGGACAGAGGTGGCAAGCGACCGAACGCTTCCTAGGCGCGCTCGTCGAGTTCGCCTACCGCGACCTCGACGGGACCAGGAAGGCGCTGCAAGAGGTCTGCTCCGACCGTGCGCCATGGCTTCTGCAACGTTTGTCGCATTCGCATGCGCGCGCCTACGTCCGGGGAAGCTGGGTCGAGTTCCCGGTGCGGAAGCTCCTGCTCCCGGACGACACCCCGGCCCAGGTGGCCAAGATGCGCGCCGCGTTCGTCAAGGGCAGGACCCGGCTCTTCAGGAGCCGGTTCCTGCCGCCGATAGAGCGGTTCCTCGCCTGGCGGCGGCACGAGATCGTGTCCGTCCTTAGCACGGTGCCCGTGCTGCTCGCGACGCCGACCGAGGGCAGCGGGCAGATCGACCCCGGCGTCCTGGTCGCCCGGCTCGAACGGCTGGAGGAGGCGGGCGCCGAGCCGGGCCGGGCCGATCTGGCGCAGGCCATGCTCCGCGTGCCCCGCGAGATCGACCCGGCCGCGGTGGCGCGGGCGAAGGGGCTGGCGTCCGATGCGGGCCGGGCGGTCGCGTCCTGGCTGGCCACCGGCGGTCTCGCCGACCCGGGCGTCGAGTGCACGTTCCCCCGCGGGCCCATCACGTCCTTCGGCGAGCACGGCCTCCCGCACCCGGCCTACGTCATGGCCACCGTGGACGTGCCCGGCCGCTCCGACGTCGCCCGCATCTGCGCCATCTCCAAGGACGCCTGGACGGACCATGAAGGCTCGATCTACAACGCCTTCACCGGGTACTGGCCGTCGGTGATGCCGTCCCACCGGGAGGTCGCCGCCGCGCACCTGCTCCCCTGCTTCGCCGGCACCGAGGACGTGGGCTGGGGCCAGGGCACCGTCATGCTCGACCTCGCCGAGGCCGACGGGCCCGCGGGAACCGCCACCGGCACGCTCCTCGCCTGCGCGCTGGCGAACAAGGAGCAGCACGAGCGCGCCACCGCCGTCGAGGCGTTCCTCGCCCTCCTGGGCCGGGGCCACCTCCCCGCGGCCGAGACGGGCACGGCGCTCGGCAGGCTCGCCGCCGCCGGGGCCGTCACCGTCTCGCGCACCGTGAAGTCCCTCGCGGACGCCGCCGACGCGGGCGCGCACGCCGAGGTGTGGACGGTGCTGGCCGCCGCCCTCCCGCACGTCCTCCCCGCGCCGGGCGTGCGGGCCCCGGCCGGGCTGCCCGACCTGCTCGCGCTGGCCACCCGTACCGCCGAGGTCACCGGCGCGAGGGGCGCGATCCCGGCCGTCGCGGAGGTGGCGTCCCGCGGCGGGTCCAGCCGCCTGGTGAAGGAGTCCGCCCGCCTCCACCGCACCGTCCTCCAGCCCCCACCCACCGCCATTCAACGGACGAGCTCCGCTCGACGGTCCCTCGCATCCTAAAGCGCCTCCCCGGTGTTCTTAGGAGGAGACATGAGCCGGATGACGGACCCGCGTGGGACGCTGGACGCGGCGGGAAGGAGCGCTGAAACGATGACCGAGACCCTCGCGTTCGGCACGGTCGACACCGTGCTCGGACGCCTCCTCGTCGCCGAGACCGAGACGGGGGTGGTGTCGCTGCACTTCCGCGACACGCCCGCCGCCCGCGCCCGCACCGCCAAGGCGGCCGGTCTACCGGTCGTGGACGCCCCGGACCGCCTGGCCCCGGCGCTGTCGGCGCTGCGCGACTACTTCGCCGGCGACCTGAAGCGCTTCGAGGTGCCGATCGACTGGCGGCTGACGTCGGACGTGCAGCGGCAGGTCCTCTCGACGCTGTACGAGTCCGTCCCGTACGGGCGGGTCGTCACCTACGGCGAGTTGGGCGACCGCAGCGGTACGGGCGTCCACGCGCAGGTCATCGGGCAGGTGATGGGGAGCAACCCGATCCCGCTGATCGTGCCGTGCCACCGCGTCGTCGCCTCGAACGGGCTCGGCGGCTACAGCGGCGGCTCGGGCGTCGAGGTCAAGCGCTGGCTGCTGACGATGGAGGGCGCGCTGCCCGCCACCCTCGACTGGGACATCACCCGCGCGCCCTGAGGCGGCCGACCGGGGCGTCCGTTCCTGAGCGCGGGTGTAGGTGCTCCTAAGCGCGCGCGGGCGCGTAGCTGACGGACGTGAGGTCTTCAGAGACCTGCCAGAGACGCTCGCCCAGACCCGGACGGTCCGCGTGCGGCGGCGTGACCACCTTGGCCGGTGCGCCCCGGTACTGGAGCAGGCGGGGGCCGTAGCAGGCGCCTCCCCGGACGTCCAGGGCCGTCGCGGCGTAGAGGGACGGCAGCGCGCCCGCGGCGGCCGACTGCGCCACCAGCGCGTTGCCGAGGCCGAAGGCGCGCTCCATGAGCGTGCTGCCCTGCATCTTGGGCCCGGTCTGCTGGAGGTTGGTGGCGGCGTAGCCGGGATGGGCGGCGACGCTCGTCAGCTCCCGGACGCGCCGGTCGAGTTCCTTGGCGAAGACCAGGTTCGCGAGCTTCGACTGGCTGTAGGCGGCCCACTTGCGGTAGCGGCGCTCGCCGTGCAGGTCGTCGAAGCGCAGGCGGCCCGTCCAGGCGAAGCCGGACGTCAGCGTCACGACGCGGGGCGCTGGGGCGGCGCGCAGCGCGTCCAGGAGCAGCCCGGTGAGCGCGAAGTGGCCGAGATGGTTGGTGCCGAACTGCATCTCGAACCCGTCGGCGGTGGTGCGGCGCGGGAGGGCCATGACCCCGGCGTTGTTGACGAGGACGTCGAGGGGCGCGTCGCCGTGCCGGCCGGCGAACGTCCGGACCGACGACAGGTCGGCCAGGTCGAGCTGCCCGAGGGCGACGTCGGCGCCGGGGACGGCGGCCTTGATCCGGTCGGCGGCGGCCTGCCCGCGCTCGGCGCTGCGGCAGGCCAGCACGACGGACGCGCCGCGCCGCGCGAGCTCCAGCGCGGTGTGGTGGCCGAGGCCGCTGTTGGCGCCGGTGACGATCGCCCGCCGGCCGCTCAGATCGGGGATGTCGCCGGCCGTCCATCCGCCCATGGGGCACCTCCCACGTCATATCGCGACTTCACAAGTTAGACGCGTCCCCTAATAGAGGACAAGGGCGGCTCGATGTGGCGCGGTTCACAGCCACACTCGCACCGGGCGCGCGACAGGACGCGCCCCTCCAGCGCGAAGGGGCGCGTCCGGTCTCGAGGGTCCGGTCTCGCCGGTTTCAGGCGGGGAGGTTCTTTTCGATGGCGGCGACGACCTCGGCGGACTCGGGTTCGGTCTGGGGCGCGAAGCGCGCGGCGACCGTGCCGTCCGGGCCGATGAGGAACTTCTCGAAGTTCCAGCGGATGTCGCCGGTGTGGCCCTCGGCGTCGGGCGTGCCGACCAGGCCCTGGTACAGCGGGTGCCGCCCGTCGCCGTTGACCTCGACCTTCTCGGTCAGCGGGAACGTGACCCCGTAGGTCGTCGAGCAGAACTCCGCGATCTCGTCGGGGGTGCCGGGCTCCTGGCCCATGAACTGGTTGCAGGGCACCCCGAGGACGGTGAAGCCGCGTCCGGCGAACCGCTCCTGCAGCCGCTCCAGCCCGGAGTACTGAGGGGTGAGGCCGCACTTGGAGGCGACGTTGACAATGAGCACGGCCTTGCCCCGGTACTGGCCGAGGTCGGCGGACCCGCCGCTCAGGCCGTCGATCTCTACGTCGAAGACAGACATGAGGCCGATCCTAGGAGATCACTCCCGGCGACCGGCCGTCCCACCTACGTACCCGCCTACGCGCGCGTGTCCGTTCTACGCGAGTGTGTCCGCCCGCTGTACGCCTAGGTGCCCAAGGCGTTCACGAAGGCGGCGAGCTGGTTGCCCGCGTTGCCCAGCTGGCTGAAGGCGTTGTTGACCACCGCCGCCGCGTCCGTGGGGGAGCTCAGCAAGTAGAAGACAACGAAGGCGATGGCAATATAGCGCGCGTTCTTCTTCAACATCCGTACGCCGTCCCTGGTTGTAGCGCAACGACACAACTGACCCGATCACATTGTGCCCAGGCGCGTCTGCCCGCAAAGCGCGATTTTACTTGACGCAGGGGCCACGCCTTGCTGCCCGCGCGCGAAGAAGCCCCGTGCCATCGGGGACACGGGGCCTCGACCGCCGTTACCGGGGGGTGTGGAGGATCGTCCCCGCGGTGGACCCGAGCGGGTCCGTCAGCTGGGGATCGCGCTCATGAACTGCGACAACGACTCGGCGGCCGTGCCGAGCCCGCTCAGCGCGTTGTTGACGAGGTTCGCCGCCCCCTCGGGTCTGCTGATGACGTACCACGCCGTGAAGGCAATGGCGACGATCTTCATATGCTTCTTGTTCAATTCAACCACCCTCCGCCATCAATAGCCTACGGAGAGTGATGCCCAAGTGCGCCCGAACGATGATCAAGAAGGGCCAAAGAGACGGTCAGGTCCCCTTGGTGGCGGTCAGGCGCCCCCGGCATGGGCGGTGAGGTACTCGATGTAGAGGGGACGGAGCGCGTCCGCCAGCTCGCCCTCCCCCGCGTGCGTGAACTCCTCCAGCAGCGACAGCCCGTGGAAAAGGTCGAACTCGGCGCGGTCGACCTCCCCGGTGGCCGCCGCGGCGGCGGGGATCGCGCGCAGCAGCTCCCACAGGAAGCCGACGTCGCGGCGCTCCTTGGCGAGGCTCATCGCGCGGTCGTACAGCTCCTTGGACGGCAGCTCGTCCAGCTGGGCGGCGCCGTCCGGCGTCACATCCGGCATGTCCCGACTCTAACCAGGCGGGCGCGCGCCAATCCCCTGGACGGGCGCGCGCCCATCCCGGTCACGCCTTCGTGATGACGTCCTTCGGGATCTCCTGGTCCTGCTGGAGCGCCTCGAAGAGCCGGGACGCCTTGGCCTTGTCCCAGGTGATGTACGACCCGGCGGCCGCCGAGCTGCCGCCGCCGCCGATCGGGACCGTGGTGGTGACGCCGTCCTTGCCGCTGACGCCCTTCATCGCCCACATCATGCGGACGAGGTGGTGCAGGTGGTCGCCGTCGTCGACGAGGAAGTTGCTGGTGGCGTTCGTCGCGAGCGGGACGCTCCGGAACGGGTTCAGGATCGTCCCCCAGCTGGTCGACTTCTTCATCAGCGCGCCGAAGAACTCCCGCTGCTTCTCGACCCGTTCGAGGTCGGCGCGGGCGTAGGCGCGGGTCCGGACGTAGCCGAGCGCCTGCCCGCCGTCGAGGGTCTGGCAGCCGGCCTTGAGGTCGAGGCCCGCCTTGGGGTCCTCGATGTCGTCCTTGACGCAGATGTCGACGCCGCCGACGGCGTCGACCACGCCGACGAAGCCGTTGAAGCCGATCTCGGCGTAGTGGTCGATGCGGATGCCGGTGGCCTTCTCCACGGTCTGCACGAGCAGCTTGGGGCCGCCGAACGCGAACGCCGCGTTGAGCTTGTTGGACCCGCGCCCCGGGATGGGGACGTAGGAGTCGCGCGGGAGGCTGATCAGCGACGTGCCGCCGGAGCCGTAGTGCAGCAGCATCATCGAGTCGGTGCGGCGTCCGCCCGAGAAGCCGGTCTTGAGGCGCCTCTGGTCGGCCTTGGACAGGCCCTCGCGGCTGTCGGAGCCGACGATCAGCCAGTTCGTCCCCGGGGTGTCGGCGACACGGCCGGGATAGTCGACGAGGACGCTCTCCCGCTTCAGCCGGGAGTCGAGGTAGAGGTACCCGCCCACCAGGATCATGATCAGGACGACCGAGAGGACGCCCAGGACGCGCGGCCAGCGGCGCCGCCGCCGGCGCGGCCTGAGCGGAGGCCCCCCGTAGGGGCCGTCGTCGTCGTACCTGCGCCCGGCGAGCTGGTCCCCCGCGTACGGGTCGTTGTAGGGGTCGCCGTACGTCTCCCGCCCGTAGGCGGCGTGATGGTGCTCCGAGCGTGCGGAGTGGTCCCTGCTGCGCCCCACGCGGTCGTCCTCCTTGCGTGTCCGGCCTGGCGGCCGGCCTGGCTCCTGGCGTGAACCTTAGACACCCTAGGGGGTCGGAGGCGTCCCTCCACCGCATGATTCTCGACTGCTCCGAATAACCACGCTACGTGACAAACGCGGCAGACACCGTCCCCCTCAGGAAGCACACTGCCCCTGGCGGACAGGACGGGCGAAGGGCCGCGCATGGGCACACGACGGCGTTTTCCACGACGTTTCCGGCTGCGAGGGGCGGTCCCGCGCCGCCGCCGGCGGGAGGCGCCGCCCGATCCCGGCCTTCCCGAGGTGATTCTCAACTGGCATGCGCGGGACAAGGAACTCACCGAGACGGGCATGCGCACGATCGCGCGGCGGCTCCCCGCGGTGATCGCGCAGGCGTCGCGGCTGGCCTGGCGGGCGAGCCGCACCGACACGATCGTGACGGTCACCCTCAACCTCGCCGCCGGGTTCTTCACCGCGTTCTGGCTGCTGGCGACGACCGGCGTGCTCACCGCGCTGTTCAGCTCCGCGCCGACGCCGTCGCGCGTCCGCGACGCGCTGCCCTCGCTGGCGCTGGTCGCGGGCGCGGTCGCGCTGCGGGCGGCGCTGCAGGCGGGCGCGGGCTGGGCACAGGCACGGCTGAACCCGCAGGTCGAGCGGCTGGTCGAGCTGCGGCTGTACGAGGCGACGACCGCCGTCGACCTGACCGCGCTGGACGACTCCGACTTCCTGGACGACCTCAAGCGCGCCGAGGGACGCGGCCTGATGTCGGCGCCCATGGTCGTCCAGTACGCCGTGGACGTCCTCACCGCCGCCGTCGGCATGGTCGCGGCGGCCGGGACGCTCGGCGTGCTGCATCCGGTGCTGCTCCCGCTGCTCCTCCTCACGGCGGTGCCGGAGGGGTGGGCGTCCGTCCGCAGCGCGCGGATGCGGTACATGATGCTGCTCTCGCTGGTCGGGGTGACGCGCCGCAAGTGGATCCTCTCGGACCTGATGGTCGACCGGCGGCACGCGGCCGAAGTGCGCTCGTTCACGATGCGCGCGTTCCTGCTGGGCCAGTACGACCGGGCCGCGTCCTACCAGCGGCACGTCGAGCTGGACGTGGCGCGCCGCCAGACGATCGTGAAGATCACCGGGGACCTGCTGAAGGGCGTCGCGACGGCGCTCGTCTACGTCGCGCTGGGCGTGATGCTGTGGAAGGGCGCGATACCGCTGGCGGTGGCGGGCACGGCGGTGCTGGCGATCCGGACGGGCCAGTCGTCCCTGGCCAACCTGGTGTTCGCCGTGAACCGCTGCTACGAGGAGGGCCTGTACTTCGGCGACTACGTAAGCTTCTGCGCCGCCGCGGAGAAGCGGATCCCGCCGCGCGCGCTGCCGCCCGCCCGGCCGGAGAGGCGCGGGCGGCTCCCGGACGACTTCGCCGACATCGTCGTCGAGGACGTCGCGTTCACCTACCCGGGCGCGGACGAGCCGTCCCTGCGGGGCGTCTCGCTGCACGTCCGCAAGGGCGAGGTGGTGGCGCTCGTCGGCGAGAACGGCTCCGGCAAGACCACCCTCGCCAAGATCATGGCCGGGCTGTACGACCCGGACGCGGGACGGGTCCGGTGGGACGACGTGCCGCTGACGACGGTGGCGCCGGAGGACGTGTGGGAGCGCGTCGCCGTCATCGCGCAGGAGTACACGCACTGGCCGATGACCGCCCGGCAGAACGTCACGATGGGCCGCGGTGAGGACGGGGCAGGCGCCTCCAGCAACGGTGACGGCGAGGACCCCGCGATGCTCGCCGCGGCCCGCGCGTCCGGCGCCGACGAGGTCGTCGAGGGCCTCGCCCGCGGCTACGACACGCTGCTGGACCGCCGGTTCAAGGGCGGCGCGGAGCTGTCGGGCGGGCAGTGGCAGCGGCTCGCCGTCGCGCGCGGCTTCTTCCGGGACGCGCCGCTGCTGATCTGCGACGAGCCCACCGCCGCCCTGGACGCGCGCGCCGAGCACAACCTGTTCGAGCGGATCCGCACGCACGCCGACGGCCGCACCGTCCTGCTGATCACGCACCGGCTCGCCAGCGTCCGCTACGCCGACCGGATCTACGTCCTGGAGCACGGCCGCGTCATCGAGGAGGGCGACCACGCGACGCTGATGGCCCGCGGCGGCCTCTACGCCGACCTGTACTCGCTGCAGGCCGCCGCCTACGGAGCCGAGGACCTGCAGACGGCCGGGGACCCGCAAGCCGCCGGTGACCCGCGGGCCGCCGGCTAGATGTAGGGGCCGAAGCCGGTGCGGCCGAAGCCGATGCCGGGCTCGGGCGGCGGGGCGTCCGGCAGGTCCTCGGGGCGCAGCAGCCCGACCTCGGCGGGCTCGATCCCGGCGGGCGCCTCGTCGTCGGTGGCGGTGATGCGCTGCGCCTGCCGGGAGATCGCCGCCTCCAGCAGGTTCCGGACGAGCCGCGCGTTGCCGAACGAGGCGTCCCGCGGATGGGCGGCGACGATGCGGCGCAGGCCGTCCAGGATGCCGGGCGCGAGCGCGAACCCCGCCTCCGCCGCCATGAACTCGAAGATCGTGACGAGCTCGTCGGCGGAGTAGTCGGGGAAGCGCAGCACCTTCGGGAACCGGGACTTCAGCCCCGGGTTGGCGTCCAGGAACCGCTCCATCTCCGCCTCGTAGCCCGCGACGATGACGACCAGGTCGCCGCGGTGCTCCTCCATCAGCCGCAGCAGCTCGGCGACGGCCTCGTGGCCGAAGTCGCGGCGGTCGCCGCCCGCCGACGTCAGCGCGTACGCCTCGTCCACGAACAGGACGCCGCCGAGGGCGCGCTCGACCGCGCTCCGCACCCGCGGCGCGGTCTGCCCGATGAACTCGGCGACGAGGTCGGCCCGCGTCACCTCCACCAGGTGCCCGGACGACAGCAGCCCGAGCCGCGCGTAGACGGCGGCGATCAGCCGCGCGATCGTCGTCTTGGCCGTGCCGGGGTTGCCGGTGAACACCATGTGCCGGGACGGCGACGCCGGGGCGAGCTTGGCGTCCCGGCGCAGCTGGTCGGCGCGGACCTCGGCGACCAGCCGGGCCACCTCCCGCTTGATGTCGGCCAGGCCGATCAGCCGCTCGATCTCGGCGAGCGGCTCGCCGGGGACGTCGTCGCGGGCGCGGCTGAGCGTGTCGGGGACGTCCTCCGGCAGGATCTCGTCCAGCGACTCGGTCTCGTCGACGATGCCGTCGGCGAGGACGCGGCGGCCCTGCATCGCCACCGCCCGGTCCAGCAGGTGGATCATGGCGCGGGCGTTGCCGAACCCGCGCTCGCGCGGCGCGCCCTCGGCCAGCTCGCGGACCCGGTCGAGGACGCCGGGCGCCAGCTCGAAGCCCGCGTCGGCGGCCTTGGCGGCGAACACGTCGACCAGCTCGTCCACGGTGAGGTCGGGGAACAGCACGGTGCGGGGGAAGTAGGCGGCCAGGTCGGGATGCGACTTCAGCAGCCCGTTCAGCTCCGCCTCCGGCCCGGTCAGCACGACGACGAGGTCCTCGCTGTGGGACTGGACGCCGGTGAGCAGCACGTCCAGGACCTCGCGCCCGCGGGCCGCGTCGGTCGCGGCCGACACCAGCGCGTGCGCGTCGCGGACGACCAGCACGCCGCCGTGCGCCTGCTCCACCGCCCGCCGGACCCGCAGGACGCTCTCGCTGGCGTACTCGCCGAGCAGGTCGGCGCGCTCGACCTCGACCAGGTGCCCGGACGACAGCACCCCCAAATCGGCGTAGAGGCGGCCGAGGATGCCCGCGACCTTGCTCTTCCCCGTTCCCGGGTTCCCGGCGAACACCAGGTGCCGGGGCCGGGTGCGCGCGGTCATCCCTGCCTCGCGGCGCAGGCGGGCGGCCTTGGCCTCGGCGACCAGCGCGTCCACCTCCCGCTTGGCGGGCTCGATGCCGGCGCAGGCGGCGAGCTCGGCGAGCGGGTCGGCGTCGGCGGGGCCGCCGGGGATGATCCGCTGCGGCAGGTCCGCGGCGATGATCTCCGGCGGGCCGGCGAGCGCGTCCTCCGCCTCGTCGTCGCCGGCCTTCTCGTTGCGCCGGACGGCGGCGGCGACGGCCTCCCCCGCCATGTGCTCCACCAGCCGCGCGCCGCGCAGGTTCAGCAGCGGCGGGGTGCGGCGCAGCATGCCGCCGGCGGTCGCGGCCACCTCCGGGGCGACGCGCCATCCGCGCCGCGCGGCGGCCAGGGTGAACAGCTCGGCGAAGTCGTCCTCGCCGAAGTCGCGGGTGCGGGCCACGTCGAACGCGCGGACGAGCGCCGGGTTGGCGTCGAACAGCCGCCGGTCGCCGCCGGGGCGGCACAGCGCGACGACGTTCAGCGACGGCGAGCGCGCCATGAGCCGCCGCAGCTCCTCCACGGCGGCGGCGCCGCACCGCTCGTGCGCGGCGAGCTTCTCCAGGTCGTCCACGACGAGGAGCATCCGCGCGTCGAGGCAGTCGCGGACGCGGGTCTGCAGCCACAGGACGGCGTCGCTCACCCCGAGCGACGCGAACACCTGGTCGGAGATCCACAGCGCCTCGCGGACCGCGCCCGCCTCGGCGAGCCGCCGCTCGACGGCCTCGGCCGCGGTGCCCTTCCCGGTGCCCTCCGGGCCGGCGATCAGCAGCCGGACGGGACGCTCGCCCGCGAGCCGCGCCGCCACCGCGTCCTGGAGCGCGCGGGACAGTTCGGGCTGGCCGACGAGCGCGTCCGCGACGTCCTCGCCGCCGCCGGTGCCCGCGTGCCCGCTCTCGCCGTCCGCCCGCCCGGTTCCGGTGGCGCCCAGGGCCTCCCCGAGCGGGTTGAAGACGCGGCGCATCGTGAACAGCCGCCGCAGGTCGGACTGGAACAGCCGGACGGGCACCCGGCAGCGCGGGCTCACCGGCGCGTCCGGCAGGCCCTGCACCGCCCCGGTGACGCGGACGGCC
This sequence comes from Actinomadura sp. KC216, assembly GCF_004348535.1. Lineage (GTDB taxonomy): Bacteria > Actinomycetota > Actinomycetes > Streptosporangiales > Streptosporangiaceae > Spirillospora. The sequence goes on from NZ_SMJX01000070.1 coordinate 14,052, forward strand.
ATGTCCAGCCAGGCGCGGGCCGCGTCGGCCTCCCCCGCGACGAGGCCGCGGGCCAGCCACGAGCGCACGTCGTGCTGCCACGCCTCCGAGGAGAATCCCTCGCGCGCGGCGCGGAGCCGCTCCTCCACGTTCTCGTAGCGGGCCGTGCCGAGCACCACCGCCAGCTCGGCGGGCACGACCTGCGCCTCGGCGGCCAGCAGCAACTTGGCGAGCGCGTCGTCGGGCTCGTCGCCGTCGGAGATCGTCCCGGCGAGGTGCGCGTGCGCGGCGTCCAGCCCGGCGCACGCCCACCCGAGGTAGCCGACCGGGCCCGCCAGCTCGGGCAGGACGGCCAGCTCCTCGTCGGTGAGCTGCGCGCCCCACACCTCGTCCAGCCGCGCGTTGGGGACGGTCATGTCCGCCTCGCGCAGCTCGGGGTCGGCGGCGCGCCGGTCGAACAGGTCCATCAGGGCCCGGCGGCGGCGCTCCACCGGTTCCAGGCCCTCGAAGACGTCCAGGCCCGCCCGCGCGAGATCGAACATCACCGCGCGCCGCTCCCGGTCGTTCCCGGCCGGTTCCGGCAGCCACAGGCCCGGTGGCCGCCACCGGCCGCCCTGCGTGAACCAGGCCGTCGGCTCGCGGACGGCCGTCTCCGGCGTCGCGAGGAACGCCGACAGCAGCTCGTAGTCGACGTCGCCGCGCGACCCGCCGCGGACCGCGGACGCGCCGAGCAGGAACGTCAGCAGCGACCACTGCTCGGCCCCGGCGGCGCTGGTGTCGTCCCCGTAGAAGTCGCTGAGCTGCCGGGTCAGCACCACCGCCCGCGGGTCGCGGTTGTACTCGAGCGCGCGATCGCGCAGCTCCTCGTACAGGCCGTCCGGCACCCGCCAGGGCCCGTACGCGTACACGTCGAGCACGGGCTCTTCGGTGAGCAGCACTTCGAGATGGTCCGGCAACCGGGGGGAACTCACCTGGGGGTCCTTCTCCTACTACGGCGGGTCGGGGGTGTTCGGTAAGGGCTGGAGGACGGTTACGTCCGACAGCACCCTATGGCCCGGCACCACCGCGCACATCCTCAGGCGCGGCGGGTCGGCGGGTGTAGCGCGCCGGGTTGGCAGGCGGGGCCGACCTCGGCAATAGTTGTCGGACGGAAAGCATCCGCGAGCGGACCCGGGCGGATGCGCGTCGACAGGAGAGGAAGCGCCCGTGCCGCCATTGGAAGTGACCATTCGGCCACAGGGTGGGCGCGCCGTCGTGCGACTGCGCGGAGAGCTCGACATCGCCTCCTCCGACGACCTGCGCAGGCACCTGAACGAGGCCCGCCGCAAGCACGGCGAGGACCTCGTCCTCGACCTCACCGAGCTGGAGTTCATGGACTCCGGCGGCCTCTCGGTCATCGTCGCCTGCTACAAGGCCACCTCGGCGGCGGGCGGGAGCCTCGTCCTCGCGGCGCCGCGCTCCATCGTCCGGCGCGCGCTGGAGATCACCGGCCTGCACCGCCGCATCCCGGTCAAGGACACCCTGGACGAGGCCCTCGGCGAACCGGACCCCGCCTGAACCCGGAGGGGTCAGAGCGGGAGGGGGGTGGGGCGCTTCGGTTCGCGGCCGTCGCCGGAGGAGCGCCCGGTGGCGCGGCGGCCGATCCAGGGCAGCAGGTAGGTGCGGGCCCAGCGGACGTCCTCGCGGCGCATCGTGAGCCAGTCGGCGCGGTCGAGCGGCGGCCAGGGCTCGCGCCAGTCGCCCTGCACGGGGACGCCGATGGCGTCCGCGACGAGCAGCGCCATCCGCCGGTGGCCCTCGGGCGACAGGTGCAGGCGGTCCTCGTACCAGGCGCGCGGGTCGTGGAACACGCGCACCGGCCACAGGTCGACGATGGTGCAGCCGCGCCGGTCGGCGATGGCGCGCAGGTGCATGTTGTAGGTGGCGGCCTTGCCGCGGATGCGGGCGCCGCTGCGCAGCCCGCGGGTGTCGAACCCGGTGAAGACGACGACGCGGGCGCCGGTGGCGCGCAGCCGCCGGACGGCGTCGTCGAACACGACCGCGAGCGCGTCCGGGTCGGCGCCGGGACGGATCATGTCGTTCCCGCCGCCGCAGAACGTGACGAGGTCGGGTGCGAGCTCGACGGCGCGCGGCACCTGGTCGTCCACGATCTGCCGGACGAGCTTGCCCCGCACCGCGAGGTTCGCGTAGCGCAGCCCCGGGCTGTCCACGGCGATGTGCTCGGCGAGCCGGTCCGCCCAGCCGCGGAAGCGGTCCGCCTCGCCGGGATAGGGGTCGTTCAGGCCCTCGGTGAAGCTGTCGCCGATGGCCACATACGTCCGAATTCGCTCCATTTCCCGCATCGCAACCCCCATCACCGGTTCATGGTCGATCACGTAGATGAAATGATGCACTCGTGCATCCCGGCTACGCGACCGTAGGCCGCCCCGGTGTGGGGAACGCGACGTCAGGCCCTGCTGAGCGTCAGGTCCAGCTGGGCGAGGTGGTGCCCGGTGCCGCCGGCCGGGCGGGCGGCGCCGCCGCGCCCGCGGGCGCGGTCGTGTGCACCGTCATCGCGTGCTGGACGAGCGTGATCAGCACCTGCTTGGTGGACTCGCGGCTCCGCGCGTCGCACTGCGCGATCGGCACGTGCGGGCTGATCGACAGGGCCTCGCGGATGTCCTCCACGGCGTACTGGAACTCGCCGTGGAACCCGTTGACGCCGACGACGAACGGCAGCCCGAGCTCCTCGAAGTAGTCGACGGCGGCGAAGCAGTCCTCCAGCCGGCGGGTGTCGACCAGCACGACGGCGCCGATCGCGCCGCGGACGAGGTCGTCCCACATGAACCAGAAGCGGTGCTGCCCCGGCGTGCCGAACAGGTACAGGATCAGCTCGCTGTCGAGGGACACGCGGCCGAAGTCCATCGCGACCGTGGTGGTCGTCTTGTCGGGCACGGCCGACAGGTCGTCCACGTCGGCGCTGGCCGCGGTCATCACCGCCTCGGTGGTGAGCGGCATGATCTCCGAGACCGACCCGACGAAGGTGGTCTTGCCGACGCCGAAGCCGCCGCCGACGACGATCTTGACCGAGGTCAGCTCGGCTTCCCCGCCGGGCGGCCCCGGGACCTGGTCAGAGCTTCCGAAGGCCACTGAGCACCCTTTCTAGCAGGCGGAGGTCCGGCTGTCCGCCGGTGGTGGTGGCGGGCTGCGACTGGTGGAGCCGCAGCAGTCCTTCGACGGCCATGTCGGCGACGAGCACCCGCGCGACCCCGAGCGGCAGGCGCAGGAGGGCCGAGACCTCCGCGACCGAGCGGGCGGACCGGCACAGGTCCATGATCGCCCGGTACTCCGGGGTCAGCGCGGCCACGTCCCGCGGCGGGTAGGGCGCCGCGGTGACCAGGGCCTCGATGGCCAGGTCGTAGCGCGGTTTCGTCCGTCCCCCCGTCACCGCGTAGGGGCGCACCAGCGAGCTGGCGTCGCCCTCCTGTCCCTCGGGGGGCCGTCCCTGCGCCGGGGACCGCCCGCCCTCGCCGCGCACGGGGTCGCCAGGCCAGCGCCCCGGCCCGCCGGGGCCGCCTCCGTAGGGACTGCCTCGATCCATGTCGCCGACCTCCGTCAGTCAGTCACATCAAAACCGGGCGGGCCCGGCGCCCATCTCGGTCACCGAAGGCCCCGAGTGCGGAGGCTGCTGCTGGTCCTGGGCGCGCAGCGCGGGGGTCAGCACCCGGCCCACCCGCTCCACCAGCAGCGTCATCTCGTACGCGACGAGACCGAGGTCGCAGTCGGGCGCGGCCAGCACCGCGAACACCGACCCGTTCGTGATGGACATGACGAACAGCAGCCCGCGGTCCATCTCGACGACGGTCTGGTTCACCCCGCCCGCGTCGAATATCTTCGCCGCGCCCTGGGTCAGGCTCATCAGCCCGGAGGCGATCGCCGACAGCTGGTCGGCCCGCTCGGGCGGGAAGCCCGACGAGTACGCCATCGGCAATCCGTCCGAGGAGACCACGACGGCGTGCGCGACCTTCGCGACACGGTCCGCGAAGTTCGTCACCAACCAGTTGAGATCCTGCCCGCTCACCGGGTGCCTCCTGTCTCGCCGTCGCCCTGTTGCGACGCCTCACCTGACGTGCCCTCGCCGCGAATCTCGTGACGTCCCCGGTGGACGCCCCGCTGCAGACTCGCGAACCGGCTGCGTACGACGTCGGCCACCTGGCCCTGTCCCTGCTGGCCCTGCACAGCCTGCCCTTCTCCGGGGCCTCCCGGCAACGGCCCGGCCTGCGCCGCCGCCGCCGCGGGAGCCTGCTCGGTCGCGGCGGGGGCCGCGGCGCGGCCGACCGCCCCTGGCACGCGGTTCTTGCCGGGCACCCGCTTGGGCAGCCCGACGCTGGTGCGGGAGGCCGCGACGGGCTCGCGGGCGGCCTCGGCGGCGCGGAAGCCGGCGTCCGCCGGGGACTCCCAGCCGCGGACGGGGTCCTCGCCCGAACCGGCCGACCGGCGCTGGAACCACTCCGACTGCATCGCGTCGAAGATCGGCGAGCGCTCCGGGAGCCGCGGCGGCGCGGGCCGCGCCTCGGCCGACGGCGGCTGCGGGGGCGGTTCGTGCTGCGCGGCGGCCATCTCCGGGACGGCGTCCTCGGGCGGGCGCGGCGGTGTCGGGGCGGATCGCTCGGGTTCGCGCGTGGCGGGCTCCGTCCAGCGGGCCTCGGGCTGCGAGGCGTCGGCGTACGGGTCTGTCGGCGGCTGGCCGGGGTCGCCGGAGACCTGCCCCAGCGGCCCGGTCTCCCAGGGGATCGGACGGGACGAGCTGGACTCCGGCAGCATCGGCTGGGCCTCGGGAACGACGGACTGCGGCCCGGTCTGCCAGGGTTCCCGCCGGTAGACGCCGTTGCCGGTGCCGTGCGGGCGCTCGCTCTCCGGCCGCTGGTTCTGCGGCCGGTCGTTCTGCGGCCGCTCGTTGCGCGGCTGGAACAGGCCGTTCGGCCCGTCGTCGGTCGGGCGCTTCGGGAGCTGCGCGCCGGGCATGCGGACCGGCAGCTCGCCGGGCCTGCGCGGCGGCCGCTGGTCGTCGGCCGGGCCCTGCTCGCCGTAGGGCGGGACGGGCTGCTCGCCGTAGGGGACCTGCGGCTGCGCGCCGGTGGGGAACGTGGGGTGCTGGCCGGAGCCGCCGGTGGGGATCGGCCCGGTCTCGTTCATCGCCGGCTGGGGCCCGGTGGCGCCGCGGACGGGCCGCAGCGGACCGGTGCCGCCGACCATCGGGTGCGAGCCGGTCGACCCCGCCATCGGGGAGGCGGGCAGCTCGGCGGGCCCGTGGCCGTCCTGCCGGAACCCGCCGCCGCTGCCGAGGGCGGGCGGCTCGGGCGAGGTGGTGAGCGCGGCGAGCTGGCCCTGGCCGTCGGCCTCGCGCGCGGGCAGGCCGCCGCCGCGGCTGCCGATCCCGCCGGCCTCGCCGGGCGTGATCACCGCGTCGGGCAGCACCACGAACGCGGTGAGCCCGCCGCCCTGCGCGGCCCGCAGCTCGACCCGGATGCCGTGCCGGACGGCGAGGCGGCCGACCACGAACAGGCCCATGCGGCGGGCCGCGGAGAAGTCGATGACGGGCGGGTTCGCGAGCCGCCAGTTGGCCTGCTCCAGGTCGTCGGGCGACATCCCGACGCCGTTGTCGGTGATCTGCAGCATGGCGCCGCCGCCGCTGAGCAGCTGCCCGGACACGGTCACCTTGGTGTGCTCGGAGGAGAACACCGTCGCGTTCTCGACCAGCTCGGCCAGCAGGTGGACGAGGTCGTTGACGACGGGCCCGGCGACCGTCATGTCGCCCTGCACCCGCAGCGCGACCCGCTCGTACTGCTCGACCTCCGACAGCGAGGCGCGGATGACGTCGATCAGCGGGACGGGCCGGTTCCACCGGCGCACCTGCTCCTGGCCGCCGAGGACGAGGAGGTTCTCGCAGTTGCGGCGCATGCGGGTGGCGAGGTGGTCCAGCCGGAACAGGTTGCCGAGCTGCTCCTCGTCGCGCTCGCTCTGCTCCAGCGTCTCGATCAGGCGCAGCTGCCGCTCGATCAGGGACTGGCTGCGGCGGGAGAGGTTGACGAACATCGCGTTGATGTTGCCGCGCAGGACGGCCTCGTCGGCCGCCAGCCGGACCGCCTCCCGGTGGACCTCGTCGAAGGCCCGCGCGACCTGGCCGATCTCGTCGGTGGACTCGACGTCGATCGGTTCCACCTCGATGCCGCCGGCCGCGGCCTCCGGATCTCGCAGCCGGTCGACCAGGCCGGGCAGCCGGGTGCTGGCCACGTCGAGCGCGCCGGCCTGCAGCCGGTGCAGCGGCCGCACCAGGGACCGGGCCATCACGACCGTGATCAGCAGGACGATGGCCAGCAGCAGCGCGACGATGACCGAGTCGATGATCGTGGAGGTGCGGGCGTCGGACCGGCGCTCGGCGGCGACGTCCAGGATGTCCTGGGTCAGGTCCAGCTCGGTCAGCCGCATCTTGTTGATCATGTCGGACATGGCGTTCTTGAGCGCCTCGGCCGAGCCGGGGTTGCCGAGCGAGCGGGGCAGCCGCCCGCCGGTCGCGGCGACCGCCGTGATGATCCGCTGCCGGAGTTCGAGCGCGAGGTCGACCTGGCCGCCGACGACGAAGTCCTCGAACACCTGGGTCTGTTCCAGGGTCACCGAGTTGCGGAAGGTCGCGAGCTCGCTGTCCTCCTGCGCGCGGGCGGCGTTGAGGGCGCTCATCTGGTCGGGCGCGAGGCCCCGGCTGCGGGCGCCGAGGAGGAGCAGCGCGCGCTCGCGGGAGACGGCCTCCTTGGCGCGGACGAGCGCGCCGAGCGCCCGGCTGGTCTGGGTGAGGCGGGTGTCGACGACGTTGGAGGAGATGCTGTCGAGGACGGCGATGAGGTCCTGGATCGCCTGGGTGTACTTCTGCAGGATGACGGTGGGCGGCACCTTGCCGCCGATGACGAGGGAGCGCAGCGCCTTGACGGCGTCGAGGCGGTTCAGCACCGCGTCGGCGCCGCGGACGGCCTCGGCGCCGTGCGAGCCGTCGATGGCGGTCGCGCTGTCGCGCACCAGCTGCATCTGGGAGTCGGTGCTGAACTGCGAGGACTGCACGCCGGGCAGGAGGGGGTCGGGCCGTCCCGCGGCGGCGTAGTCGACGGCGAGGTCGCGCTCGGAGGCGAACTCGGTGACGAACTGGGTGATGCTCGCGCCGAGCTCCGCCATGCGCTCCACGCGCCCGTAGGTCTCCGCCTCGCTCACGGAGTCGGCGATGCGCCCCCCGGCGAGCACGACGGCGGCGACCGTCGGAACCAGGATCAGGACGATGAGCCGCTGCGGCACGCGCCAGTTCCGCAGGCTCAGTCTGCTGCCCGCACGTCTCGAACGGTCCGACTGCACCTCGACGTTGCCGGGTCGAGGACGGTCGCGACCTTCGTCGCTAGGTTGCATCCGCCGTTAACACCCTCTCCACACGATGTCGCACGCTCCGTGGCCTCACCGGCGCAAAGGGTTAAAGCGACATCACCTCCACCCTCGGCGCACGACATTGCAGCACATCCACGGATAGGCCGCAAAGGACCCTAGGCCACTCGATATGCACCAATGACGCGATTGTGACTTCGTGCCCGTATGTCCGATTTATCGAGCACGAATGCTCACTCTTCGCACACGGACATTCCGTGATCACAAATGCGCGGACGGTAATACCGTGTTGTCCACCTCATCACCCGGCCGGCGAGCCGGCGACCGGCGGGCGCTCGACCACACCGGAACGGGCATGACCGATCACTCTCCGATTCGGCTCGGCGATGAGCGAACACTGTAGCCCGTGGAGGACACAAGAAAGTCACGCAATTCGGAGCGAATCCACTCAAGCCGCCGGGTCCGCGATAATCTCCGGGCACACCTGGTCAACCAGCGGTGGTGGTCAGAGTCGCTCCCCTGGCCCACTCGTCCCGACCCTAAGCCCTAAGCCCTGCGCACGGAACTCCCCGCAGGATAAGGAGAGCCCATGCGGAAATCTCTGCGTCTCACGGCGCTTCTCGGCGCCGTCGCCCTCACCGTCGCGGTCTCGGGCTGCAGCGATTCGGGCGAATCCTCGTCCGGTGGCGGGAGCCTGGAGATGGACACCATGACGGTGGCGGCGCTCCCCCTGGCCGACAACGTGGCCGTCTACATCGCGCAGAAGGAGGGCCTCTTCGAGGACGAGGGCCTCAAGGTCCAGATCAAGCCGGTGCAGCAGAGCACGCAGGCCATCCCCGCGCTCGTCAAGGGCGACGTGAACGTGATCGCGGGCGCCAACTACGTGTCGTTCCTGCAGGCCAACGACAAGGGCACGGTCAAGCTGAGCGTGCTCGCCGAGGGCGCCTCGCTGACCTCGCACTTCATGGACGTCCTCGTCATGCCCGACTCCGAGATCAAGACCCCCCGGGACCTGGAGGGCAAGAAGGTCGCGGTCAACCTGCTGAACAACGTCCAGACGCTGACGCTGAACGCGATCCTCAAGGCCAACAACGTCAACGCCGCCGAGGTCGAGTACGTGCAGGTGCCGTTCCCGCAGATGGCGGCGGCGCTGGAGCGGGGGCAGGTCGACGCCATCCACGCCGTCGAGCCCTTCACGACCGACATCCAGAAGAGGCTCGGGGCCCGGGTGGCCGTCGACGGCGGCGCCGAGCCCGTGACGAACCTGCCGATCTCCGGCTTCGTCACCACGCGGGACTTCACCCAGAAGAACCCGAAGACGGCCGCGGCGTTCCAGCGCGCGATCTTCGCCGCCCAGCAGCGGGCCAGCACCGACCGCGAGCCCGTCGAGAAGATCCTGCCCAGCTACACCAAGATCGACGGGCGGGTCGCCTCGGTGATCACGCTGCCGGGCTACCCGAGCACGCTGACCACCAACCGCATGCAGCGCGTCGTGGACCTCATGACCGTGGCCGGGATGCTCAAGCAGAAGACCGACCTGAAGCCGGTGCTGTTCCAGGCGCTGCCGCCGTCGTAAAGGGAGGGGCGCGGGCACCCGATGGCAGGCTCGACGACGACGCGGACCCGCGGTCTCTCCCGCACGGGGAGGTGGGCGCGGGGGGCCGCCGGTGTCGCGGCGCTGTTCCTGGCGAGCGAGATCCTCGGCAGGGCGGGCGTCGTCGACCGCTCCTACCTGCCGCCCGCCTCCAGCGTCACCGCGCGCGCCGTCGAGCTGGCCGGCGACCAGGAGTTCCTGTTCAACGTCCGCGTCACGCTCACCGCGTGGGCGCTCGGCCTCGCCATCGCCATCGCGATCGCGGTGCCGCTCGGGCTGCTGCTCGGCAGCGTCCCGGCGGTGAACACCGCGGTCCGGGCCATCGTGGAGTTCCTGCGGCCGATCCCGTCGGTGGCGCTCATCCCGCTGGCGGGGCTGCTGCTCGGCTCGGGCCTCGCCATGGAGGTGCCGCTCATCGTGTACGCCTCCAGCTGGCCGATCCTGTTCAACACCATGTACGGGCTGCACGACGTCGACCCGACGGCCAAGGAGACGCTGCGCGCGTTCGGCTTCGGCCGGGCGCAGGTCCTGCTGCGGGTCTCGCTGCCGAGCGCCGCGCCGTTCATCGCGACGGGCGTGCGTCTGGCCGCGTCGGTCGCGCTCATCCTGGCCGTCGGCACCGAGATCCTGTCCGGGTTCGGCGACGGCCTCGGCATGTTCATCGCGCAGGCCGGATTCGACCCGGACGGGACGCGCGACGTCCTCGCCGGGACCGTGTGGGCGGGCTGCATCGGGCTTGTCATCGACACCGCCCTGGTGCGGTCCGAGAACCGGGTGTTCCGGTGGCACCGGGAGCAGCGGAGCGGCGCGTCATGACGGCCGCCGCCCGTGCCGCCGCCCGTGCCGTGCCCCGCCGCGGCCTGGCCGGACGGCTCGCCGGTGGCCTGCTGCACCGCTGGCTCCCGCTGGCGGTCCTCATCGCGGGCTGGGAGGCGGCGGCGCGCGCCGCGCGGAGCCCGTTCTTCCCGCCGCCGTCCGAGATCGCGGCGCGGATGCGCGACCTGTGGTTCTCCGGCCCGGCGAGCCGGCTGTTCTTCAGCGCGCAGGCGGGCGACTCCATCGCGCCGAGCCTCGCCCGGATGGGCGTCGCGCTGCTGCTGTCGGTCGTGGCGGGCGTCGTCCTCGGCATCGCGCTCGGCCGCTCGGAGCGGGCGCTGGCCTACCTGGAGCCGCTGCTGCAGTTCGCGCGCGTGATCCCGCCGCCCACGATGGTGCCGGTCTTCGTCGTGCTGCTGGAGCTCGGCACGCAGATGCAGGTCACGTCGATCGTGTTCGGCGCCGTCTGGCCGATCCTGCTCAACACGGCGGACGGGGTGCGCAGCGTGGACGCGGTCCAGATGGACACCGCGCACGCGTTCCGGCTGTCGGCCGCCGAGCGGATCCGGTTCGTCATCGTCCCGTCCGCGCTGCCGAAGATCTTCGCGGGGCTGCGGCTGGCGCTGTCGCTGTCGCTCATCCTGATGGTCTTCTCCGAGCTGCTCCCGGGCACGTCCGACGGGCTCGGGTTCGAGCTGACCTACGCGCAGACCGCTTCCGACGTGCCCACCATCTGGGCGGTGATCGTCCTGCTCGGGATCCTCGGCTACCTGTTCAACACGATTCTGCTGGCGGTGGAGCGCCGCGTCCTCTCCTGGCGGCCCGGGACGCGCAATTCCGAATGAACGCGAATCAACCTCGTGTTCTGCTCGGGCCGCGCACACATTGCGCTACGCTCCCGGCTCATTGAAAATCAGCACTTGACGGGCTTCCCCCGAATGGTTGGAGCACTGATGACTGCTTCCCACCGCCGTGCGGCCGTGGCCGGCGCGGTCGCCGTCGCGGTCGCCCTCGCCGCGAGCGCCTGCGGCGGCGAGGACGGCGCCTCGGCCAACGGGCTGGAGAAGTCCGAGATCCTGCTCGGCACGATGACCATCGCCGATACCGCCTCCGTTCAGCTCGCCCTTTCCAAGGGCCTGTTCAAGGCCGAAGGGCTGACGGTCAAAACGCAGGTCATCCAGGGCGGCGCCGCCGGAATCCCGCTGCTGCGCAGCGGCCGGCTGGACATCAGCTTCGGCAATTACGTCTCCCTGTTCACCGCCGGTGTCAAGGACCCCCGCTTCAAACCGAAGATCATCGCCGAGGGTTTCAACAGCGCGGCCAAGACCCATGTCGTGATGGTCCGCGGCGACTCCCCCCACAAGACGATCAAGGACCTGGCCGGGAAGCGGATCGCCGTCAACACCAAGCGCAACATCAGCACGCTGCTGATCCGCTCCGCCGGCCAGGCCCAGGGCGTGACCTTCGACGACGACAAGAGCTTCGTCGAGGTGCCCCCGCCCGCGATGGAGCACGCGCTGAAGTCCGGAAGCGTCGAGGCCGTCCAGGCGATCGAGCCGTTCGGCACCCAGATGCAGCGGTCCATGGGCGCCCGCATGGTCGCCGACCTGTCCAGCGGGCAGACCGCGAACCTCCCGATCGCCGGGTACGCCGCCACCGAGAAGTTCGTGGAGAAGAACCCGAAGACGGTCGCGGCGTTCCAGCGCGCGCTGGTGAAGGCGCAGGGCATGTGCGCCGACCGCAAGGTCGTCGAGAACGTCCTGCCCACCTACGCCAAGGGCATCGACGCGAAGGTCGCGGCCGGCATGGGCTTCGGCGAGTACCCGACCACGCTGGATCCCGCCCACCTGAAGCGCGTGGCCGACCTGATGCAGCGGTTCGGGTACGTGGACAAGCCCATCGACGTCAAGAACTTCGTCGCGACGCCTTCATGAGCCACCGCCGCATCGCTCTCGGCGCCGCCGGCGTCGCCGGGGTGGTGGCCGTCATGGAGGCCGTGAGCCGCACCGGCCTCGTCGACGGCACCGCCCTGCCCCCGGCGTCGACCGTCCTCGCGGAGGCCGCGAAGCTCGCCGCCGACCGGGAGTTCCTCGTGGACGTCGGCGCGACGCTCGCCGCCTGGTCCGGCGGGCTCGTCCTGGCGGTGCTGGTCGCGGTGCCGCTGGGGGTGCTGCTCGGCTCGGTCCCGTTCCTCGGCACCGCCGCCCGCGCGCTGGTGGAGCTGCTGCGGCCGATCCCCTCGGTCGCGCTGATCCCGCTCGTGATCCTCCTGGTCGCCGAGCCGGCGCGGATGAAGATGTCGCTGATCTTCTACGCCTGCCTGTGGCCGATCCTCATCAACACCCTGTACGCGCTCCGCGACGTCGACCCGGTCGCGAAGGACAGCCTGCGCGGCTTCGGCTTCGGGACGCCGTCGGTGCTGTGGCACGTCTCGCTGCCGAGCGCGGCGCCGTTCATCGCGACCGGCGTCCGGATCGCCGCGTCCGTCGCCCTCGTCGTGGTGATCAGCACCGAGCTGTACGCGGGCGGGGTCAACGGCCTGGGGATCTATCTCAGCGAGACCCAGTCGGCGGGCGGCCGGACGGACCTGCTGCTGGCGGGCGCCGTCTGGTGCGGGGTCATCGGGCTGCTCGTCGCCACCGGCCTGCGGAAGCTGGAACGGATCGCGTTCCGCTGGCACGCCTCCCAGATCGAGGGCCTCTCATGAGGGCGGTGCGGGGGTTCGCCGGACGGATCTGGCTCGTCGCGGCCGTCGTCGTGGTGTGGGAGCTCGTGACGCGCGCGGTGGACGACTACTACTACCCGCCGCCGACGACCATCGCGACGTCGCTGCACGAGCTGTGGTTCTCCGGGCCCGCGTCCCGCGCGTTCCTCACCGGGCAGGCCGTCGACGACTTCTCCACGAGCCTCGCGCACCTGTTCATCGGCTGGGCCGCCGCGGGCGTCGCCGGGGTGGTGGCGGGCACGGTGACCGGGCGGTCCCGCGTCCTGTACGACCTGCTGAACCCGGTCCTGGAGTTCCTGCGCGCGGTGCCGCCGCCGACGCTGGTGCCGTTCTTCATCATCGTGTTCCACCTCGGCGCGACCATGCAGGTGGTGACGATCGCGTTCGGCGTGGTGTGGCCCGTGCTGCTCAACACCTGCGACGGCGTCCGCGCCGTGGACACGCTGCAGCTCGACACGGCCCGGGTGTTCGGCGTCGGGCGGCTGCGCCGCCTCGCGGTCGTCATCCTCCCGGCGGCGGCGCCGAAGGTCTTCGCGGGGCTGCGGGTCGCGCTGTCGTTCGCGCTGATCCTGATGGTCTTCTCCGAGATGTTCGGCAGCACCGCCGGCATCGGGGCGCGGCTGGTCGGCGCGCAGCGCGCGTTCGAGGCGAACCCGATGTGGGCCGCGATCGTGATGCTGGGCATCCTCGGCCTGCTGTTCAACACGCTCTTCATGGTCCTGGAACGCCGCCTGCTGGCCTGGCACACGGGGGCGCGGCGGCTCACTTGACGTCCCTACAGAAAAGGCGTCCTAGAGAAAGGCGGGGGTCATGCTCCAGATAACCGGCCTGACGCACTCCTACGGCGGCGACCACGGGGTCCTCGGCGGGATCGACCTCACCGTCCCGGACGGGCAGCTGGTCAGCATCGTCGGCCCGTCCGGCTGCGGGAAGTCCACGCTGCTGCGCTGCATCGCCGGGCTGATCCGGCCGACCGGCGGGACGCTCACCCTGGACGGCGCGCCGATCGACGGCGTGCCCGACGACCTCGCCGTCGTGTTCCAGGACTACAGCCGGTCGCTGTTCCCGTGGCTGAGCGTCCGCGACAACGTGGCGCTGCCGCTGCGCAGGCGCGGGAAGTCGCGCCAGGAGCGGCGCGCGGCGGCGCAGGAGGCCCTCGAATCGGTCGGCCTCCCGGACGCGGGCCGCAAGTACCCGTGGCAGCTGTCGGGCGGCATGCAGCAGCGCGTGTCGATCGCGCGGGCGCTGGCGTACCGGCCGTCGCTGATGCTGATGGACGAGCCGTTCGGGTCCGTGGACGCGCAGACCCGCGAGGACCTGGAGGACCTCCTCCTCCAGGTGCACCGGACGCAGAAGATCACAATCCTGCTCGTCACCCATGACATCGACGAGAGCGTCTACGTCGGTGACCGGGTCGTCGTGCTGCACCGCTCGCCCGCCCGCGTCCACGCGGACCTGGAGGTCGAGCTGCCCGCGTCCCGCGACCAGATCGAGACGCGGGGGCTGCCCGAGTTCGTGCGGCTGCGGGCCGAGGTCGGGCGGCTCGTCCGCGGCGGCGCGCGGTCGGCCGGGTCCGAGCCCGCGGACACCGATTCCGGATCGGACATCGTGACAGAGAAATAGGGGGAACACGTTCCATGCGCGTACTCATCGTGGGGGCGGGGATCGGCGGGCTGACCTGCGCGCTGAGCCTGCACGAGGCCGGTGTGGAGACGCTCGTCGTCGACTCCGCCGCGCGGCTGCGGCCGCTCGGCGTCGGCATCAACCTGCTGCCGCACGCCGTGCGGGAGCTGACGGAGCTGGGGCTCGGCGAGGAGCTGGCCGAGCTCGGCGTCCCGACCGCCGAGATGGTGCACTTCGACCGGTTCGGCGGCCGGATCTGGGGCGAGCCGCGGGGCCGCGCGCTCGGCTACGACTGGCCGCAGTACTCGATCCACCGCGGCGAGCTGCAGATGGCGCTGCTCGACGCCGTGCTGGCGCGGCTCGGGAAGGACGCCGTCCGGTCCGGGACGCTCTTCGAGGGCTTCGAGCAGGACGGGACGCGGGTGCGGGCGCGGCTGCTCGACCGGGCGACCGGGACCGCCGGGACCGCCGAGGCCGACGTGCTGATCGGCGCGGACGGGCTGCACTCCGCCGTCCGCGCGCAGCTGAACCCGGACGAGCCGCCGCCGCTGTGGAACGGGATCCGGATGTGGCGCGGCGTCACCGAGGGCGAGCCGTTCCTGACCGGGCGGACGCTGGCCGTCGCGGGCAGCAACACCGCGGCGAAGATGGTCGTCTACCCGATCTCCATGCGGGCCGAGCGGCGGGGGCGGGCCCTGCTGAACTGGGTCGCGGAGGTGAAGGTCGCGGGCGAGGGGCTCGACACGACCGCCGACTGGGACCGCGAGGGCAGCCTGGAGGACGTCCTGCCCTACTACGCCGACTGGAGGTTCGACTGGCTCGACATCCCGGCGATGCTCGCGGGCTCGGCGGAGATCCTGGAGTACCCGATGGTCGACCGCGACCCGCTCGACCGCTGGACGTCCGGCCGGGTGACGCTGCTCGGCGACGCCGCCCACCCGATGTACCCGATCGGCTCCAACGGGGGGTCGCAGGCCGTGCTGGACGCGCGCGTCCTGGCGCACGAGCTGGTCCGCGCCGCCGACCCCGCCGAGGGGCTGCTCGCCTACGACCGGGCGCGCCGCGAGACCGTCAACGCGATCGTGCTGGCCTGCCGCGACATGCCCGCCGACCGGATCCTGCACACCGTCGGCGAGCGCGCCCCGCATGGCTTCGACGCCATCGAGGACGTCCTGACCGCCGAGGAGCTGGCGACCATCACGGGCGCCTACCGCCGGACGTCCTTCGACGACGTCGAGGCCCTCAACTCGCGGCCGTCGTACTCGGTGCCGAGGGGCTGAGGGGCCGGCTCAGGTCGTCGTCACCGCCGCGAGGCGGGTGTCCATGGCGTGGGCGGCGCGGGCGTAGAGGGACGGGTCGTCGTGCAGGAGCGCGTACGTGGCTCCGGTGCGGCAGAGGGCGTCCAGCTCGAAGGCGAGCTGCGCGACGTCGGCGGACGCGTCGATCTCGCCGAGGTCGCGCGCCTCGCGGATGCAGCGCTCGAAGAACTCGCGCCACTCGCGCTGCGAGGACGCGATCGCGTCGCGGACGCGGCCGGGCCTGGCGTCGAACTCGGCCATCGTCGAGTCGAAGAAGCAGCCGCCGGGGAACACGCGCTGGCGCTGGTAGCGGCGCCAGGAGTCGAGCAGCACGCGGACGCGGCGCAGCCCCTTCGGCACGGCGAGGGCGGGCTCGATCACGTGCTCGCGGTACACCTCGACGGCCCGGCGGACGGTCGCGAGCTGCAGCTCCTCCTTGGACCCGAAGTGCGTGAACACGCCGCTCTTGCTGATCTGCAGCTCGGTGGCGAGCCGGCCGATCGACAGGCCCTCCAGGCCCTCCGCCGAGGCGATGTCGGCGGCGCGGTCGAGGATCGTCCTGCGGGTCTGCTCGCCCTTGAGAAGCCGTCCGTCGGTGCTCACGCCGCCTAATCTGCACGACCGTTCGTGCAAAGTCAATGCGCGTACCCCCTTGACGGAAGGGTCCTCCGACGAAGATTGTACGAACGGTCGTTTATTTTTCTGGAGGGCATTCCATGTCCGTTGAGACCGCAGCGGCGCCGGACGCCGCGCCGCGCGCACGCCGCGACGTGCCCTGGCTGGCGGCCGGGGCGACGTTCCTGGCCATGCTCGACGCCACCGTCGCGAACCTCGCCGTCCCCGACCTGCACGCCGACTTCCCGGGCGCCTCGCTGTCCGGGCTGACCTGGGTGATCACCCTGTACGCGGTGCTGTTCGCGGCGCTGCTCGCCCCCGCCGGGCGGCTCGCCGACCTGATCGGGCGGCGGACGCTCTACCAGTGGGGCATAGGGCTGTTCACGCTGGCGTCGCTGGCCTGCGCGCTCGCGCCGAACGTGCCGATCCTGCTGGCGACCCGCGCGTTCCAGGGCGCCGCGGCCGCCGCGATGATCCCCGCGTCGCTGGCGCTGCTGCTGCGCGACACGCCGCCCGAGCGGCGCGCGGGCGCCATCGGGCTGTGGAGCGCCGCGGGCGCGTTCGCCGCCGCGATCGGCCCCGGCCTCGGCGGGATCCTGGTCGACCAGTTCGGCTGGCGGTCGCTGTTCCTCATCAACGTCCCCGTCGGGCTCGCGCTGCTGCTGGGCGGCCTGCGCCTGCCCCGCGCCGAGCACGGCGAGGGACGCCTGCCCGACCTGATCGGGACCGTCCTGCTCGGCGGCGGCGTCGGCGCGGTCGCGCTCGGCGTCACCCAGACCCAGGACTGGGCCTGGACCGACGCCCGCACCCTGGCCCTGCTGATCGGCGGCGCCGTCCTGGTCGCGCTGGCGCTGTGGCGGTCGGCGCGGCATCCGGTGCCCGCGCTGGAGATCTCGCTGTGGCGCAGCCGCCAGTTCGCCGTCGCCAACGCCGCCTCGTTCCTGTACGGGACGGCCCTGTACACGTGGCTGCTGGTCGGCGTGCTCTACCTCACCGCGGAGTGGGACTACTCGATCCTGAAGGCGGGCTTCGCCTCGACGCCCGGCGCGCTCACCGCCACCGCCGCCGCGATCCTCATGGGCCGCCTCACCGGCCGCATCGGCGTCCGCCCGGCCGTGACCGGCGGTGCGCTGATCATGGTCGGGTGCGGTCTCTGGGCGGTGCTCTCGATGCCGCCCGACCCGCACTACGCCACCTTCTGGCTCCCGATCGGCCTGCTGGTCGGCACCGGAATGGGGATGATCACGACCGGCACCGCGTCCGCCGCCGCGCTCGCCGTGAACCCGCTGCGGTTCGCCGGGGCCACCGGCCTCAACACGACCGCGCGGCAGCTCGGCGGCGCGTTCGGCATCGCCGTGCTCGCCGCGCTGCTGCCCGCCGGGGCGGTGCACGACGACTACACCGGCGTCTACCTGTTCTGCACCATCGCCGCCGGCGGTGCGGGCCTCGCGGGGCTGCTGCTGACCGTCCGGCGCGGCACGTCCTGAGGGGAGCGACGATGACCGAGACGACCCTTTCCGAGTGGACGGACCCGTCCGTCCTGCCGGTGGCCGAGGCCACCGCGCTGCTGGCCGGCGTGTCCTGGAAGCGGATGGTGACGATCGGCGACAGCGTCGCCGAAGGCGTCCGCGAGCCCGCGCCCGGCTACCGCGATCTGTCGTGGGCCGACCGGGTCGAGGAGGCCCTCCGCCTGGTCACGCCCGGGTTCACGGCCCTCAACCTGGGCCGCCGCGACCTCGTCGCCGCGCAGGTCGCGGCGGAGCAGCTCGCGCCCGCGCTGGCGTTCGGCCCCGACCTCGCGCTCGTCGCGGCCGGCGGCAACGACATGCTCCGCCCGCACTTCGACGAGGACGAGGTGCGCCGGGAGCTGACCGCCATCGTGTCCGCGCTCCGTGCCGCCGGCGCGGACGTCGTCACGATCGGCCTCCTCGACATCACCGTCGCCGGACTCGGCCCCTCCCGGTACCGGGACGTCATGTCGGCCCGGACGCGGCGGCTGAACGAGCTGGCGGCCGAGGTCGCCGCCGAGCACGGCGCCTGCCACGCCGCCAACCCCTACGACCATCCGGTCTCCGCCGACCCCGGCATCTACAGCGGCGACCGGCTGCACCTCAACGCCCGCGGGCACGCCTTCGCCGCGGCCAACACCGTCCGCGCGATGGCGGCCTACTTCGCGTCGGAGTAGCGGTCCACCACCGCGATCTCCATCGGGAACACGACCGGCGTGTCGCCGAACAGCAGCCGCCGCGCCTCGCCCGCCGAGGCGTGCACGGCCGCGACGACGTCCCCGGCCAGCCCCGAGGGCGTGTGCACGATGACCTCGTCGTGCTGGAAGAACACCAGCCTGGCCTGGCCGATCGCCGTGAGGCGGCGGCGCAGCGACCCGAGAAGCGCGAGCGCCCAGTCGGCGGCCGTGGCCTGGACGACGAAGTTGCGGGTGAACCGGCCGCGGCTGCGCAGCGCCTGCGCGGCCGCGGCCACCGGCGCGTCGCCGTCGCCCGCCGCTGTCAGCTCGCGCCACCCGGCGGACGGCGGCGGGCACGTCCGCCCCAGCCGGGACCGGACGAGCCCCCCGCGCTCCCC
>NZ_SMJX01000660.1 GCF_004348535.1 Actinomadura sp. KC216
ACCCGGCCCGCCCATTCCGCTCGGCTCCGTCCACGTTCGCGCTGGCCGCGCGGCAGGATCTCGATGGGCAGGTCGCCTGCCGCCTTCGCACCGCGGTCTCCGGACGAGCGGGCGGGGGCGGAGCCAGGCTCGGCGGAGCCAACGGTGGGGGCGAGAACCTCGACCTCGGCGCTGCCGGGCTCCGGCAGGGCCGTCCTGGCGGGTGGGCCCGGCTTGTTCGCCGGATCCGGTTTGCGCGGCCGCACCTTCAGGTTCCGCCCTTCGACCGGTTCCTGACGGTCGTTGACCGTGGGACGTCCAAGGTTCGGGGGCTCCGCGAACGCCGACGGCGCCGACAGGAGCCCGGCGGGCATCACCACCGCCATCACGATCGCGGTCATGCGCGGGAACCGGCGCGATCCCAGCACCAGCGCCCTGCCGCGGCGGCGGCCAGAAGCCCTACGGCGAGCGTTCACGACGTCCTCCATCGCGCCGGCCCCGGCACGGGCCGGATCGAAGAATCAGCGAGTCAGGGACAAGGGAGATGAACCGGTGGGCGGGCCACGCGGGAGCCGAGCCGCCGGCGGCGGACCGGAGGGCGGCGGGTCACGGGCCGGCGTCGGTTGGTATGTCGTCGTTGATGGCCAGGCGGGCGATCTGTTCCGGGGTCAAGGCGCCCTGGTACACCCAGATGTCGTCGAGGGCGTCGGGCCAGAACTCCGTACCGTTGCCGTC
>NZ_SMJX01000661.1 GCF_004348535.1 Actinomadura sp. KC216
CATCGATCCCACACTTCTCCCTTCGGAGCGCACCCACGCCCCGGATGCCCGTCCTGAATATTGACGGCGGTCGTCTTGGGCGACCTCGCCGCGCGGGTCACGACCGTGGGGCCGCGGTTCCGCCGGTGCTCCGATGGGCGCTGCGTGGTCGAGTCGCCGAGGCGGCCGCCATGGCGATCGACGACGTGCGGTAGTCGGCCGGGACGGACTGTCCGGCGTCCAAGGACGACCTCGCCCGACCGGCAGTACGACGGGCCCAGCGGGATTAGCAAGGAGATCGCTTAGACCTCCTGACGTGCCCGATGCATCAAGCGGCTGATCAGCCTCCTTCGCGGCCGAGGGGGCCCCACTCGCCGTTCGCGTCGTTCTTCAGCAGATTCTCGGCCTCCTCGCCCTCAAGCACCCAGGGCCGCGCGCCGTGGGCACGGGCCCTTTCCAAGTGCGAGTAATCGTGCAGGCGCCGCGCCACCCATAGAACCGTCGACCGGGAACCCCACCACGGCTCCACGGCGAGGGGGTTGACGGACAGCCCCGGCAGCTCGGCACCGGTCAAACCATCCGTACTGTGCGGGTGGGACTGGTCAGCCTCCGGGTCGGCCGACCAGCGCACGAACAGGCACGGGCGGCTTTCCAACAGCTCGGCCAGCTGATCCAGCGTCGTGATCACGTCCAGCGCCATGGAAGGGCTGTTCCCCATAGCGCCACGTC
>NZ_SMJX01000662.1 GCF_004348535.1 Actinomadura sp. KC216
CCACAGGCGGTGGCCCCCACGCCGCGCCTCCGTCAGCCGTTCCGCGCCCGCCACGCACTCCCGCGCGGCGCGGCGGCTCCGCGTCCCGTCCGGATCGTCCCGCCGTTGAAGCCGAACGGCCGCCACAAAGCCGACCCTCCGCCCTCGCCCTGAGGACCATACGACCACATCCGGCCCAATGGCGATAAGCCTTGTGGTCGCTGCTGAAACGTGGAAGGTAGCGCGGCTTTCCAATTCCGGCGTTTGCAAACCCCCCAGTTCCGGAAGCACCGAGTCGCGCAGCGTGACATCCGCGCACAGGACGATTTTTAGAAGTCGCGCAGCCCGATCCGCGAGTTTACCGACGGGCGTGTGATCTATGTCACAGTGTGCTGATCAATCGGCTATCTTTCGCTCCTTCAGCCGCCGGGTTACTTTAAGGCGGATTTAGCTACCCTTTACATCGAGGGGTTCAGATGGGTCGCGATGCGGTGCGCCGTTGTGCGTCGATTCTTCCGTCGTTATTGTGGCGGCGGCCGGGATGGATTGCCCGTCTTGCGGCCTTGACTTTGGTCGCCGGATTGGTCCACGTGCCATTGTCGGCGGTGACCCGTGAAACCGCAGCTCACGCTGATGAACCGCCGAAGGCGGCGAAGGCGGCGGTGTCCGAGGAGAAGGCCGTGGCCGCGG
>NZ_SMJX01000663.1 GCF_004348535.1 Actinomadura sp. KC216
GACCAGAACCTGCCCAAGCTGGTGCGTGAGGGCGCGCACATCCGCGCGTCCCTGGTGGTCGGCACCGAAGCCCAGGCCAAGATGGCGCTGGGGGAGAGGGCCGTCAACGCCGGCGCCGCCCCGCACGCCCTGCGCCAGGGCCTGGACAAGGGGACCCTGGTGGTCACCGGCGACGGTGTCCCGGTCCCGGCCGGGCAGTCATCGGTCACCGTCCGCACCCACTTCATCTCCGGCGAGGACGCCAACCAGATCGCCGAACGCGCCCGCAAACTCCGCGGCCCCATCACCACCAACGGCGCCGCGCAGGCCGCTCCCGTCCGGGACTTCCTGGCCGACTTGGACCAGGTGATCCGCGGCGCCAAACGCGAACGCACCGAGATCATCCGCCAGCGCCTCGCCGAACTCGACCCCGCGGCCTACGAGGGATGGTCCGCCCAGGACCTGGCCGCCCGGCTCGCCGAACACGGCATCACCATCACCAAGTACGCCGGCAACAAAGTCGTCCGCGCCGACCACATCCACCGCGACACCGGCGACTGAAAACCGCTGGGGACCCGGCCCCGTCGGCAGGGAGGAATCCCCAACCGGGTCCCCACGCCCCGTCCCCACCATCGACCTGCGCAAACGCCGGTCCGGGGACTTTGGGGACCACCCCTG
>NZ_SMJX01000071.1 GCF_004348535.1 Actinomadura sp. KC216
TCGTCGTGCTCGCAGTCCGGAAGGGCACGCGGTGGCGCTCCCCGCTGCCGGACGACGAGCGCGAGCAGCGCCGCGTGCCGGGGTTCGAGAACGTCCCCGCCATCGTGGCGGCCGCCGCTGCGCTGGAGGCGTTCCGCGCGGACATGGCGGCGGACGCGGCGCGCGTCTCCTCCCTCGTGGACCGGATCCGCGCGGAGGTGCCGCAGGCCGTCCCGGACGTCGAGGTCGTCGGCGACCCTGTGCGGCGGCTGCCGCACCTGGTGACGTTCTCGTGCCTGTACGTGGAGGGTGAGGCGCTTCTGACCGAACTGGACAGGCTGGGTTTCGCCGTTTCCTCCGGAAGTTCGTGTACGGCGGATACGCTGCGTCCCAGTCATGTGCTGGAGGCGATGGGCGTGATTACCCACGGGAACGTGCGGGTATCGCTGCCGCGTGGCGTCCGTTCGGCGGACGTCGACCGGTTCCTGACCGTGCTGCCCGGCGCCGTCGACCGCCTCCGCCGTACGGCACTTGATCACATCGACACAGGGAGGCGGTCGCGCCCATGAGGTTCCGAGGCCGCGCCAAGAGCGGGGCGTCCCGCGGGGACGCCGCGTCGCCGCCCGTCGCCGCCGCCGAGCCGGAGGCGCCGCCGCCCGTCCTGGTCATCGACGCGCTGGGCCGCAAGTGCCCGATCCCGATCATCATGCTGGCGGAGCGGATCCGCGAGGTCCCGGTCGGGCAGATCGTCGCCGTCCTCGCCGACGACGCCGCCGCCCGCACCGACGTCCCCGCCTGGTGCCGCATGAAGTCGCAGGACTTCGTCTGGGAGGAGACGCTCCAGCAGGGCGGCTGGGGCTTCCACATCCGCAGGACGTACTGAACGAGCACGCAGAAAGGGCCGCGCCGGTTTGGCGCGGCCCTTCTGCTTGGCCTTGTTACGGGTTCGGGCAGGTGAGGTGCGGCGCGACGTCCGCGGCGGCGGTGGAGCCGTAGGCGGCGGCGAAGCGGTCGAGGAACGCCTGGCGGGCCAGGGAGTACTCCTGCGGGCCCGCGGATTCGAGGGCGTGCGCGGCGATGGTGTGGCCGACCTGCGCGGCCCGTTCGAGCGGCAGCTCCCAGGCGAGCGCGGACAGGAACCCGGCGCGGAACGCGTCGCCGACGCCGGTCGGGTCGACGACCTTCTCGACGGGGACGGAGGGCACGTGCAGGCCCTCCTCGCCCTTGCGGTCGATGACGACGCCCTTGGCGCCGAGGGTGGTGATCCGGATGCCGACGCGGTCGAGGATCTCCTCGCCGGACCAGCCGGTCTTCTCCTCCGCGAGCGCCTTCTCGTACTCGTTGCTGAACAGGTACGCGGCGCCGTCGATGAGGCGGCGGACGTCGGGGCCGTCCATGCGGGCGAGCTGCTGGGACGGGTCGGCGGCGAACGGGATGCCGCGGGCGCGGCACTCGTCGGTGTGCCGCAGCATCGCCTCGGGGTCGTTCGGGCTGATGATCACGAGGTCGAGGCCGCCGACGCGGTCGGCGACGGGCTGCAGCTCGATGGAGCGGGCCTCGCTCATCGCGCCCGCGTAGAACGTCGCGATCTGGTTCTGGTCCTGGTCGGTGGTGCACAGGAACCGGGCCGTGTGGTGGATCTCGGACACGTGCACGGACGCGGTGTCGACCGCGTGCCGTTCGAGCCAGGAGCGGTAGTCGGCGAAGTCGTCGCCGACCGAGCCGACGAGGATCGACTCCTTGCCGAGGTTGCCCATCCCGAAGCAGATGTTGGCGCCGATGCCGCCGCGCCGGATGTCCAGCTCGTCCACCAGGAATGACAGCGACACCCGGTCCAGCTGGTCGGGCAGGAACTGGTCGGTGAATCTCCCAGGGAACGTCATGAGGTGGTCGGTCGCAATGGAGCCAGTCACGGCGATGCGCACGGCGTCGCTCTCCTCGTCGTGGTCGTCCGGCTGTTCACCGGCTGTGTCGGACCCGGAAAGAGTACTTTCCCATCGCACCACAGATTGACGCCGAAGCGCAGCCCGAGAGATGACCAGGCGAACACGAAAGGGCGGGCCGGGCGTGCGCCGCCCGGCCCGCCCCCCGACGCTCGCTGGGGCGGCCCGCTCAGTTGAAGGAGTCGCCGCAGGCGCAGGAGCCGGACGCGTTCGGGTTGTCGATCGTGAAGCCCTGCTTCTCGATCGAGTCCACGAAGTCGATGGTGGCGCCGGTGAGGTAGGGGGCGCTCATCCGGTCGACGCGCACGGACAGGCCGGCGAAGTCCTGGATCTGGTCGCCGTCCATCTCCCGCTCGTCGAAGAAGAGCTGGTAGATCAGGCCGGAGCAGCCGCCCGGCTGCACGGCGACACGCAGCGCAAGGTCGTCGCGGCCCTCCTGCTCGAGCAGGCCCTTGGCCTTCTCGGCGGCGGCGTCGGTGAGGATGACGCCCTGCTGCGTGGTCTCCTGCGTGGTCTCGCCTGAAACCGTCATATGTTCAGCTCCCGGGTTCGCTGCGCCGCGCGCGGCGGCGGGCTGTCGCTTGTCCTCCAGGACGTCTTACGCCCCTTCCCGTAGGACAACGTACCTCGCCATAAGCCAATTCCGCTTCCCGGCCATGTCTAACACCCAGAAGGGGCGCCGAACGACGGTGCGTTCTACGTCACATCATCGCCGGCCCCGGGATGTGCCATCATTAGTCGTCAAAGCGACGATAAGCCCCGTCGCCGGAGGGAGAGAGGCCATGACCACCCCGGTGCGCGACCTTCCACTGCTGCTGCTCGGCAGTGCCGCCGACCCCGCCAGCGAGCGCGGCGTGGACTGTCCCGGCGAGCTGCCGCCGGCCTCCGACCCCGCGCTCGTCGAGCGCGCCCGCGCCGCCAAGGCCGCGCTCGGCGAGAAGGTGTTCGTGCTCGGCCACCACTACCAGCGCGACGAGGTCATCCAGTTCGCGGACGTCACGGGCGACTCGTTCAAGCTGGCGCAGAAGGCGGCGGCCCGTCCCGAGGCGCCGTACATCGTGTTCTGCGGCGTCCATTTCATGGCGGAGTCGGCCGACATCCTCACCGCGGCCCACCAGCGGGTGATCCTGCCCGACCTCGGCGCGGGCTGCTCGATGGCGGACATGGCGACGTTCGACCAGGTCGAGGAGTGCTGGGACGTCCTGGAGGACGCGGGCGTCGCCGATGACGTCGTCCCGGTCACGTACATGAACTCGTCCGCCGACATCAAGGGCTTCGTCGGACGGCACGGCGGCGTGGTGTGCACCTCGTCCAACGCCAAGCGCGCTCTGGACTGGGCCTACGGGAACGGCAAGAAGGTCCTGTTCCTGCCCGACCAGCACCTCGGGCGCAACACCGCCGTCCTGGAGATGGGCTTCTCCCCGGACGACTGCGTCGTCTACAGCCCGCACCGCCGCGAGGGCGGCCTGACGCCGCAGCGGCTCCGGGACGCCAAGATGATCCTGTGGCGCGGCCACTGCTCCGTGCACGGCCGGTTCACGAAGGAGTCCGTGGACGACGTGCGCGCACGCGTTCCCGGCGTGAACGTCCTCGTCCACCCGGAGTGCCGGCACGAGGTCGTCACGGCGGCCGACCGGATCGGGTCGACCGAGTACATCATCAAGACCATCGAGGCCGCGGAGCCCGGGTCGTCGTGGGCGGTGGGCACGGAGCTGAACCTCGTCCGGCGGCTCGCGAACGCCCACCCGGACAAGAACGTCATGTTCCTCGACAAGGCCGTCTGCTATTGCTCGACGATGAACCGCATCGACCTGCCGCACCTGGTGCTGTCGCTGGAGTCCCTCGCCGCCGGCCGGGTCGAGAACGTCATCGAGGTGGACGGGGAGACCGCGCACCACGCCCGCGCCGCCCTCGACCAGATGCTCGCCCTCCCCTGAGCGGCGTCTACGCCAGGCCGGGGACGTCCCAGACGGGGAACCAGCGGCCCCTGTCGGGCTCGATGTCCAGTTCGCCGGCGAGGACGTCGCGGGCGTTCGTCTCGACCGTGTTGTTGCGGCGGAGCTCCGCCGCCGTCCCGCCGGGCGGACGGGGCGCGAACGGGTAGAACGTCCCGCGGCCGGGCGAATGGACCAGGAAGAGCCGCTGCGGGCCGGCGTCCCGGCGGAAGCACACGGCCGAGCACAGCAGGTAGGGCCCGTATCCGGCGGCGGTCAGGGTCGAGTTGACCATGTGCAGGTCGGCGACGAGCCGGGCGAACGCGTCCGGTGGGCGGGTGACGTGCGCCCATCCCCAGCCGTAGGGACCCTCGCTCGACCCCGTCTCGCGGCCGCCGCCCGTGGCCAGGAGGCGCGCGACGTCGCGCTGCGCGCGGCCGAAGGCGCCGAACGGGCCGCCCTCGACGAGGCGGTGGCAGACGGCTCCGGCGCCGGTCGGCGCGAACCCGGTCGCGGCCTCCAGTGCCGCCGCGGCGGCGGGCAGCGCGAACAGCCGGTCGAGGTCGGGCAGCCCGGGCGGCGCGGGACGGCCGCGCAGCGCATCCAGGACGCCCATGTCAGCCGCCGCTCTCGAGCCGCCAGGAGATGGCCGACAGCCGCTCCGTGCGCCGCTCCAGCGTCGGATGGCTGGACAGCAGCGACTCCACGCCGCCGC
This sequence comes from Actinomadura sp. KC216, assembly GCF_004348535.1. Lineage (GTDB taxonomy): Bacteria > Actinomycetota > Actinomycetes > Streptosporangiales > Streptosporangiaceae > Spirillospora. Next base: position 4,572 of record NZ_SMJX01000071.1, read on the forward strand.
GCACCGCGACCACGCACCGGCCGCGCACCGGCCGCAGCGCCCGCAGATCGTCGCGGGAGGCGTCCCGGACCGCCTCGGTGACCTTGCTCAGGGCGGACGAGAGGTCACCGGGACGGCCCGTCAGTACCGCGCCGGTGGAGTCGGCGCACAGCTCCCGGTGCCGGGACAGGGCCAGCCCGACGAGGGTGCCCGCCGCGAACAGGACCGCCGCCGCGACGCCGAGCGGCAGCAGGACGACCCCGAGGAGCAGGGCCGCCGCGCGTCCGGCGCCGTACCGGCCGCGGCCGGTGATCAGGCCCGTCCACCAGCCGAGGAACAGCCCGGCGCACAGGCCGGGGAACGACGCGATCGCCGTGACGAGCACGTCCCGGTTGGCGACGTGCGCGATCTCGTGGGCCAGTACGGCGGCGAGCTCGGCCGGTTCGAGGCGGGCGCGGAGCCCGTCGGTCACGCACACCACCGCCGAGCCCGGTCCCGACCCGGCGGCGAAGGCGTTCGGCATGTCCAGCGCGGACACGGCGAGGCGTGGCTTCGGCAGGCCCGACGACATGCACAGCCGGTCGACGACGGCGTGCAGCTCGGGCTCCTCGGCGGAGGTGACGAGGCGGGCGTCCATCGCGTAGAGAGCCAGCCGGTCGGCGGCGCGGGCGGAGAGCACCGCGACGGCGACCGCGGCGGCCGCGGCCGCCGCGCCCCACACCGGCCCGGCGAGGAACGCGGGCAGCACGGCCGCCGCGTACATGAGCGCGACCAGGACCGCCGTGACCAGCATGCGCCAGGTCAGACCGGAGTCGGAAGCGTCGCGGGAGGTCGCCATGTCCTGACATTACGCCGATCTTGGACGGCGGTCAGCGTCCGGTGACGCACAGCCTGGTCACAGGCCTGTCACAGGCCGGGGGCGCCCCACAGGGGGAACCAGCGGCCGAGGTCGTCCTCGAAGGGGAGGTCGGCGCCGACCGCGCCGCGCACCTGGAGTTCGAGCGCGTTGTCGCGCTTGTCCCCGGGGAGCGGCGCGAACGGGTAGAACGTGCCGCTCTTGTAGCGGTAGACGAGCGCCAGGCGCTGGCCGTCCGGGCCGCGGAAGCCCACCAGCGAGCAGAGCAGGTGCGGGCCGAACCCGCCGGACTCCAGCGTCGCGTTCACGGCGTGCAGGTCGGTGACGAGGTCGGGCAGCTCGTCCGGACGGTGCGTGGCGAGCAGCCACGTGTAGCCGTAGGAGTCGGTGCTGATCTCGACCTTGGGGCCCTGGTCGGCGTCCAGCAGCTCCTGGACGTCGCGCTGCAGCCGCGCGAACGCGCCGCCCTCCGCCGCGCGGAAGCACACCGAGCCGAGCCCGGTCGGGACGAACTCCGTCGCGGCCTCCAGCGTGATCGCGGCGGTCGACAGCGCGAACAGCCGGTCGAGGTCGGGTTTGGCGGGCTTGGAGCGACCGAGCAGGGTGTCCAGGAAGCCCACGGCTCAGACCCCCCTGCCGAGCTGCTCGGAGATCTTCGAGAGCTGGGCGAGCCGCTTGTCGAGCGTCGGGTGGGTGGAGAACAGCGAGGAGACGCTGAAGCCCTTGCCGAGCGCCGGGGTGAAGAAGAACGCGTTGAACGCCTGCGCGGACCGCAGGTCGTTGGTCGGGATCCGCGCGATCTCCCCGTTGACCTTCGTCAGCGCGCTGGCCAGCGCGGACGGGCGGCCGGTCAGCAGCGCGGCGGCGCGGTCGGCCGACAGCTCGCGGTAGCGCGACAGCGCCCGGGTGAGCATGAAGCTGACCGCGTAGGCGAGCGCGCTCGCGGCGACCACGGCGAGCAGGATCAGGCCCGTGTTCTGGTCGTTGCTACGGCGGCCGAACCCGCCGAACAGGCCGATCTGCAGGCCGACACGGGTGATCAGGCCCGCGCAGATGCCGAGGAACGACGCGATCGTCATGACCGCGACGTCCCGGTGCGCGACGTGCGCCATCTCGTGCGCGAGGACGCCCTCCAGCTCGACCGGGTCGAGCCGGCGCAGCAGGCCGGTGGTGACGCAGACGACGGCCTTCTTCTGGTTCCGCCCGGTGGCGAACGCGTTCGGCACGTCGGTGTCGGCGATCGCGACCTGCGGCTTCGGGGCGTCCGACAGCGCGCAGATCCGGTCGACGACGCCGTGCAGTTCAGGCGCCTCCTCCGGGGTGACGACCCGTCCGTGCATGGCGAACAGGGTCATCTTGTCGGAGAAGAAGTACTGGGCGAGCAGGAACGCCGCCGCCACGGCGAGCGCGACGAACGCCCACTGAGGCACGAACACGAAGAACGCCCCCACGGCGACGACGTAGACCAGCCCCAGCAGGAACATCGTCACGAGCATCCGCGAGGTCAGCCCCCGATCGGAGGCGTATCGCGTTCTGGCCATGCGGCCACCCCCTGTTTCCCGATGCGGTGTTCATCTGTACAACGCATGGGACCCCCCGTTTGTGCCTGATCGTCCGGTTCACCGGCGGCCAGGGCACCGGTCTCAGTCGGGGATCAGCCCCTCGTCCCCCAGCATCGAGCGGACCTCGTCGATGTGGGCGTCGGCCGGCGGGAGGATCAGCTCGGACGGCGCGAGGCTGTCCGGCGGAAGCGGCTTGCCCACCTTGCGGACGTTCTCCAGCAGCGCGTGCAGCGCGGCGCGGAAGCTCGTCTCGTCGCCCGACTCGATCGCCGACTCCAGCTCGGCGTCGAGCGCGTTGAGGGCCGACAGGTCGTCCGCGGCCACGTCCAGCTGGCCCTCGCCCATCAGGCGGACGATCACTGGGCACCCCCGGGCTTCTCCTGCCAGTTCACCTGGGGGGCCTGCTGGGGGGTGTCCTGCTGCTGGGGCTGCGCGGTCGGGGTGCCCTGGTTCAGTTCCTTCGGCGCGGGGGCCTGGCCGAGCTCGGCCTTCAGCTGCTCCAGTTCGAGGTCGACGCCGGGGCCGGAGCCCATCCGGTCGAGCTCGGCCTGGATGTCGTCCTTCGGGCCGGAGAAGTCCTCGAGGGCGCCGGAGGCCAGCAGCTCGTCGATCGCGCCGGCGCGGGCCTTCATCGTGTCGGTCTTCTCCTCGGCGCGCTGGATCGCCAGGCCGACGTCGCCCATCTCCTCGGAGATGCCGGAGAACGCCTCGTTGATCTTGGTCTGCGCCTCGGCGGCGGTGTAGGTCGCCTTGATCGTCTCCTTGCGGGTGCGGAAGGAGTCGACCTTGGCCTGCAGCCGCTGGGAGGCGAGCGTCAGCTTCTCCTCCTCGCCCTGCAACTGCTGGTACTGGCCGCGCAGGTCGTTCAGCTGGCTCTCCAGGCCGGCCCGGCGGGTCAGCGCCTCGCGGGCCAGGTCCTCCCGGCCGACCTGCAACGCCTTCTTGCCCTGGTCGGTCAGCTTGGTCTGCTGCTGCTCCAGCTGGTTGATCTGCAGTTCAAGACGCTTGCGCGAAGTGGCGACGTCGGCGACCCCCCGACGGACCTTCTGCAGCATCTCCAGCTGTCGCTGGTAGGAGTAATCGAGGGTCTCGCGAGGATCCTCCATGCGGTCCAGGGCCCTGTTCGCCTTGGACTTGAAGATCATCGACATTCGCTTCATCACGCTCATCGCGCGGCGCCGGTCCCTTCGTGCTGTCGCCTCAGTCGTGAACTGGGCTCAATGACCACTGCTGGGGTTCTTATCACCCTACGCGTTAACGCGCGAGGCAGCCACGATGTTCGCAGCCGGTAGTCTGATCCCGTGTTCAAGCGTCGTACCCCGGAGGCCCCGGCGAATCCTCCTGAGGTAGTAAAGCCGGGAGGCAAGGGCCGTCCCACGCCCAAGCGCAAGGAAGCCGAGAAGCGCAACCGCCAGCCGATCACCGCCCCCGCCAACCGCAAGGAGGCGTACCGGAAGGTCAGGGAGCGGCAGGCGGCCGAGCGCGCCAAGGCGCGCCGGGGCATGGCGAAGGGGGACGAGAAGCACCTGCTCAAGCGGGACAAGGGCCCCGTCCGCAAGCTCGCCCGCGACTACGTCGACTCCCGGCGCACGGTCGGCTCGTACCTGATGTACGCCATGTTCGCGATCGTGCTGCTGAGCATGCTCCCGATCCCGGTCGCCCGGCTGCTGGTGCTGTTCGCGCCGCCGCTGCTGCTGGTCGTCGTGTTCGCCGAGGGCCTGCTGCTGAGCCGCGGCATCAAGCGGCTGGCCGCCGAGCGGTACCCGGACGAGGACGCGAGGGGCGTCGGGCTGTACGCGGCGATGCGCGCCATGCAGATCCGCCGGCTCCGCGTGCCGAACCCGCAGGTGCGGATCGGCGAGAAGGAGAAGGTCTGACCCGGCCCGGCGGGCCACCGGCCGTGAAAATCCCGTTTCGCGGCGGGCTAGGGTCGTGGCCATGGAGTTCCGATACCTGGGCCGGAGCGGTCTGAAGGTCAGCGAGATCGCGTACGGCAACTGGCTCACCCACGGCTCCCAGGTCGAGGAGGACGCGGCCCGCGCGTGCGTGCGCGCCGCCCTCGACGAGGGGATCACCACCTTCGACACCGCGGACGTCTACGCGGGCACGCGCGCCGAGGAGGTCCTCGGACGCGCGCTCAAGGGGCAGCGCCGCGAGGGGCTGGAGATCTTCACCAAGGTCTACTGGCCGACCGGTCCCGGCGTGAACGACCGGGGCCTGTCCCGCAAGCACATCATGGAGTCGATCAACGGTTCCCTGCGGCGGCTGGAGACCGACTACATCGACCTGTACCAGGCGCACCGGTTCGACCACGAGACACCCCTCGAGGAGACGATGCGGGCGTTCGACGACCTCGTCCGGCAGGGCAAGGTCCTCTACGTCGGGGTGTCGGAGTGGCGCGCGGAGGAGATCGAGCGGGCCCTCAAGATCGCCGACGAGATGGGCTTCGACCGGATCATCTCCAACCAGCCGCAGTACTCGATGCTGTGGCGGGTCATCGAGGGCGAGATCGTCCCGCTGTGCGAGCGGGAGGGCGTCGGGCAGATCGTCTGGTCGCCGATCGGGCAGGGCGTCCTGACCGGCAAGTACAAGCCGGGGCAGCCGCTGCCCGCCGGGTCGCGCGCCACCGACGGCAAGGGCGGCGCCGACATGATCAAGCGCTATCTGAACGACGACCTGCTGGCCCGGGTGCAGGAGCTGAAGCCGATCGCCGACGACCTCGGGCTGTCGATGGCGCAGCTCGCGATCGCCTGGACGCTCCAGAACCCGAACGTGGCGTCGGCGATCGTGGGCGCGTCCCGTCCGGAGCAGGTCGCCGACAACGCGAAGGCGGCGGGCGTGAAGCTGGACGAGGGCGTGCTGAAGCGGATCGACGCCGTCCTCGACCCGGTCGTCATCCGCGACCCCGCCAAGACCGGGAGCCCGCCCAGGCGACCGTGACGGCCATGTGGAAGGGCCGCGGAGCCGTCGCTCCGCGGCCCTTCGCGCGTCTCGCCCGTCATTCGGGTTCGAGCAGGCTCATCTCGTACACCACCGACTCGCCGTCCAGCAGGGTCACCGAGTCGACGTCGTCGGCGCGCAGGCCCCGCCAGTTCTCGCCCAGCCAGCTCTCCGCGTCCGCCTGGGTGGAGAAGGTCTCCTCCGACATGCCGACCATGCGCCCATCGGCCTTCTCCAGCCGCCAGCTCCACGCCATTCGTGTTCGACCTCCCTCGTCGCGGTGAGACTAGCCCCTTCGCCGCGCGCTTCCGTCAGGACGCGGCCTCGATGGCGCGGCGCAGCGCGTCCGGGCTGCCGGGGTCCGACGTGTCGAGCGTGCGGCCGTTCACCCGCACGCTGGGCGTGCTCGACACCCCGGACGCTATGTAGCCCTTGCTGACGGTCTTCACGCTCTCCGCGTAGCGCTGCCGCTGGACGCACGACGTGAACCCCTCGCCGGTGAGCCCGAGCGGCGTGGCGTAGGAGATCAGCTCCGACGTCGCGTAGCCCTGGGTGGACAGGCTCGCGGGCTGGTGGGAGTAGAGGGCGTCCTGGTAGGAGAGCCAGCGCGCGCCGTCGCCGACGCAGCGCAGCGCCGCCGCGGCCCGGAGCGCGTTGCCGTGCGCCGGCTGGTAGCTCTCGCCGAAGATGACCATCGGGTGGAACACGACCTTGGCGCGTCCGGAGACGGCCAGCTCCTTGAGCATCGGGTCGTGCATGCGGTCGAACGTGCCGCAGTGCGGGCAGGCGAAGTCCTCGTAGACGTCGACGACGGGGGACGTGACGCCGGGACGGGCCATGGCCAGGCTGCCGTCGGCGAGCGGCGTGGCCTCCGCGCCACCGGCGATCTGCCCGACCTGCAACTGGACGTCGCCACCGCCGCCACCACCTCCGCCCTTGCTGTCATCGCCCCGGACGACGAGGAAGACCACCGCGACCAGGGCCAGGACCACGACGAGACCGCCGCCGACCAGGACGAACGCCAGGCCGCCGCCGCCCTTGCGCCCGGGAGGCGGCGGTCCGAACGGGCCGGGCTGCCCGCGGCGCACCGGCTGACCCCGCACAGCGGGCGCCGCACCGTCATCACCACCCTGCTCGGCAACGACGTCCCGCTCGCCAAGGTCCAGGACCTGGCCGGGCACGCCGACCCCCGCACCACCCGCGGCTACGACGACACCAACCACAAGCTGGCGGCCTCCCCGGTGACCGACCTCACCCGCATCCTCGCCGGCCACCGCGCCGCCCCGCCGCCACCATCACCGCCATCGCCGAGTACCCCGCCCGGCTCCGCTCCGGGTTAGCCGGTCGGCTTCCCGGCGTGGAGGGCGGTGAAGGGGAGCAGGCGCGCGGCGGTCCCCTGCGGGTCTTCGAGCATGGGCGAGTGCCCGACGCCGGGCAGCAGCTCGACCTTGGCGCCCGGGACGGTGCGGTAGCCGGCGGCGGAGGACGAGCGCCATCTCCGGTCGTCCGCACCGAAGATCACCAGCAGCGGTGTGCCGAGGGCCGCCAGCCGGTCGGGCAGCGTGCGCCGCCTCAGGTAGTCGTCGGCCGCGCGCGACGTCGCGGTCAGGGCGTGGTAGGTGATGCCGCGCACGTCGTCGACGAGCTCCTGCGGGATCTCATAGCCCGGGCGGCTGACCGCGGTGTCCAGGCCCCGGCGGACGATCCCGTCGGTCCGCGCCCGCCACAGCAGCTGCCCGACGCCGGGGACGAACAGCAGCCGGCCGACGAACCCGTCGGAGACGAACGCGTCCAGGCCCGGCCCGGAATCGATGAGCGCCAGCGCGGCCACCAGGTCGCCGCGCTGCTCGGCTAGGGCGGTGGCGACCGACCCGCCGGTGGAATGCCCGGCCACGACGGCGCGCCGCGCCCCGAGCCGGTCCAGCGCCTCGCCGACCCGGCGCCCCTGCTCGGGGATCGTGTAGCCGCCGCCGGACGGTTTCGCCGACCGGCCGTGCCCGAGCAGGTCGATCCGGATCACGCGGTGGGACCCCGCCAGCATCGGGACCAGCGGATCCCACCAGCGCGCCGACCCGGCGAGCCCGTGGATCAGCACCAGCGGCGGGGCGTCGCGGGGGCCGTCCTGCCGCACGTGGACGCGCCCGCCGTCCAGCGGGAGGGACGGGTCCCCGGTGGCGCCGGCCTCCTGGCGCGACACCGCCACCGCGTTCGCCAGCAGCAGCCCGGCGAGCGTGAGCGGGACGGCCGAGACGGCGGCGCGGCGGCGCAGGCGGCGGGACTTCGCGTGTTTCGTGGTCATGGGGGCCACTGTCGCCGTCCGGGCGGGCCGCCGGCTTGTACGAATGTTCCCGCCGCGCCGGCCGTACCATGGGGCCATGGAGCGCGCCGACGCGGCCGTGTGGGACGTCACGCGCCCGCGGCGGCCCAGCCGGACGGCCGGTGTCGCCATGGCCGGGTTCCGCGACCGCGGCCGCGCCGCCGCCGGGCACCGGGCCGTCCCGCACCCGGCCGTGTCGCTGGCCGTGGAACTCGGCGCGGGTCCCCTCATCGTGGACGACGCCGCCGGGCGCGGGCGGCGGGGCAGCGTCGCCGCCGGGCTCGGGTTCGGATCCGGCGGGATGCGGGTGCGGGGCGAGAACTTCGAGGCCGTGCAGGTGCGCCTGTCGCCGCTGGTCGCGCACGCGATCCTGGGCGTCTCCCCCGCCGAGCTGGACGGCGCCGCGGTCGCCCTCGGCGACCTGTGGGGCACGGAGGCGTCCCGGATCGCCGAGCGCATGGCCGCGGCCGCGTCCTGGGAGGACCGCTTCGCGCTGATGGACGCCTTCCTCGCCCGGCGGCGTGCCACCGGCTCCCCCGTCGCTCCGGAAGTGGCCCGGGCCTGGAACCGGATCGTCGCGGGCCGCGGCCTGGTCCGGGTCGAGGAGCTGGCGGCCGAGGCCGGCTGGAGTCGCAAGCGCCTGTGGTCCCGGTTCCACGCGCAGATCGGGCTGCCGCCCAAGCGCGCCGCGCGGCTCGTCCGCTTCGACCACGCCGCGCACCTGCTGGCCGCGGGCCGCGACCCCGCCCGGGTCGCCGCCGAGACCGGCTACGCCGACCAGCCCCACCTGCACCGCGACGTCGTCGCGTTCACCGGGGCGACCCCGGGCACCGTGGCCGGCGAGCCATGGCTGGCGGTCGACGACATCGCATGGCCCGCCCGCACGGCGCCGCCCCGCCCGACCCGCGCACCGGCCTCCGGGACGTAGCCCGCAGCCGCCGGTGAGCGCGGGTCGCGGCGGCGGTCACGCGCTCACGCCACGGCCTCCGCATCCGAACCCGCCGCGTCAGCGGACGCGACCGCCAGGTCGGTGTCCTCGGTGATCAGGTCGGCGTTGATCTGGCCGGCCGCGGCGGCGCCCGCCGCCGCTGCGGCACCGACCTGGGCCATCGGGTCGGTGACGTTGCCCGCGACCCACACCCCTGGCACATCGGTACGGCCGGTCGCGTCGGACGGGATGTGCTCGCCGACCCCGGCGGGATGCTCGGCCGGTCGCAGTCCGATCCCGTCGAGGAAGGCGGCGCGCGCGGCCAGCCGCGGCGCGACGGCCATCGCCTGGCGGGCGACGGTCGTCCCGTCGGCCAGCCGCACTCCCGCGATGCGGCCCCCGGTGATCACCAGGGACGCCACCTCGCCGCCGACCACGCGGACGCCGCGGGCGGCCAGCCGCCCGGCGTCCTCGCCCGACGGCGGCGGCGCGGTGTGGGAGAACAGGACGACGTCGTCGCTCAGCTGCCGGAACAGCAGCGCCTGATGCACCGCCATCGGCCCGGTCGCGAGCACGCCGATGGCCTGGTCGCGGACCTCCCAGCCGTGGCAGTACGGGCAGTGCACCACGTCGCGTCCCCACCGCTCCCGCAGGCCGGGCACGTCCGGCAGCTCGTCCACCACCCCCGTCGTCACCAGCAGCCGGCGCGCGCGGACGGCCCCGCCCCCGGCCGGCGTCACGGTGAACCCGCCGGAGTCGCGGACCACCGACGTGACCTCTCCCGTCACCACGTCACCGCCGTACCGGCGGACCTCGGCGCGGCCCCGCTCCAGCAGCTCCGCCGGGCTGATCCCGTCCCGGGCCAGCAGGCCGTGCACGCCCTCGGCGGGCGCGTTGCGCGGCGCGCCCGCGTCGATCACCACGACGCTGCGCCGGACGCGGGCCAGCATCAGCGCCCCGTTCAGCCCCGCGGCGCCGCCGCCGACCACCACCACGTCATAGTCGTCCCTCAACCGGTCGCTCATCATGACCACCTCCACGGCGACTATGCGTCACCGCAGGCCTGGAGCGCAAAGTTCTTTGCCGGAGCGGCAAAGGCATGGCCCGGCGGGCCGTCACAGGAAGTGGCCGCTGGCCAGGTAGGGGGCGGGCGGGTCCATGCCGCGCACCGCCAGGAAGCCCTCCTGGTCGAGGTGGAGCCGGGCGGTCAGGGCGGCGTCCACGGCCCAGTGGTTGGGGGTGGTGATGCAGTTGACGAGGGTCTCCTCCCGCGCGGACGCGAGCGCCTCCCACAGCAGGAGCCGGGCGGTCTCGGAGTCGGCGGCGGCCAGCAGCGTGGGCCGTCCCGCGCCGTCGTCGATGTAGACGTAGCCGGGACGGCCGCGGTCGGCCGAGACCACGAGCCGCTGCGAGCCGAGCATGTGGCGGTGGTCGGGGCCGTGTCCCGCGCCGCGCAGGGCGCGGTCCAGGTCGTCCATCCACTCCAGGTCGCCCTCGGCGCCCTCGCGCAGCCCCCGGACGGGCGGGAGCGCGGACCGGTCGACGCGGCCCACCATCCGCATCTGCGGATGCAGGGTGAAACCGGCCAGCCGGTAGCGGCGGGTCGCGCCGGGATGCGCGGTCGCCGAGAACAGGCCCGGGCGGTCGCCGGCGTGCGCCAGCGCGGCGTCCATCAGCCGCCTGCCGATGCCCCTGCCCTGCCGGCCGGGCAGGACGCCGTAGGTGGCCAGGTACCACAGCGGGCCCCGGTTCTGGGAGATGGCGAAACCGGTGATGCCTCCGGTGTCCTCGGCCACGAGGCAGCCGTCCGGGTCGACGGTGAGGAAGTAGCGCATCCGCTCGATCCAGCGCCGCGAGCCGGCGGGCGAGGGCGGCTCGGGCTCCGGGTCGCCGGCGCGCATGGCGAGGCGGTCGGCGTCCAGGAACGTCACCGCGGAGACGCGTTCGGCGACCGGAAGGTCGTCCTCCGACATCGGTCTGATCCGCACGGGGTCCATGCGCCGATGATGGCGAACGGCTCGCGGGGCCCGCACGCGAATTTCCGCGGCCCCCGGGGCCGGGCCTATCCGGTCATCGGCGGGACCCGTCCCGTCGCCGGAGCCTATCGTCGGGTCCTCCGGGGCGCACGGACCGGACGTGCGCGCAGAACGAAGGAGTCCCCGTCATGGCTCGTCCATCCGCCCGTCATCGTCGTCGCGTGGCCGCCGGGTTGGTGGCGGTCACCGCCGCCGCGGGCCTGGCCGGGTGCGGGAGCGACGGGAACGGCGCCGCGCCCGCGAGCCGACCGCCCTCGGCGAAGACACCGACCGCGCCGCCCTCGTCCCCCACGTCCCCCTCGTCGCCCGCGTCGCCGCGGGCGACGGACGGGACGAACGTGCGGGCCTGCAAGGACGGGACCTGTGAGGTGAAGGTGACGCGGCGGGTCACCATCCGGATGGACGAGGACAGGCTCGAGGTCAGCGCGATCAAGGTGACCTCGCTCAAGGGCGACGAGGTCTCCTTCGACGTCGTCCTCGCGGCCTCGGGCTCGTTCGACTTCAACTGCGAGGGCGACCCCCGCTGCCAGACCATGGTCGTCGGGCCCGCGTACGGGTCGCCGGGGAGCGCGAAGATCACCGCGCATCCCGGCGCGCGGCTCAAGGCCAACGGGGTCGTCGTCACCGTGGTCGCCGCGTCCCGGGGAACGGCCGTCCTGCGCATGAGCCCCCGGTAGCCCGGGCGGCTCCGCCCGCGGGCGGGGCGGGCTCCGACTTTGGTCGATGCCGGTGCCCTGACCTGCGCGGCTAGCCTTCAGCCCGTGAACGACAAGACCTTCGCCGCACGGCCCCCCGTCCCCTGCCTGCGGCGCACGCTGACCTCGGCCGCGGGCATGCTCGCCGCCATGGGCGTGCTGGTGGCGGCGACGATCTGGGCCCGCCACAGCGCGGACGGGCCCGGCGGGCGGCTCGCCCTGGACATCGCGGTCGGCGCCGCGGCGTGGCTGCTGTCCCCGGCGCTGCTGTGGCGCCCGGTCGCGGTCGCGGTGGCGCTGACCGCGCTGGCGGCGCTGTCACCGGCCGCGACGCCGCCGGCGACGATGGCGGCGCTGCGGCTCGCGCACCACCGCCCGTTCCCGGCCGCCGCCGCGCTCGCCGCGGCCGGCGTCGGCGCGCACGCCGTGCAGGGGCTGTGGCGGCCGGCCGCCGGGATCTCGTTCGGGTGGTGGCTGCTGCTGATCGCGCTCGGGTACGGCGCGCTGACCGGCTGGGGCGCGCTGGCGCGGGCGCGGCGGGCGCTGCTGGAGTCGCTGCGCGAGCGCGCCCGCCGCGCCGAGGCCGAGCAGGGCCGCCGGGTCGCCGAGGCGCGGATGGCCGAGCGCGCCCGGATCGCGCGGGAGATGCACGACGTGCTCGCCCACCGGCTGTCGCTGCTGGCCACCTACGCGGGCGCGCTGGAGTACCGGCCGGACGCGCCGCCGGAGAAGCTCGCGCACGCCGCCGGGGTGGTCCGCGCCGGGGTGCACCAGGCGCTGGACGAGCTCCGCGACGTGATCGTCCTGCTCCGCGAGGACGAGGCGGAGGAGGGCCGCCCGCAGCCCGTGCTGGGCGACGTGCCGCGCCTGGTGGAGGAGTCGCGCGACGCGGGCGGGACGGTGGAGCTGCGCGACGAGGTCGTCGATCCCGGCGCGCTGCCCGCCGCGTCCGGGCGGACCGCGTACCGGGTGGTGCAGGAGGCGCTGACCAACGCCCGCAAGCACGCGGCGGGCCGTCCCGTCCGCGTCGAGCTGCGGGGGCGGCCGGGGGCGCGGCTGGTCATCGAGGTCCGCAACCCGCTCCCGGAGGACCCGGGCGCGGCGCCCGCCGCGCCCGGCAGCGGGACGGGGCTGGTCGGCCTGACCGAGCGGGTGCGGCTCGCCGGGGGGCGCCTGGACCACCAGGCCGCCGCGGGCGAGTTCCGGCTGCGCGCCTGGCTACCATGGCCGGCGTGACCCGGCCGCTGCGCGTTCTGATCGTCGACGACGACGCGCTGGTCCGCGCCGGGCTGTCGATGATGCTGGACGGCGCCGCCGGCATCGCCGTGGCGGGCGAGGCGTCCGACGGCGACGAGGTGCCCGCGGCGGCCGACGCGCACGCGGCCGACGTCGTCCTGATGGACCTGCGGATGCCGCGCGTGGACGGCATCACCGCCACCCGCAGGCTCCGCGCCCGGCCGAACCCGCCCGAGGTCGTGGTGCTGACGACGTTCGACTCCGACGAGAACATCCTGCGGGCGCTGCGCGCCGGGGCCAGCGGGTTCCTGCTGAAGGACACCCCGCCGCAGGAGATCGTCCGCGCGGTCCGGCGGGTCGCGGCCGGGGACCCGATCCTGTCCCCGCGGATCACCCGCCGGCTCATGGACCGCGCGGTCACCGAGGCCGGCGCGCACCAGCGGGCCCGCGCGGCGCTGGACCGGCTCACCCCGCGCGAGAACGACGTCGTCCTGGCCGTCGCGCGGGGACGCTCCAACGCCGAGATCGCCGCCGAGCTGTTCATGGGCGTCGCGACCGTCAAGGCGCACGTCTCCAGCGTCCTGACCAAGCTCGGCCTGGACAACCGCACCCAGATCGCCCTGCTGGCCCACGACGCCGGCCTCGCCTGACCGCGCCGCACCCTCGAAACACGATCGCCCCGGAAACACGATGCACCCTGGAAAGGGTATCCGCGGGTGTCGAAAGGAGCGCGGCGGCTTCGACGTCTCCGGTGAGAGGCGCCGCAAAGGGGGCGCCGGGACGAGAGGGAAACGGCCATGAGGTACATGATCATGCTGTACGCGTCGCAGCGGGACTACGACGAGATGGCGGGCAAGGTCCCCCCGGGCGAGGCGGTCTGGACGGCCGGCGACGTGGCCGCGATGGGCGCGTTCATGGAGAAGTTCAACCAGGAGCTGGTGGAGTCCGGCGAGTTCGTGGACGCCCAGGGGCTGGCCGCGCCCGTCCACACCCGCAGGTTCCACACCAGGGACGGCGTGCCCGTCGTCACCGACGGACCCTTCGCCGAGACCACCGAGGTCCTCGCCGGGTACACGATCATCGAGTGCGACGGCTTCGACCGGGCGTCGGAGATCACCGCGCGGCTGAGCGAGTGCCCGGCGCCCGCCGGCGCGCAGGGCCGCGCCTACGCCGACCTGCGGCCGATCGTCGACAGCCGCGCCGACCTGGAGGGGTGACCGCGCCATGACCGCCCACCGGCCCGGAACCGGCGCCCGCGCCGCGGCCGGGGCCGGGTTCGGGGACCTGCTGCGCCCGCTGGCGCCGCAGGTCCTCGGGGCGCTGGTGCGCCGGTACGGGCATTTCGACACGGCGGAGGACGCCGTGCAGGAGGCGCTGATCGCCGCGGCGGCGCAGTGGCCCGAGCGCGGCGTGCCCGACGACCCGCGCGCCTGGCTGATCACCGTCGCGTCGCGGCGGCTGACCGATCTGCTGCGGGCCGAGCAGGCGCGCCGCCGCCGCGAGGACGCCGCCGCGGCGTTCCGGCTGCCGCGGGAGTGGTTGTCGCCCGCCGCCGACAGCGCGCCGCGCGACGCCGACGACACGCTGATCCTGCTGTTCATGTGCTGCCATCCGGTGCTGCCGCCGGATCTGCAGATCGCGCTGACGCTCCGGTCGGTCGGCGGGCTGAGCACCGGGGAGATCGCCCGCGCGTTCTTCGTCCCGGAGAAGACCATGGGCCAGCGGATCAGCCGCGCCAAGCGCCGCATCCGCGACAGCCGCGTCCCGTTCCGGGCGCCCGCGCCCGCCGAGCGGGCGGACCGGGTCGCGGCCGTCCTGCACGTCCTCTATCTGATCTTCACCGAGGGGTATGCGAGCACCGGCCCGAGCCTGTACCGGCCGGACCTGTCGGCGGAGGCGATCCGGCTCGCGCGGATCGTGCACCGGCTGCTGCCCGGCGACGGCGAGGCGGCCGGGCTGCTGGCGCTGATGCTGCTCACCGACGCGCGCCGTCCCGCGCGGACGGCCCCGGACGGCTCCCTGGTCCCGCTCGCCGAGCAGGACCGGAGCCTGTGGCGGGCCGCCGACATCGCCGAGGGCCTGGCGCTGGTCGCCGCGACGCTGCCGCACGGCCCGGCCGGCCCCTACCAGGTGCAGGCGGCGATCGCGGCGCTGCACGACGAGGCCGCCTCGGCCGCCGAGACGGACTGGCCGCAGATCGCCGCGCTGTACGAGGTGCTGCTGCGCATCTCCGACAACCCGATGGCCGCGCTGAACCACGCGGTCGCGGTGGCGATGGCGCGCGGCCCCGCCGCCGGGCTCGCCCTGCTGGAGGGGCTGGACGCGGACCGGCGGATCGCGGGGCACCACCGCCTGCACGCGGTCCGCGCGCACCTGCTGGAGATGTCGGGCGACGCGGCGGGCGCGCGCGAGTCCTACCTGGCGGCGGCGGAACGCACGCACAGCGTCCCCGAGCAGCGCTACCTCAACGCGCGGGCGGCGCGCCTGGCCCCGTGACCGACCGCGCGGGGGTCGCGGGTCCCCGGGCGTGACACACCCACATCGCCGCCGGGCCGGACGGCGCGGTGTGGTTCACCGAGTGGGGCACCGCGCACGTCGCCCGCATCACCCCCGAGGGCCGCATCGACGAGCACGCGCTGCCGGCGCCCGGCTGCGAGCCGCACGGCATCGCGCTCGGCCCGGACGGCGCGCTGTGGGCGGCGCTGGAGACCGGCGCGCTCGCCCGCGTCACCGTCGGCTGACCCGCACGGCCGGCCGCCCGGCCGGGGCGAAAACCGGTTGGCATGGCCGGTGGCGTTCGTTAGAACGGTCGGCATGCTCCGCAAGTACCCCCGGACCCGGCACATCGAGGGGTCCCGGCTCCAGCCGGGCGACCACGACCTCGCCTCGGTGCCGTTCGCGGCGATCGCCGGGCGGTACCTGGTGGTGGAGGAGAAGCTCGACGGCGCCAACGCCGGGATCAGCTTCACCCCGGAGGGCGAGCTGCGGCTGCAGAGCCGCGGCCACTACCTGACCGGCGGGCCCCGCGAGCGGCAGTTCGGGCCGTTGAAGGCGTGGGCGGCGTCGGTCCAGCACGTCCTGCGCGAGCGGCTCGGCGACCGGTACGTCCTGTACGGGGAGTGGCTGTACGCCAAGCACACCGTCTTCTACGACGCGCTCCCCCACTACTTCTGTGAGTTCGACGTCCTGGACCAGTCGGACGGGACGTTCCTGTCCACGGCGGCGCGCCGGGAGCTGCTGGAGGACACGCCGGTGGTGTCGGTGCCGGTGCTGCACGAGGGGCCGCTGCCGGACGTGGCGGCGCTGACCGCGCTCGCCGGCCCGTCCACCTGCCGCACGCCGGGCTGGCGGGACGCGCTGCGCGCGGCGGCGGAGGCGGGCGGCGCCGACCCGGCCCGCGTCGCCGAGGAGAGCGACACCGCCGAGGAGATGGAGGGCCTCTACATCAAGGTCGAGGAGGGCGGGCGGACCGTCGACCGCTACAAGTGGGTCCGGGCGAGCTTCCTGACCGCGATCCTGGACTCGGGGACCCACTGGCAGGAGCGTCCCATCGTCGCCAACGGCCTGGCCGACCCGGAGGTGCTGTATGCGGGTCTTCGCTGAGCTGTGCCCCGCCCCGCCGCGCTGGGAGCTGGACTGGCCGCGGATCCGGGACGCCTTCGACTGGGTCCGCGACATGGCCGGCGTCCCGCAGGACGCGGTCTTCCACGGCGAGGGCGACGTGGAGACCCACACCCGGATGGCGTGCGAGGCGCTGGCCGCGCTGCCGCGGTGGCGGGCGCGCCCGCACGCCGAGCGGGTGCGGCTGTTCGCGGCCGTGCTGATGCACGACATCGCCAAGCC
This sequence comes from Actinomadura sp. KC216, assembly GCF_004348535.1. GTDB lineage: Bacteria > Actinomycetota > Actinomycetes > Streptosporangiales > Streptosporangiaceae > Spirillospora. The sequence goes on from NZ_SMJX01000071.1 coordinate 20,964, forward strand.
GCACTGCACCGCCATCGACGGCGACGGCCGGATCACCGCGCGCGGCCACTCGCGGCGCGGTGACCTGATGGTGCGGCGGATCCTGTGGGAGCTGGGCGCGCCGGTGGAGTGGCGCGAGCACGTCGCCGCGCTGATCCGCCACCACCAGGTGCCGTTCTGGGCGCTGGAGCGCCCCGACCTGCAGCAGATCGCCTTCCGGGTCAGCCTGCTGGCCCGCAACGACGATCTGGTGCTGCTGGCGTCGGCCGACATCCTCGGCCGCGTCTGTCCCGACACCGCCGAGCTGCTGGAGAACGTCGGGCTGTACGGGGAGTACTGCGCCGAGCAGGGGTGCCTGGACGGGCCGCGCGCGTTCCCGTCCGACCACGCCCGGTTCTGGTACTTCCGCAAGCCGGGCCGCGACCCCGGCTACGCCGCCTACGACGACACGCGCCTGACCGCGACCGTCCTGTCGGGGCTGCCGGGCGTCGGCAAGGACCACTGGATCGCCGCGAACCGCCCGGACGTGTCGGTCGTCAGCCTCGACCGGCTCCGCGCGGAGATGGGGGTGCCGCCGTCCGGGGACCAGCGGCCGGTGGCGGCCGCCGCGCACGAACTGGCCCGCGAGCACCTGCGCGCTGGGCGGTCGTTCGTGTGGAACGCCACCAACGTGTCGCGGACGCAGCGCGAGGCGTGCACCGGCCTCATCGCCGGGTACCGGGGGCGGGTCGAGGTCGTCGCGCTGGAGGCGCCGCCGGGCGTGGTCCGCGACCGCAACCGGGGACGGGCCGCGCCGGTGCCCGACGCGGTGATCGACCGGCTCGTGCGCCGCTGGGAGACCCCGGACCCGACCGAGGCCCACCGTGTCCACTGGCTCACCACCACCTGACCCCGCCCCTCGCAATCCCCAGGTGGCCCGAGGGTTGGCCATACCGGCGGCGGGGCGGTCACCCGTGGTCCGGGCGCGGCCACGTTTAGGCGGCCAGCACGGGGAACGGCTTACCGCAGGCTTCTGAACGACAGGCTTCTAGACGAGCTACACGCGGAGGGGGCCGGAGGTCATGAGCATCATGCGGCCGGCACAGGACGGCGAGACCGGGACCATGCGCGAGGACGGACCCGTCACCGCGGGCGCCCACCGGCACGACTACGGACACGCCCCCGGGTTCGACGGCCCGCGCCGCGAACCCGGAACCGGCGAACTGGTCAAGCAGGCCGCGCAGCAGGTGTCGGAGCTGATGCGCGCCGAGCTGCGGCTGGCGGTGGCGGAGCTGAAGGACAAGGGCCGCCACGCCGGGACCGGCGCCGGGATGTTCGGCGGCGCCGCGCTTGTCGCGCTGTACGGGGTGGCGGTGCTGCTCGCGGCGGTGGTCGCCGCGATCGCGGTGGCGCTGCCGGTGTGGGCGGCGGCGCTCATCGTCGGCGGGTTCCTCATGCTCGTCGCGGGCGTCCTGGCGATGATGGGCCGCTCGCAGACCAGGAAGGCCACGCCGCCCAAGCCGGAGCAGGCCATGGACGGGGCCCGGCAGACCGTGGCGGAGCTGAAGGAGAGGGCGACGCACCGATGACGACGCAGGACAAGCACACCACGCACGGCGAACCCGCGGTTCGGGAAGAGACCCCCGCGCGCGGCAAGCACGCGGCGCACGGCAAGCACGGTGCCGCCGCCGGGACCGCGGAGCTGCGCCAGGAGGTCGACCGGGCGCGCCACGACCTCGGCGAGACGGTGGAGCGGCTCGCGGCCAAGGCCGATGTGAAGGCCATGGCCAGGGACAAGGTCGAGCAGGCGAAGGAGCGGTGGCGCGAGACCGCCGGGCGGGCCCGCGACGCCGGCGCCGCCGAGCAGGCCAAGCGCGGCGGGATCGTGGCCGCGTCGGCAGGTGCCGTCGCGGTGGCGGCGGTGCTGGTGGTGCGGCGGCGCCGCTCGTCCGGCACGCGGTGGCCTGCCAAGGGCCGGCCCGGCAAGGCACCGTTCGCCACCGGACGGTTCGCCAAGGCACGGTTCGCCAAGGGGCGGCGCGGCGGGCGCATGCCGGTTCAGGTCCGGTTCCCCTCCGGGAAGCGCCCCGCGGTCCGGATGCGGCGCCGCCGCCGTTCGTTCTTCTGAGCGGAGGGAGCTCGCCATGGGCGCACCCAGTGCCCCCACCGAACTGCCCGCCACCTCCTGGGGACGGGCCCTGAAACGCACCGCAGGCGAGTACCGCAACGACAACCTGTCCGACTGGGCCGCCGCGCTCACCTACTACTCCGTCCTGTCGATCTTCCCGGCGATGCTGGTGGTGGTGTCGCTGGTCGGGCTGGCCGGCAGGTCGGTGACGCAGGACCTGATCGCCAGCGCCGGCGACATGGCGCCCGGGTCGGTGAAGCAGCTGCTGATCAGCTCCATCACCCAGCTGCAGGGCAACCGCGCCGGTGCCGGGATCGTCGCGCTGGCGGGCCTGGCGGCGGCGATCTGGTCGGCGTCAGGGTACGTGGGGGCGTTCATGCGCGCGTCCAACGTCGTCTACGACATCCCGGAGGGGCGGCCGTTCTGGAAGACCGTCCCGCTCCGCGTGATGATCACGCTGGTCACGCTGGTGCTGCTGTCGGCGTCGGTGATCGCGGTGGTGGTGTCGGGACCGCTGGCCCGCGAGGCGGGGGACCTGCTCGGGCTCGGCTCGCAGGCGGTCACGGTCTGGAACATCGCCAAGTGGCCGGTGCTGCTGCTGGTGATCGCGTTCCTGTTCTCGCTGCTGTACTGGGCGGCGCCCAACGCCAAGCGCCGGTTCCGGTGGGTGACGCCGGGCGGCGTCCTGGCGATCGTGCTGTGGCTGGCGGCGTCGGGCCTGTTCGCGCTGTACGTGTCGGGGTTCTCCTCCTACAACAAGACCTACGGCAGCCTCGCGGGGATCATCGTGTTCCTGGTGTGGCTGTGGATCACGAACCTGGCGATCCTGCTGGGCGCGGAGATGAACGCCGAGCTGGAACGCGGCCGCGCGATCGAGGGCGGGGCCCGTCCGGACGAGGAGCCCTACGTGGAGTTCCGCGACACCCGCGGTTTCGACGACGACGAGCGCCGCGCGGCCGGCCTCGCCGGGGAACCCGGCGGCGACGGAGGGGCGCGGCGAGCCGAGCCGGAGCCCGAGGCGGGCCCGAGCCCGCGGCACGGGCGCCGCCGGGCCGGACGGCACTGAACCCACGGCACCGAACCGGCGGGACGGAAACCGGGGCCCGCGCTGCGGGGATCACGGGTCGCACAAGTCCGGACACGGTGCATAGGATCGGCGCATGCTGCGTCCGGCTTACCCGATCGAGACCGAGCGGCTGACCCTGCGGCCGTTCCGCGAGGGCGACCTCGATGGCTTGTACGCCTACCAGTCGCTGCCCGAGGTGGCGCGGTTCCTGTACTGGGAGCCGCGGGACCGGGAGGAGTCGCGGGAGTTCCTGAAGCAGAAGATGAGCGCGTCCACCGTGGAGAAGGAGGGCGACTGGCTCGTCCTGGCGGTGGTGCGGCGCGAGACCGGCGACCTGATCGGCGAGGTGAACCTGCAGTGGCGCAGCAGGGAGCACCGGCAGGGAGAGATCGGCTACATCTTCAACCCGGCCTTCCACGGGCAGGGGTACGCGACCGAGGCGGCGGAGGTCGTGCTGCGGCTGGGGTTCGAGGGCCTGGACCTGCACCGGGTGTGCGGGCGGCTGGACGGCCGCAACGCCGCGTCCGCGCGGGTGCTGGAGCGCCTCGGGATGCGCCGGGAGGCGCACCTGGTGCAGAACGAGATCGTCAAGGGCGAGTGGAGCGACGAGGTCGTGTACGCGATGCTGCGGCACGAGTGGGACGCCCGCACCGCGTCGTCCTGACCGACCTGACCCTCCGGGACGTCACCGTGCGGCCTGCTCTTCGAGGGTGCGGGCGAAGTCGCGGACGTGGCCGCGCAGCTCGGCGGGGCGGCGGACGACGAACGGGAACCCGAGCCCGGCGAGCATCCGCGCCATCCCGTCCAGCCGCTCGGCGCGCGCGGTCATCGCCACTCCCCCGTCCTCCTGGCTGAGGGTGGCGGTGGTGGCGGGGATGCGGCGCCGCGCCTCGGCGAGGGTGGTCTCCAGCAGCACCTCGACCTCGTGCGCGTACGGGACGCGCGCCAGCGACCGGACGACGTGCTGGACGGGGTCGACGCCGCGGGGGGTCTCGAACCGCGCGGCGCCCGGCTCGGCGGCGATGACCCGGTCGACGCGGAAGGTGCGGATCTCGCCGCTGCGGTGGTCGTGGCCGGTGACGTACCAGCGGCCGGAGTGGAACACCAGCCCGTAGGGGTCCAGGTCCCGTTCGGTTTCGGCGTCGCGCCAGGACCGGTACCGCAGCCGGACGCGGCGCCGCTCCCGCGCCGCGGCGGCCAGGGTGAGCACGGCGCCGGTGTCGGGTGTGGCGGCGTCCCGGACGGCGAGGGTGAAGTCGAGGGTGTCGCGCAGCGCCTGGACGCGGTCGCGCAGCGCGGCGGGCAGTACCCGCTGCACCTTGGCCAGGGCGCTCTCGGTGGCCTGCGCGGGCAGTCCGATCCGGCGCCCGGCCAGCAGCCCGAGGACGACGGCGGTGGCCTCGTCGTCGGTGAGCATCAGCGGCGGGAGCTTGTAGCCGGGCATGAGGCGGTAGCCGCCGTGACGGCCGCGTTCGGCGACGACGGGGACGCCGAGGTCCTCCAGCCGCGCGGCGTACCGGCGGACGGTGCGCTCGTCCACGCCGAGCCGCCCGGCGAGGTCCGCGCCGCGCATGCGGTGGTTGGCCTGCAGCAATTCGAGCATGGCCAGGACACGGGTCGTCGGGTGCGACGACCCGGACGGCAGGGGATGTGACACGGGTCGCTCACCTAATCCGGGCGGTTTCTGTCCGGTATCGACCGTAGCGTGTGGAGCATCGTCAAGAAAGGACGGCTGAGAGATGGCGACGTTCGTACTGGTTCCGGGGTACTGGCTGGGTGCGTGGGCGTGGGATGAGGTGGCCGGGCCGCTGCGCGCCGCGGGCCACGACGTCCACGCGGTGACGCTGGCGGGGATGGCGGAGCGGAAGGGTGAGGCGGCGCCGGATGTGGACGTCGACACCCATGCCGCCGACATCGTCGAGGTCATCGAGCGCGGTGGGCTGACCGGGGTGGTGCTGGTGGCGCACAGCGGCGCGAACATGGCCGCGACCGCCGCGGCCGACCGGATCCCGGAGCGGATCGCGCGGGTGGTGTACGTCGACACCGGGCCGATGCCGTCGGGCCTGGCCGGGATCGACTTCCACGACCCGCAGGCGCGCGCGGCGCTGGAGAAGCAGGTCGCCGACGAGGGCGAGGGGTGGCTGATCCCGGTGCCGCCGTTCGACCCCGCCGACGACCCGGTCAACCTCGCCGGGCTGACCGGGGAGCAGCTGGCGGTGATGCGCGAGCGCGGCACGCCGCAGCCGTTCGGGACGGCGACGCAGCCGGCCGCGCGTCCCGACCCGCTGCCGGACACGCCCCGCACGCTCGTCGCCTGCACGATCCCGCTGGCGGCGGTGCGGCAGATGGGCGAGGAGGGCGACCCGATCTTCGCCGGGATGACCGGCCCGACCTGGACCTACCGGGAGCTGCCCACCGGCCATTGGCCGATGTTCTCCGCGCCGCGCGAGCTGGCCGCGCTGCTGGACGAGCTCGCCGCGCTCGGCTAGCGCGCACGGCTCGGCGGGCGCGGCTCGGCGGGCGCGGAGCGCCGCTGACCGTCGCGGGGGCCCGGTCAGCGGCGCCCGGCGGCGCCCGGCCGCGGGTCAGCGGCCGTAGCCGAGCCCGTGACCGAACGGGTACAGGGCGGTGCCGGGCTCGTCGCGGACGGGGATCGTGACGGGCAGCCGGCCCTGCGGGTCCAGCTCGCCGAACAGCGCCTTGCCCGCCGACCGCAGCGCTTCGGCGGTGTAGGAGTAGGTGGCCAGGTAGGTGGGGGCCTCGGGGAACCAGGCGATGTCGTAGGGGTCGCGGACGGCGACGACGATGACGGGCTTGCCGGTGGCGAGCAGCGCCTTGACGAGGGTGGTCTGGCCCGGGCCGTTGTGGCCGGGTTCGTCCTTGACGTCCCAGGCGCGGTTGGTGACGGCGACGACGAGGTCCTGGCCCTGCGCGGCGGCGACGGCCTGGTCGATCTGGGCCTGCCCGGGGCTGAGGCCGGTCTGCCGGACGGTGGCGGTGGCGCCGCGCCGGGCGAGCTCGGTGCCGAGCGCCGCGGTGGTGGACACGCCCCACCCGGTGACGAGCACGCTGCGTGGGCCGGGCCGCAGCGGCAGCACCCCGGCGCCGTTCTTGATCAGGGTGGTGGTGCGGTCGGTGGCGCGCTGCGCGGCGGCCAGGTGCGCAGGCGTCCCGACGACGTCGTCGATCCTGGACTCGTCGGCGTAGGGGGCGCGGAACAGGCCGCGCCTGTGCTTCAGCTCCAGGATCCGGTACACCGACTCGTCGATGCGCTTCTCGGTCAGCTCGCCGGATCTCACGGCGGCGACGACGGCGGCGAGCTGGCGGGGGAACACGCCGGTGCCGCCGGCGTCGGCGGGCGGTTTGAGCAGGACGTCCGCGCCGGCCTTGAGGGCGAGGACGGGGATGCGCTCGTCGCCGTACTTGGCGCGGACGCCGTCCATGTCCAGGGCGTCGGTGACGACGACGCCGCGGTAGCGCAGCCGCTCGCGCAGGATGCCGGTGAGGATCGGCCGCGACAGGGTGGCGGGGTCGCCGGAGGCGTCCAGCGACTTCACCACGATGTGCGCGGTCATGATCGAGTCGGCGCCGCGGGCGATCGCGGCGCGGAACGGCGGCAGGTCGAGCCGTTCCCACTCCTGCCGGGTGTGGTCGATCTCGGGGACGCCTGTGTGGCTGTCGGTGGTGGTGTCGCCGTGCCCGGGGAAGTGCTTGACGGTCGGGGTGACGCCCGCCGACCGGTACCCGCCGACCTGCGCGGTGACCATGGAGGCCACCAGGCCCGGGTCGGACCCGAAGGACCGGACGCCGATGACGGGGTTGGCGGGGTTGACGTTGACGTCGGCGTCGGGCGCGTAGTCCTGGTTGACGCCGATGGCGCGCAGCTCCCGTCCGGTGATGCGGGCCAGGGCGCGGGCGTCGCCGGTGCTGCGCCCGGCGGCCAGCGCCATCGCGCCGGGCGACTGGGTGGCGGGCGGCTGGACGCGGGCGACGATGCCGCCCTCCTGGTCGATGGCGATCGTCGCGGGGATCCGGTGGCGCTGCGCGAGCGCGGCGCGCTGGATGCCGTTGGAGAACGCGGCGAGCTGGCGCGGGTCGGTGACGTTCTCGCCGTAGTAGATGAACCCGCCGGGGCTGTAGCGGGCCATGACCTGCGCGGCGTTGTCGGCCCCGTACAGCTTGCGGTTGGCGGCGACGGCGGCGGGATCGGCGGTGTCGGCGCTCTTGCCGTAGATCTGCAGGACGAACAGCTGCGCGGCCTTCTCCTCCAGCGTCATCGCCCGCAGGATCCGCGTCAGGTGCGGGTTGCGGCCGTGCCCGCCGGCCGCCTGCGCGCCGGGCGCGGCCAGTGCGGCGAGGCCGGTGGCGGCGAGCGTCCCGGCGGTGACCCCGGCGAGCCAGCGGCGCCCGAGCCGGTGCCGACGTCCGTGCCGGCGTCCATCCGTGCGGCGACGGTACATGTCGGCTCCCTCCCGCCCCCGAGCAGTCCCGACGATCAAGGTCCTTGCAGGCAAGTTAACCCGGCGCCGGGCGCCCGTCCACGACACCGCGCCCGCCGGAACCGGCCGCGTGGCCGATACAGGGCAGATGATCACAAGGGCCGGGCCCGGGCGGTTAGCCTGGTCGATGATCATTCGGCCCGCCCCCGCCGGAGCGTGATCGCGTGAACCCGCCCGATGGCACCCGTCCATCCGCTGACGCCCGTCCGTCCGGCGGCGCCGTGCGGATCGGTGGCCGGTACCGGCTGGTGCGCGAGCTCGGGCGCGGCGGCATGGGCCGGGTGTGGGAGGCGGTCGACGGGGTGCTGCGGCGCCGGGTCGCGGTGAAGGAGGTGCTGCCACCGGACGGCCTGGAGCCGGACGAGCGGCGGCGGCTGATGGCGCGGGCGGTGCGGGAGGCGCGCGCGGCGGCGCTGCTGGAGCACGAGTCGATCGTGGTGGTGCACGACGTGCTCGACGACGGCGACCGGCCGTGGATCGTGATGGAGCTGGTCGAGGGCGTGACGCTGCGCGAGGCGGCGCCGCTGCCGCCGGCGGAGGCGGCGCGGGTGGGCGCGGCGGTGCTGGACGCGCTGCGCGCCGCGCACGCCGCCGGGGTGCTGCACCGGGACGTGACGCCGGGCAACATCATGCTCGCCCCCGGTCCCGGCGGGCGGGTGGTGCTCACCGACTTCGGCATCGCCGAGCTGGCCGGGGACCCGGCGCTGACCCGGACCGGGACGGTGATCGGCAGCCCCGGCTACATCGCGCCCGAGCGGCTGGACGGCGGCACGGTCGACGGCCGCAGCGACCTGTTCTCCCTCGGCGCGGCCCTGTACGCGGCGGTGGAGGGGCGCGGCCCGTTCGCGCGGGCGTCGGACGCGGCGGCGCTGGCGGCGACGCTCACCGAGGCGCCGCCGCGCCCCCGGAGGGCGGGCCCGCTGCGGCCGGTGCTGGCGGCGCTGCTGCGCAAGAACCCGGCCGACCGCCCGGACCCGGCCGACGTGCAGCGGGCGCTGCGGCGGGTGGCCGCCGGCCGGTCACGGCGGCCGCGGCTGCGGGGGCGGCTGCTGCCGGAGGTGGCGTGGCTGACCGCGATGGCGGTGGCCGCCGCGCTGTTCCTGCTGCCGGACGCGGTCGCCGGGCCGCGCGGCGCGGGCGCCTACCGCGCGGGGCTCGCGCCGTGCCCGCTGACGGTCCGGAACGTCGCGTTCGAGGCCGCGGGGGACGCCGCGTCGGGCGTCCGCAGCTGCTGGTCCGGCTCCGGGTACAGCCTGCGCTGGTACCAGGGGTACCGGAGCGAGCACGGCAGCCCGGCGGCGCTGCGGTTCTCCTCGGTCGGCGCCGCGCACCGCTGGCTGCGGTTCCTGAGCCGCTTCGACCTGGACGGGGAGAGGCGGTACCCCTACACCTACCGGGTGCTCCCCAGCTCGCTTCCCCCGGGGGTCGAGATGCGGGCGCGCCGCCCCCGGCCGCTGGACGGCGTCGCCGACGAGGCGTTCATCCGCGAGGTCCGTTCGGCCGGGACCGGCACGGTCCACCTGATGGAGGTCACCTTCCGCGACTCCAACGTGGTGCTGAGCGTGCGGGTCGAGCCGTACGGGGACCCGGCCGCGACCGTCCGCGCGTCGCTGATCGCCACCGCCGAGGCGGTGGTGTCGTACCTGCGCGCCCGAGAACGCTGACGCTTGGAGAGGGGAGGTCGGGTGACCGTGCTGCGGGGCCGCTACCGGCTGGAGGTGCTGCTGGGCCGCGGCGGGATGGGCGCGGTGTGGCGCGCCACCGACACGGTCCTGGGCCGGGAGGTGGCGGTCAAGGAGCTGCTGCTGCCGGACGGGGCCGCGCCGGAGCGGCGGGCGGTGATGGTGGAGCGGGCGCTGCGGGAGGCGCGCGCCGCCGCCCGGGTCCGGCACCCGAACGTGATCCGCGTGCACGACGTGTTCGCCTCCGGCGGGCGGCCGTGGATCGTGATGGAGCTGCTGTCGGGGCACGGCCTGGACGTGGAGATCGCCGAGCTGGGGCCGCTGCCGCCCGGGCGGGTCGCGGAGGTCGGCCGCGGCGTGCTGGAGGCGCTGCGCGCCGCGCACGAGGAGGGTGTGGTGCATCGCGACGTCAAGCCGGGCAACGTGTTCCGCCGCGACGACGGGCGGGTGGTGCTCACCGACTTCGGCATCGCCGCGATGGACGACGAGGAGCGCATCACCCGGACCGGGCTGCCGATCGGGACGCCCGGCTACATCGCGCCCGAGCGGCTGCGCGGCGTGCCCGCCGGGCCGCCGTCGGACCTGTTCGCGCTCGGGGTGCTGCTGTACGCGGCGCTGACGGGGGCGGCGCCGTTCGCCCGCGACGAGCCGCTCGCGGCGCTGGGCGCCGTCCTGACCCACAGCCCGCCGCGGCCGCAGGGCCCGCCGCGCCTGACCGAGCTGATCATGGGGCTGCTGGCGCCCGACCCGGCGCGCCGCGTCACCGCGGACCGGGCCCGCGACGCGCTCGCCGATCCGGACCTGACCGCGCCCGCCGCCGCGCCCGCGGTGGTTCCGCGGTGGTGGGCGCCGGCGCGGGTCGCGCTGGTGGCGGTGGGCGTGCTGGCGGTGGTGTCGGTGCCGCTGCGCGGCTGCGGCGCGGCGCCGGCGGAGGTGGAGGTGGTGCCGACCGTGGCGCCCCGCGCGGGGACGCCGACGCCGGACCCGGCGCCGACGTTCCGGCTGTTCCCGACGCTGGACCCGTCGCGGCTGCTGCCGCCGGGGTACACGCCGTCGATCCCGCCGTGCCTGCTGCGGGGCGACTGTTGATCCCGGGGCTGCGGGGGGTGCCCGCCGATCCGTTGCCGCCGTGGGCGCCGGGGCGGGTGAGCGGCGACCGTGCGCTGCTGCGGCTGGCGGCCGCGCTGGCGGTGGCGGCGGGGGGCGCGGCGCTGGCGTCCACCGGCGGCGACCCGGCCCTGTACTGGCCGCGGCTGGCGTGGACGCTGGGGCTGGCGGCGGTGTCGGTGCTGGCGCTGATCCGCCCGGCGCGCCGTGACCGGCGCGGCTGGTGGGCGGTGGTCCTCGCCGCGCTGGGGGTGATCGCGGCGGTGCTGGTGAAGTTCGCGGTGACGGGCGCGGCGGTGGCGTGGGCGCCGGCGGCCGCGGCGGCGTGGACGGCGGTGACGCTGGCGCCGCTGGCGGCCCGGGCACCGCGCCGCCCGGCGCCCTGGACGGCGCCGGTCCGGGGAGCGGTCCGGGCGGTGGCCCGGAGGTTCCCGTTCAGAGGGCCGGGCCCTCGACGTAGGGGGCCAGCGTCGCCCGGTACTGCGACGGCAGAATCCCCGACCGATACATGATCGCCTGCTCTTGGCCGTAGACGGGGCAGACCTCGTCGGCGCCGGTGATCTCGAACCGGCGGACCTCCCGCCCGGTGCGGGCCTCCAGCAGCCGGACCAGGTATCGCGTCCGGTAGAGGGTGACGGTGCCGGTCTGGCTGCGTTCGAAGACGGTGAGGCGGGAGTAGCGGGGGCATCGCGCCGCCTCCTCGCCGAGCCCGGTGTCCTCGTCGATCGGCTCGGCGCAGGAGACGAGCTGGACCTGTCCGGGCGCGGTGGGCCGCCAGGCGGCGGGGGG
>NZ_SMJX01000664.1 GCF_004348535.1 Actinomadura sp. KC216
ACGATCACACGCGCGTCGCTGGGGTTGATCTCCATAACGAAGCTCTCTTCGGTCAGGCGCGGTCGATTTCCCAGGCGTCCGCGCAGGTCAGGCACGCCCCGATGTGTTGGGGCAGGACGTATCCGGCGTCGCGCCGACAGCGCGGGCAGGTGCGGCGCGCGGCCAAGGCTTTGGCCAGCGCGTCCAGTTGGGCGGGTGTGGCGGGGCGGCGGGGTTTGGCCTGGCGCACGTCGTACAGGTACGCGGCACGGATCCACCCGTTGCGGGCTGCCCGCCGCGACCGCCATAGGATCTGGCCCGCCACCTGCTGCCCACCCGGACGCAGCCCGCGTCCGCGGAGCTGCGTCCGGGTGAGCAGGTGCGCGGGCGCCATGCCCCACGACCACGTCGGAATACCCCAGCGGTCCCCGGCCGGGTCCATGAAAACGACGCTCGCGGCGGCAGGCACCGCTACCGCCGGTCCCCGTCGATGAGCCCGAGCGGCGTGACCTGCCGCTGGCAGTTCGAGCATCGGACGCTGGTCATGGTCGCCTTCACCGGCGCCTTGCAGCACGCGGACATCTGCGCGGCCATGTCAGTGGCTCTCCCGGCAGCGCGCGGCCTGAGCCGGGGTGTCGT
>NZ_SMJX01000072.1 GCF_004348535.1 Actinomadura sp. KC216
CTGGCACGTTTTCCCCGTTGCCCCCGGCGACAAGGAACCACCCCGTGGGATGCCGTGGAAGCGCACGGCCACCACCGACCCCGATGCCATTCGGGAGATGTGGGCCCGGCGCCCCTACAACATCGGGATCGCCTGCGGACCGTCCCGGCTGCTGGTGATCGATCTGGACGTGCCTAAGCCCGGCCAGCACCCGCCGCCCGAGTGGGCGGTGCCCGGCGTCAACGACGGGTCCGATGTGTTCGCGCTGGTGTGCGAACAGGCCGGGGAGCCGATGCCGCTGGAGACCTTCCAGGTCCGGACCCGGCGCGGCGGGTTTCACCTGTACTTCACCGTCCCGGACGGGATCCGGCTGACCAACACCTCTGATGACCGGGGGAACGGGTTGGGCTGGAAGGTCGACACCCGCGGCGACGGCGGATATGTCGTCGGCCCCGGATCGTTTGTGGACCTGCCGGACGGCACCGGCACCTATCAGCCGATCCACACGGTGGCCCCGGCGCCGCTGCCCGGTTGGCTGGCCGAACGGCTCCGACCGGTGCCGCTGCCGCCGCAACGCCCGGTCACGGTGCGGCTGGATCCCGGGCGCCGTGGCGCCTACCTGCACAAGGCGGTCAAGTCCAGCCTGGACGCGATCGCCGCCGCGCCTGAGGGCCGCCGCAACGCGACCCTGTACGGCGCCGCCGTCGCCCTCGGCCAGCTCGTGGCCGGGGGCGCCCTTGACCCCGACGACACCGAGCAACTGCTGACCGCTGCCGCCGTGCGCACCGGGCTGGCCGAGAGGCCCGCCCGCCGGACTATCCGGTCCGGGTTCCGCGCCGGTACCCAACGCCCGAGGAGCGTGCCCGCATGACCCAGGAGGGTGGACCAACCGCCGACCGCCCGAGCCTGCACGTCGGCTCTGGCCCCGAAACCATCCGCGTCCTCAAAACCGAACTCGCGCGCGGGACGCTGCCCGACACCTACGTCTCCGCCGGGTCCCTGGTGCACATGGAAACCATCTCCGGTGGCCAGACCAGCCCGGCCGCCGACGAAGACTCGCCGCTGCCGGTCACCGCCAGCCCGATCACCCCGGCCACCCTGGCCGGGCTGCTGGCCGAACACGCCTACGTCTACCGGCTCCGGTCCCGCAGGACCAGCAGCGGCGACACCGAAACCTACGAGGAGGAAGTCACCCCGCCCCGCGACATCCTGGCGTCGGTGCTGGCTGGTAAGACCTGGACCGGCCTGGCGCCATTGCGTGGCGTGATCGGCGCGCCGGTGCTCCGCCGCGACGGCACCCTGCTGCAACGCCCCGGGTACGACCCGGCCACCGGCCTGTACCTGGCCTCCAAGGTCGCGCTGCCGCCCGTCCCGGACCGGCCCACCGCCGAACAGGTCAACAACGCGCGTGACTTCGTGCTGAACCGGTTCCTGCGTGACTTCCCGTGGTCCAGCCCGGCCGATCGGGCGAACTACGTGGCGCTGTTGGTCACGCCGATCTTGCGGCACTTCACCCGGTCGCTGACGCCGTTCGCGTTGATCGATGCGACTATGCCCGCCTCCGGCAAGAGCATCCTGACCGGCGGGCCCGGCATGCTGTATGGGCAGCGCGTCATCCCGTGGGCCTACACCGAAGAGGAGCTGCGCAAGTCCATCACCGCTGTGCTGGCCGAACAGGTCGGGGTGGTGGTGTGGGACAACCTCGCTGAAGGAACCGTGATCGACTCGGCCACCCTGGCGTTGCTGGTCACCGCCGGGGTGTGGTCCGATCGCCAGCTGGGGGCGTCTCGCAACATCGCCACCGTCAACGACCGGCTGTGGATGGCCACTGGCAACAACCTTCAGGTCGGTGGGGACATGGCGTCGCGGACCGTGCGGGTGCACCTGGACCCCAACATGCCCCGGCCCGAGCAACGTGACCAGTCCCGGTTCGGGATCCCGCATCTGGACCAGTGGATCACCGTCCCGGCCAATCAGCTCAGGGTGTTGTGGCATCTGCTGGTGCTGGTGCTGGACTGGACGGGGAACGGGGCGCCGCGCGCCGACACGGTCTCGATGCGGCAGTTCACCCCGTGGGCGCAGGCGCTCGGGGGTTTCCTGGCCCACCACGGCATCGAGGGGTTCCTGGCCAATGCCGCCGACGTGCGCGGCATCGATGAGGACGAAACCCGGTGGCGGGCGTTCATGGCCTGCTGGCACGGCCTGCACGGCTCGCGACGCATGACCGCTGCCGAGCTGCGCAACTCCGGCGAACCCGACCGGATCGGGCTGGACGAAGACGACCGGTGGGAAGGGCAGTTCATCACCACCCACACCGGCCGCCTGCCCAACACGTTGTCCCTGGGCCGCCTGCTCACCGGCCAAACCGGCCGGTGGCGCGGCGACTACGTCATCCGGTCCGGCAAGCACGAGCGCGGCGACCGCTCCGTGTTCTGGGTCGAACACCACGACGGAGAGTCCCATGCGTGACCGGTCCCGGAACCCGCTGAAACATCTCCGCAACTCCGCAACTCCGCACACTCGCCGTCTACCAGCACAAACATCTGCGGAGATAGCCGAGATCGATGGTCGTCCATCTCCGCACCTCCGCACCCACTGCGGAGATGGACCCCCGATTGCGGAGATAAGCCGAGCCCCACCACTTCCATCTCCGCACGCATTGCCGCAGGTCACAGCCACAACTGCGGAGTTGCGGAGTTGCGGAGATGTTTCAGCCCCTCCCACACAGCGCAACGGCCGCCCCCACCTCCCGGGGGCGGCCGTTCCTCGTTCCCCCACGCTCAGACGGCCCCGGCGGACACACGACCAAGCACACCCGCCGGGGCGCCACCTCTGGAAGGAGGCAGCAACACCATGCCCACGTCCGGCCCCGAGTTGCACGCCGTTCAGCAGAACGGTGACGAGTTCAGGATCTACACCAAGGAAGAAGCCGCCGAGATCTTGCGCGTCAAGGTGAGTTGGCTGGAACGGCGCGCCGCGGCCCGCCAGATTCCGTTCACCATGCTTGGCGGCGCCTGGCACGTTTTCCCCGTTGCCCCCGGCGACAAGGAACCACCCCGTGGGATGCCGTGGAAGCGCACGGCCACCACCGACCCCGATGCCATTCGGGAGATGTGGGCCCGGCGCCCCTACAACATCGGGATCGCCTGCGGACCGTCCCGGCTGCTGGTGATCGATCTGGACGTGCCTAAGCCCGGCCAGCACCCGCCGCCCGAGTGGGCGGTGCCCGGCGTCAACGACGGGTCCGATGTGTTCGCGCTGGTGTGCGAACAGGCCGGGGAGCCGATGCCGCTGGAGACCTTCCAGGTCCGGACCCGGCGCGGCGGGTTTCACCTGTACTTCACCGTCCCGGACGGGATCCGGCTGACCAACACCTCTGATGACCGGGGGAACGGGTTGGGCTGGAAGGTCGACACCCGCGGCGACGGCGGATATGTCGTCGGCCCCGGATCGTTTGTGGACCTGCCGGACGGCACCGGCACCTATCAGCCGATCCACACGGTGGCCCCGGCGCCGCTGCCCGGTTGGCTGGCCGAACGGCTCCGACCGGTGCCGCTGCCGCCGCAACGCCCGGTCACGGTGCGGCTGGATCCCGGGCGCCGTGGCGCCTACCTGCACAAGGCGGTCAAGTCCAGCCTGGACGCGATCGCCGCCGCGCCTGAGGGCCGCCGCAACGCGACCCTGTACGGCGCCGCCGTCGCCCTCGGCCAGCTCGTGGCCGGGGGCGCCCTTGACCCCGACGACACCGAGCAACTGCTGACCGCTGCCGCCGTGCGCACCGGGCTGGCCGAGAGGCCCGCCCGCCGGACTATCCGGTCCGGGTTCCGCGCCGGTACCCAACGCCCGAGGAGCGTGCCCGCATGACCCAGGAGGGTGGACCAACCGCCGACCGCCCGAGCCTGCACGTCGGCTCTGGCCCCGAAACCATCCGCGTCCTCAAAACCGAACTCGCGCGCGGGACGCTGCCCGACACCTACGTCTCCGCCGGGTCCCTGGTGCACATGGAAACCATCTCCGGTGGCCAGACCAGCCCGGCCGCCGACGAAGACTCGCCGCTGCCGGTCACCGCCAGCCCGATCACCCCGGCCACCCTGGCCGGGCTGCTGGCCGAACACGCCTACGTCTACCGGCTCCGGTCCCGCAGGACCAGCAGCGGCGACACCGAAACCTACGAGGAGGAAGTCACCCCGCCCCGCGACATCCTGGCGTCGGTGCTGGCTGGTAAGACCTGGACCGGCCTGGCGCCATTGCGTGGCGTGATCGGCGCGCCGGTGCTCCGCCGCGACGGCACCCTGCTGCAACGCCCCGGGTACGACCCGGCCACCGGCCTGTACCTGGCCTCCAAGGTCGCGCTGCCGCCCGTCCCGGACCGGCCCACCGCCGAACAGGTCAACAACGCGCGTGACTTCGTGCTGAACCGGTTCCTGCGTGACTTCCCGTGGTCCAGCCCGGCCGATCGGGCGAACTACGTGGCGCTGTTGGTCACGCCGATCTTGCGGCACTTCACCCGGTCGCTGACGCCGTTCGCGTTGATCGATGCGACTATGCCCGCCTCCGGCAAGAGCATCCTGACCGGCGGGCCCGGCATGCTGTATGGGCAGCGCGTCATCCCGTGGGCCTACACCGAAGAGGAGCTGCGCAAGTCCATCACCGCTGTGCTGGCCGAACAGGTCGGGGTGGTGGTGTGGGACAACCTCGCTGAAGGAACCGTGATCGACTCGGCCACCCTGGCGTTGCTGGTCACCGCCGGGGTGTGGTCCGATCGCCAGCTGGGGGCGTCTCGCAACATCGCCACCGTCAACGACCGGCTGTGGATGGCCACTGGCAACAACCTTCAGGTCGGTGGGGACATGGCGTCGCGGACCGTGCGGGTGCACCTGGACCCCAACATGCCCCGGCCCGAGCAACGTGACCAGTCCCGGTTCGGGATCCCGCATCTGGACCAGTGGATCACCGTCCCGGCCAATCAGCTCAGGGTGTTGTGGCATCTGCTGGTGCTGGTGCTGGACTGGACGGGGAACGGGGCGCCGCGCGCCGACACGGTCTCGATGCGGCAGTTCACCCCGTGGGCGCAGGCGCTCGGGGGTTTCCTGGCCCACCACGGCATCGAGGGGTTCCTGGCCAATGCCGCCGACGTGCGCGGCATCGATGAGGACGAAACCCGGTGGCGGGCGTTCATGGCCTGCTGGCACAGCCTGCACGGCTCGCGACGCATGACCGCTGCCGAGCTGCGCAACTCCGGCGAACCCGACCGGATCGGGCTGGACGAAGACGACCGGTGGGAAGGGCAGTTCATCACCACCCACACCGGCCGCCTGCCCAACACGTTGTCCCTGGGCCGCCTGCTCACCGGCCAAACCGGCCGGTGGCGCGGCGACTACGTCATCCGGTCCGGCAAGCACGAGCGCGGCGACCGCTCCGTGTTCTGGGTCGAACACCACGACGGAGAGTCCCATGCGTGACCGGTCCCGGAACCCGCTGAAACATCTCCGCAACTCCGCAACTCCGCACACTCGCCGTCTACCAGCACAAACATCTGCGGAGATAGCCGAGATCGATGGTCGTCCATCTCCGCACCTCCGCACCCACTGCGGAGATGGACCCCCGATTGCGGAGATAAGCCGAGCCCCACCACTTCCATCTCCGCACGCATTGCCGCAGGTCACAGCCACAACTGCGGAGATGCGGAGATGCGGAGATGTTTCAGCCCCTCCCACACAGCGCAACGGCCGCCCCCACCTCCCGGGGGCGGCCGTTCCTCGTTCCCCCACGCTCAGACGGCCCCGGCGGACACACGACCAAGCACACCCGCCGGGGCGCCACCTCTGGAAGGAGGCAGCAACACCATGCCCACGTCCGGCCCCGAGTTGCACGCCGTTCAGCAGAACGGTGACGAGTTCAGGATCTACACCAAGGAAGAAGCCGCCGAGATCTTGCGCGTCAAGGTGAGTTGGCTGGAACGGCGCGCCGCGGCCCGCCAGATTCCGTTCACCATGCTTGGCGGCGCCTACCGGTTCACCGACGCTCACCTTGCCGAAATCGTGCGCCTGAACGAGCAAGGGGCACTGTCGTCGCCGGCCACACCCGCCGCCGCCCGCCGCCCGCGGCGACGCGTGCAACAGCCTGCCGCACGCACGGGCGGATTCGTGCCGTTGCGACCGCGTCCCACGGCCAGAAAAGCAAGCTGACCCCGAACGAAAGAAGGCACATTGGCGTACGCCGAAAACCGCGGCGGCTACTGGCGTGCCCGCTGGCGCGGACCTGACGGCATCTTGGAGTCGTCGCCAGCCAGTCTCCGTTTCAAGACCAAGACGGAAGCGGTGGATTACGGGCGCGATCAAGAGTCCGCCATCCGCAACAACACGTACGTCAGCCCTCGGGCTGGCCAGATCACGCTGCTGGAATGGGTCAACACCTGGTACCCCGGCTTGGACCTGGAACCTTCAACAATGGCCAACTACAAGTATTTGATCGAGGTACATCTTCTCCCAGAGTTCGGAGACCGTGAACTTAGGGAGTTCACTCTCGAAGAGGTCGAGAGCTGGGAGCGGCGGATCCGAGCGAATCCGGCCTACAAGCCACGAACCGCCAAGGACGCCCGGTCAATGCTCATCACCGTGCTGGAGGCCGCCGTCCCGAAGCATATCCAGACCAACCCGGCCATGCGCCAAAAGGGCCGCGGCAAGAAGGGCCAGCGCAGAATCCAGGAGGCCGAGCGTATGGAGAAGGTGTGGGCGACCCCGCTACAGGCACTGCTGCTCGCTGAGCGCTGCTCCATCCTTACGGGAGTGGATACCGACTTCGTCGCCACGTTGATGGCGGCTTACACCGGTGCCCGTTGGGGCGAAATGGTGGGTCTAGACCCCGACGAGGTCGAAGACGGAACCCTCGGCCTGAAGTGGAAGCTGTACGAGCTGAACGGCCGGTTCTACCGGGGGCGACCCAAGGACGGCTCCATCCGCGACGTAGACCTGCCGCCCTTCCTAGGCAAGTTGCTACGGCGACACCTAGCCGCAGACGGCGGACGCATTTGCAACTGCCGCCATCAGGAAGAACCCTGGTGTCCCGGTCGCCGTTATGTCTTCCTCGGTCCGGACGGCGGTCACTTTCGTCGCTCCAACTTCAGCGAGAGGGTCATGCGTCCGGCGGCCGATGGCTGGTACCCGGCCAGAAAAGGAAAGGATGCGCGACCGTCGATGCCCGTCCTCACCGACGTAAGCCGGGGTTGGCCGGGCCTTCCCCTGCCGCCGTGGCCCGCTGCGGTACCCGGCGATCCGTTCTCAGTGCCGACCGGCCGCGGACGACCCCGCCTAATCAGCGATGAGGAGATTGGGCGCTGTGACCATTGCGGTCGCAGCCATCGCCGCCGCGTCAATGGCACCTTGATTTGCCATCGGCTGGGCAAGGGGGCCGAGGAGTGCCCGGGTTCGGGGCAGCAACCCGCGGAGGACGTAGCCGTGGCGACCTGGCTGGCGTTGGTCCCTGGCCTGACACCGCACGGACTCCGGCACGGTCACCAGACCTGGCTGGAGGACGCAGACGTGCACTACTTCCTGATCTCTCAGCGGATGGGGCACGAGGTTCCAGGGATGCGCGGTACCTACGGGCATGTCACCTCGGCCATGCGGGAGAAGGCCGTCACCGCTCTGCAAGGCATGTGGGAAAAGTCGTTGCGGCAGCGTGCCGCGCTGGCGCCCCGCTCGGCGGTGAGGGTGCTGGACGACCTACTTCGGGAACTCCCGTCAACCTCTAGGGAGTGATCGCTCCCAAATCTGCTCCCAGAATCGGACATAACGCCGTCAGGGCCGCACTCCGTGCAAGGAATGCGGCCCTGACCTGTGTCTTCACGGTGGAGCTGAGGGGATTTGAACCCCTGACCCCCTCGATGCGAACGAGGTGCGCTACCGGACTGCGCTACAGCCCCGAGGACTCCGTAAGGTTAGCAAACTTCGGGGGGTGGTCGCGCACGGGTTATCCGGGGCAGGGGTCATTCGCCGACGGCGCGGCGGTCGTCGGCGTACTGGTCGAAGACCTCCTCGGGGGCCGGGAGTTCGATGACCTCGGCGGGTTCGGCGGCCTCGGCGGCGCGGCGGGCTTCGCGGGCCCTGGCGCGGGCCAGGGCGCGGGCCTCCGCGGCGGCGCGGCGGCGGGCGGTGTCCACCCCTACGGCGACGCGCAGGAGGGCCAGGTGGCCGGTCAGGAGGACGGCCGGCGGCGTGATGACCCACCAGGGGGCGACGCCGGACGCGACGACGGCCCCGGCGGTGATGACCAGGGCCGTGAGGCCGGAGGTGCGGCGGCGGCGCCGGGCGATCACGGTGGCGCGGGTCGTCCGGCGGCGGGGCCGGGGCTCCGGGGCCTCCTCCTCGGGCTCCTCTTCCTCTGCGGGGGTCTCGTCGGAGCGCTTGTGGAGGAGGCGGTTGAAGCCCGTCGTCTCGGTGTCGCGGCGCAGCCACATGGGTACGAGGACGATGCCCCACACGGCCACAATGGCGAGGTACAGGACCGCGCTGCTCATCGGCCCCACCGTCCCAGGGCACGCTCGACCGGCGGGCCGACTTTCGGCGCGCGAACGTGCATTGGGAGCAGGGTCACGTCCCGCACGGTACGAGGGGCTGTCAGAGGTTGACGAGCATAAGGGGCGGTGTGTCGCGAGATCGATCTCGCCGTTACTCTCCGTTTGCCGGGCCTTGTCGGACGCAGGATTCTTACGGAGAGAAAGTCATAGCGGACTCAAGTGTGCCGGGGAAATGCCTGTTTGCGCTCGGCGAGCCAGCGTGCGCGGAGGCCGCCGGGAACGTCCTCGACGGTCAGGGCGTAGCAGATGTGGTCGCGCCAGGCCCCGTCGATGTGCAGATGGCGGCGGCGAATTCCCTCTTCCCGGAATCCGAGTTTTTCGACGACGCGGCGGCTGGCCGTGTTCTCGGGACGGATATTGGCTTCGAGGCGGTGCAGGCCGACGGTGAAGAAGCAGTGGTCGACGGCGAGCGCCACGGCGGTCGGAATGATGCCGCGGCCGGCGACCTGCCGGTCGACCCAGTAGCCGACCTGGGCTGAGCGGGCCGAGCCCCAGACGATCGCGCCGATGGTGAGCTGCCCGACGAATTCGTCCTCGTGGGTGACGACCCAGGGGAGGGCGAGGCCCTGGCGGGCTTCGCGGCGCATGGTGTGGACCATGCTGATGTACGGCCCGAGTCCGCTGCGGAAAAGCGGCGTCTCCGGATTGGTGGGCTCCCAGGGGCGGAGCCAGTCGGCGTTGCGCACGCGCAACTCCCGCCAGACGGCGGCGTCGCGGTGCCTGAGCGGGCGCAGCCCGATGGATCCCTCCGTCAGGGTGACCGGCCATCCCCGCAAACGTTCCACGCTTCCATGATTCCCTGGTCGGACGTCTGGACGCCATCGATTGTCACCGAGAAATCGGGCACGCGGGACGTTCAGGCTCGGTTTGTCACATCCGAGGGTGGTCGCCGCCCTTGATCTGGTCGACGGCGTGGGCGAGGACGCGGCCGAGGACCGTCATGCCGTCGCGGACGCCGCCGGTCGAGCCCGGCAGGTTGACGATCAGCGTGCCGCCCGCGACGCCGGCGAGGCCGCGGGACAGGATCGCGGCGGGCACCATGTCGCGGCCCTCCAGCCGGACGGCCTCCGCGATGCCCCGAATCTCCCACTCGATGACCTGGCGGGTCATTTCGGGGGTCTGGTCGGTCGGGGTGAGGCCGGTGCCGCCGGACGTGACGACCACGTCGTATCCGGAGGCGACCGCGTCCCGCAGGACGTCCGCGACCGGCTCCCCGTCCGGGACGACGACCGGGCCGTCCACCTGGCAGCCGAGGTCCTCCAGCATGGCGACGAGCACGGGGCCCGATTTGTCCGCGTAGACGCCCGCCGCGGCCCGGTTGGACACGGTGACCGCCATCGCCCTGATCATCGCCGCCACGTCCCGGTCTTGCCGCCGGTCTTCTCCTCGACGCGGACGTCGGTGATCACCGCGGCCGGGTCGACGGCCTTGACCATGTCGACGAGGGCGAGCGCGGCGACGCTGACGGACGTCAGCGCCTCCATCTCCACGCCCGTCCGGTCGGCGGTGCGGGTGACGGCGGTGATCGCGACGCCGTCGTCCCGGATCTCCAGGTCGACGGTCACGCCGTGCAGGGCGATCGGATGGCAGAGGGGGAGGAGGTCGGGGACGCGTTTCGCGCCCATGATCCCAGCGATGCGGGCGACGGAGAGTGCGTCGCCCTTGGGAATGTCACCGGCGCGCAGGAGGGCGACGCACTCCTCTGATAGGCGGACGAAGCCTGTCGCCGTCGCCGTTCTGGACGAGACGTTCTTGGATGACACATCGACCATGCGGGCAGCGCCCGTGTCGTCCAGATGGGTGAATTCGGAGCCCATGGCACTCACTACGGCAACCTCATGACTTCCACGTGGGAACCGGCAGGAAGGGATTCGACGTCCTCCCCCAGTTCGATGAGCGCGTTCGCCGACGCGAGGGAGCCGAGCTGGTGCGAGCCTTGCGTGTGGGCGGCCGTGACGGTGTAGGAGCCACGGCTGAACGACAACAGACCCCGCAGATAATGGCGGAGCCCAGGCGGGGACTTCACGGCGTCGGTGAGGACGGCGCTCACGGTCGGCAGGGGGTCGGGCGCCAATCCCTGCATGGCGCGCAACGCGGGGCGCACGAAAACCTGGAACGAGACGTAGGCGCTTACGGGGTTCCCAGGGAGAGTGAATACGGGCACGCCTTCGAGAAGGCCGAACCCTTGAGGCTTGCCCGGACGCATGCGCACCTTGTGGAAACCCACCGTCCCGGTGCCGGCGAGTACTTCCTTGACCACGTCCCTAGTGCCCATGGAAACGCCGCCAGTGGTGACGATGGCATCGGCCCGGACGAGCTGGTCGTGGAACATCTCCAGCACTTTGGCGGACTCGTCCTCGACGGTCGCCTGCCGGTAGCCCACGCCGCCCGCCTCGACGACGGCTGCGGTGAGCATGTAGCTGTTGGACTCCCATATCTGGCCCGGTGCCAGCGGCTCGCCCGGTTCGCGGAGCTCGTCCCCGGTGGAGACGACGACGACGCGCGGCCGCGGCCGGACCGTCACCCGGGACCGGCCGACCGCGGCGATCATGCCGAGCTGCGGGGCGCCGAGCCGGGTGCCCGCGTCCACGACGACCTGACCTGCGGGGACGTCCTCGCCCGCGCGGCGGATGTAGTGGCCGGACGGCGCGGACCGCGAGATCCGGACGGTGGCGTTGCCGCCGTCGGTCCACTCGACCGGGATGACCGCGTCCGCGCCGGCGGGCAGCGGCGCGCCCGTCATGATCCGGGCGGTCAGGCCGGGGCGGAGGGCCGACACGCCGGTGTCACCGGCGACGATGTCCCCGACGACGGGCAGCACCGCCGGGTCGGCCTCGGTGGCCGCCGCGACATCGGCCGCGACGACGGCGTAACCGTCCATCGCGGAGTTGTCGAACGGCGGCAGCGGCACGGGCGCGGACACGGGCTCCGCGAGCACCGTGCCCTGCGCCTCCAGCAGCGCCAGGTCGAGCGGCGGCAGCACCGCGACGCTGCCGAGGATCTCCGCCAGATGTTCGTCGACCGTTCTCACGCTCACCGCCCCAATCTCATCCGCAGCGCCCCAGCCTCATGCACACCGCCCCGGTCCGGCCTCCTGTCACGCGTCGCCGGGTGCCTCTGCGGCGTCCTGGCGGCGGACGAACTCGCGCAGCCACGGCATGAACTCCGGCGCCAGATCAGGACGTTCCGAAGCGAACTGGACGACCGTGCACAGGTATTCGAGCTTGTTCCCGGTGTCGTAGCGGCGCCCGCGGAACTTGATCCCGTAGACGCCGCCGCCCTGCTCGGCGGGCATGTCGGCGAGGGTGCGCAGCGCGTCGGTGAGCTGGATCTCGCCGCCGCGGCCCGGCGGGGTCTTCTCCAGGACGTCGAACACCGCCGGGTCGCAGACGTAGCGGCCGATGATGATCCAGTTGCTGGGCGCCTCCTCGGCGGAGGGCTTCTCGACGAGGTCGGAGATCCGGACGACGTCGTCCTCGTCCGTCGCCTCGATGGCCGCGCAGCCGTAGGCGGAGACCTGGTCGGGCTCGACCTCCATCAGCGCGACCACGCTGCCGCCGTACTGCTGCCGCACCTCGATCATGCGCCGCAGCAGGTTGTCGCGGGCGTCGATCATGTCGTCGCCGAGCAGCACCGCGAACGGCTCGTTGCCGACGTGCTGGCGGGCGCAGTGCACCGCGTGCCCGAGCCCGCGCGGCTCGCCCTGCCGCACGTAGTGCATGATGGCCAGGTCGCTGGACTCGCGGACGGCCCCGAGCCGTTCGTCGTCGCCCTTGGCCCGCAGCGCCTCCTCCAGCTCGTACGCCCGGTCGAAATGGTCCTCGATGGATCGTTTGCTGCGTCCGGTGACCATCAGGACGTCGCTGAGGCCGGCGTCGACCGCCTCCTCGACGACGTACTGGATCGCCGGTTTGTCGACGATGGGCAGCATTTCCTTTGGAGTCGCCTTGGTGGCGGGCAAGAATCGGGTACCGAGGCCGGCCGCCGGGACGACCGCCTTGAGCACAGGTGCAGAGTCGGCCATGTAGAGACCCTAGCCATCCGTGAGGACAGCAGCGTGCACGACATAGCGTCAAAGACCGGCCTCCGGGCCGAACTGCTCGGCAGGCGTGCGGCGATGCCGCCCGAGGACCGCGCTGCGGCCGGACGGTCGATCCGCGACGCGCTGCTGTCGGTCCCGGAGATCGAGATGGCGGGGACGATCGCGGCCTACGTCTCGATCGGCACGGAGCCCGACACGCGGAGCCTGCTTTTCGCGCTGTGGAAGCGCGGCGCGTACGTGCTGCTCCCCCGGCTGCTGCCGGACGGCGACCTGGACTGGGCGTCCTACGAGGGGCCGGACTCGCTCGTCCCCGGGCCGCGCGGGATTCCGGAGCCGTCCGAGCCGCCGCGCGGGCCCGGCGCGGTGGCCAGCGCGGACGTGGTCCTGGCCCCGGCGGTCGCCGTCGACCGGACGGGCATGCGCCTCGGGCGCGGCGGCGGTTCCTACGACCGGGCGCTCGCGCGTGTCGGGCCCGCGATCTTGACCGTGGCGCTGCTGTACGACGCGGAGCTGGTGCCGAATCTGCCGTCGGAACCGCATGACCAGCACGTCCGCGCCGCCGTGACGCCGTCCGAGGGCCTGGTGCGCCTCGGCTGATCACCACGGGTTCCGCAGCGCCGCCAGGTCCGGAGCCCTGGCCCGAAGCCTCGTGGTCCGCGGCCTCGTAGGGTTGGGGGACGGAAGATCACGGGAGGTTCGAGATGGCGGCGCCGTGGCGGATCCTGTCCCTGCCCCCGATCGGGGAGGACGTCGTCCGGGGGCTGTTCGCGCCACTGGGCGACGCGGTCGAGATCACGTTTCCCCAGAGCAGAGACCGCCTCGGCCTGCTGGCCGCGCTCCCCGGCGCGGACATCGTGATCGGCGACTTCACCGGTCAGCTCGCGTTGGACGCCGGGGCCGTGGCCGCCGCGCCGCGGCTGGCGTTCGTCCAGATGCCCGCGGTGGGGACGGACAGTATCGACGTCGCCGCCTTGGCCGCCGCAGAGGTGCCCTTGGCGAACGCGGCGGGATTCAATGCGCGCAGTGTCGCCGAGTGGGCGGTGGGCGCGGCGTTCGCCCTCTGCCGCGACCTCGCCCGGGGCGACCGGGCCGTACGCGCGGGCGAGTGGCCGCAGATGGAGATGGCCGCGCGACAGCCGCGAGAGGTCCACACGCAGCGCATCGGCATCGTCGGCTTCGGCGCGATAGGCGCGGAGACGGCACGCCTGTTCGCGGCACTCGGCTGCACGGTGTCGTATTGGACGAGGCAGAAGCGTCCGGAGGCATTGGCCACGTACCGCGAGCTGGACGACCTGATGGCGACATCCGACATCGTCGTCCTCGCCTTGCCGCTGGCAGACGAGACCAGGGGCCTGATCGGTCCCGAACGCCTCGCCCTACTGCCGGACAACGCGCTCCTAGTGAACGTGGCGCGCGGGGGCATCGCACCTGACGACGCCGTACTCGACGCCCTGGAATCGGGACGGCTGGCGGGCGCCGCCCTGGACGTGTACGACGAGGAGCCGCTGGCGCCCACGCATCCGTTGCGTTCCCGCGAGGACGTCCTCCTGTCCCCGCACGCGGCCGGGACTTCCGTGCAGTCCCAGACGAACCTGGTGACGCTGGTGGTCGACAACGTGACCGCGGCCGTCCGGGGGCGGGACGTGCGGAACGTCGTCAACGGGGTAAATCCGCAGGTCAGGCGGCGATAGCCAGCCTTTGCGACATGCCGTCCATCAACCGTAAATATGCGATCGGCCGGTGAATCTGTAGGATTCCTAAACGATCAAGTTTGACGACCCCGAAGGGTGGGATGTGCATCTCGACATCTGGCTACTCCTCGGGGCCACGCTCGTACTCTGCGCCATCATCGCGGTCAGGCTGTCGCACAAGGCGGGCCTGCCGACCCTTCTGGCGTACATGGGCCTCGGCCTACTCATCGGCGAGTCCGGCCCCACCCACATCCAGTTCGATGACGTCGAACTGGCCGAGACCCTAGGGCTCGCGGCCCTCGTCCTGATCCTCGCGGAGGGCGGTGTCACCACGAGCTGGCGGCACGTCCGCCCCTCGGTGCCCGCCGCGCTCGTCGTCTCCACCATCGGCACGCTGATCAGCATCATCGTGGTCGGGCTCGCGGCCATGTGGCTGGTCGGCCTGGACTGGCGGCCCGCGTTCCTCCTCGCCGCCGTGCTCGCCCCCACCGACGCGGCGGCCGTGTTCTCGGTGCTGCGGCGGCTGCCGCTGCCGTCCCGGCTGAGCGGGCTGCTGGAGGCCGAGTCCGGCTTCAACGACGCACCCGTCGTGATCATCGTGGTGACGCTCAGCGCGCACAGCGGCGTGCCCAACCTCACCGAGCTCCTCGGCGTGATGCTGTACGAGCTGATCGCGGGCGGCATCATCGGCTTCGCCATCGGCTGGCTGGGCGCCCAAGGGCTGCGTCGTATCGCGCTGCCTGCGTCTGGCCTCTACCCCATCGCGGTGCTGTCGCTGTCGGTCGGCTCCTACGGCGCGGCTTCGCTGCTGCACTCCAGCGGGTTCCTCGCCGTGTACGTGAGCGCCCTCGTCCTGGGCAATGCCCGGCTACCACACCGTCCGGCCACGCGTGGCTTCGCAGAAGGCGTCGGCTGGCTCGCCCAGATCGGGCTGTTCGTGATGCTGGGCCTGCTCGCCTCCCCCAGTGAACTTCCGGCCCAGATCGTGCCCGCGCTAGTAGTGGGGTTCGTTCTGCTGCTGATCGCGCGTCCTGTGTCGATCGTGGTGTCCACGATCGGATTCAAGCTGTCGTGGGGCGAGAAGATGTTCGCGTCCTGGGCCGGGCTACGCGGCGCCGTCCCGATCGTCCTCGCGACCATCCCGATGGTGGAGCACGTCGAGAGCGCCGACCGGCTGTTCGCGATCGTCTTCAACATCGTCGTCGTGTTCACCCTTCTGCAAGGCCCCACGCTGCCGCTGGCTGCGCGCCTGTGCCGGCTGAAGAGCGACGAGCAGACACGGGAGCTGGACGTGGAAGCCGCCCCTCTGGAGGAACTCCACGCCGACCTGCTGGAGGTGCGGATACCGCTCGACTCCATGCTGAACGGCGTGGAGATATTCGAGCTCCGGCTTCCGCATGGTGCGTCCGTGACCCTCATCGTGCGGAACGGGTCCAGCTTCGTCCCGGAACCCACCACGCCATTGCAAGCCGGTGACACCCTCCTGGTCGTGACCACCGCCTCCGTGCGCGAGGCCACTGAACGCCGCCTGCGCGCGGTCAGCCGGAAGGGACGCCTGGCAGGCTGGTTCGGCGAAACGGGTGCGTGACACGGCGCCAGGGAACAGCCCGGGGACGAATCCTGTTCCAATCATCGGTACCATTAGCAGTCGTCTAGAGTGAGTGCCAGTCCGGGTCGACCGGGTTGAGTCAGCGAGGAGGGACCGTGCCGACGTATCAGTACGTTTGCACCGAGTGCGGCGAGCCTCTTGAGATCGTGCAGAAGTTCAGCGACGACGCGCTGACCGAATGCCCGGCGTGCAGTGGCAAGCTTCGCAAGGTCTTCTCGGCCGCGGGGATCATCTTCAAGGGGTCCGGATTCTACCGCACCGACAGCCGCGGCTCTTCTGGGAAGACGTCGACGGTGGGCGCCGCGTCCAACGGCTCCTCTGGCAGCTCTTCGTCCAACGGCGACTCGCCCAAGTCGGACACGTCGTCGTCCTCGGCTTCTTCGTCCTCTGGCGGCGATTCGTCGTCCTCCAGCACATCGTCGTCCTCGTCCTCCGAGAAGGTCGCCTGACCTTCCTCGGCCTGGACGGCCCCCGCCTCCCCATACGCCCGACCGAGGGTTCCACCGGCCGGACCCAGTCCCGCCACTGGACCCTCGGTTTCGGCTTGCCCGGCCGCCTCTGAACGCGCGGCATGCCGCCCTCTGACACGCACCCGTCCGCGTGTGGCCAGACCCCCGTCCACCTGACGAGCCCGCCATGCATGGGCGGCCCCGCCCACACACGCATGGCACGCGCCTCCCGGCGGGGGCGCACGCCTCTCTACGTATGGCACGCACCCGTCCGCGTGTGGTGTGGGCCTCCCCCGCGCATGGTCCGCCCGCGTCCGGGCCTAGTGGGTGCTTCTGAGCGCCTTGTGCGTATGGCCATGTCAGCGGGCTTCGGTGGCGGTGAGGCGGAGGTCGGCCTCCTATTCAGGGCCTGTGCCGTCCTCGCGCTTCTACATCTCCAGGGGTAGCCGCAGGCGCGCTCATGCCTCGGCCGGGGTAGCCCAGGTCCAGTCTCATGCCGGACGCGCCGGCGGCGCCTTCTGGCGACGATTGAGTACGTGGGAGGCGACCGGCGTGCATGCACCCTCTCCACGTTGACAGAACTCTCGTTTACAGAGAGACACAATTATCGAGAGACTTGATACGAGCAACCGTGTATCGAGATTTCACGATAGTACTTGACATGTCTCGGCGATCGAGACACTCTAGGGCAGTCGCGACATATCTCGACGCCGAGTGCACAGGAGAGGAACATGAGCGAACACAGCCCGGCTCCCCCCAGGTCGAAGGCCCAGCGCCTGGCCGGCATCATCGCCGGACGGCGCACCAAGTGGGCCGTCCTGGCCCTGTGGGTCGTCCTGCTGGTCGCCCTCGGCCCACTGGCCGGCAAGCTCGGCGACGTCGAGGAGAACGACGCGGCGGCCTGGCTCCCCGGCGGAGCCGAATCAACGCAGGTCGTCGAACTTGAGGAGCAGTTCCGCAAGGACGAGACGATGCCCGCGGTCGTCGTCTACGAGCGTTCCGGCGGCCTCACGGCGCAGGACCGCGCGAAGGCCGCCGCGGACGTCTCCGCCTTGCAGAAGCTGCCCGGCGCGCAGAAGGTGCAGGGACCGTTCCCGTCCAAGGACGGCAAAGCCCTGCAGACGTTCGTGCCCCTCACCGACGAGGACATCACCAAGGCGGTGGACGAGGCACGTGAACTCGCCAAGCGCGGACCGCCCGGACTGACCACGCACGTCACCGGACCCGCCGGCATGGGCGCCGACCAGTTCGAGGTCTTCGAGACCATCGACGGCTTCCTGCTCATGGCCGCGGGCAGCGTCGTCATCATCCTTCTGCTCATCATCTACCGCAGCCCGGTCCTGTGGTTCGTCCCTGTGCTGAGCGCACTCTTCGCCCTGGGGCTGGCCCAGTCGCTGGTGTATCTGCTCGCGAAGTACGGGGACCTCACCGTCAACGGCCAGAGCGCAGGAATCCTGACCGTTCTCGTCTTCGGTGTGGCCACTGACTACGCGCTACTACTCGTCGCCCGTTATCGGGAAGAACTGCACAGGCACGAGGACCGGCACGAAGCCATGGCGTTCGCGCTGCACCGCGCCGCGCCCGCGCTCATCGCGTCCGCCGCCACCGTCGCGGTCGGCCTCCTGTGCCTCCTGCTCGCCGAGATGAACTCCACCGCGGGCATGGGCCCGGTCGCCGCCGCGGGCGTCCTCACCGCGCTCGGCGCCATGACCACCCTCCTGCCGGCCCTGCTCGTCATCTTCGGCCGCTGGCTGTTCTGGCCGCTGATCCCCCGGTACGACGCCAAGTACCTGCAGCCGGAGGCGTACGAGGCCGAGCACGGCATCTGGAGCCGCATCGCCGCTCTGGTCGCGAAGCGCCCGCGCGCGCTCTGGGCCGTCACCATGCTCGGACTGATCGCCCTCACCCTCGGCCTGGGTTCGCTCAAGGCCGACGGGCTCTCGGACGCGGGACAGTTCACCGGACGTCCCGACTCCATCGCGGGCTCCGAGGTCGTCGCCCGGCACTTCGCCGCCGGATCGGGCTCGCCGGCCGTCGTGATCGGCAAGGCGTCGGCGTCCGACCGGATCGCCGAGACCGTCCGCGGGACGCCGGGCGTCGCCGAACTCGGCCCGCCAGCCACGGCGAACGGCCTGGTCAAGTACGAGGCGACGCTGAAGTACCCGGCCGACAGCGGGGCCGCCCGCACGACCATCGACCGACTCCGGACGGCGACGCACGCCATCCCGTCCGCGGACGTCAAGGTCGGCGGTACCACCGCGACGTACCTCGACATCAAGCGGGCCTCCACCCGCGACAACCAGGTGATCATCCCGATCGTGCTGGCCGTGGTGTTCCTGATCCTCGTCGCGCTGCTGCGCGCCGTCGTCGCGCCGCTGCTGATGATGGGCACCGTGGTGCTGTCGTTCCTCGCCTCGCTCGGCGCCTGCGCGCTGATCTTCGACTACGGCTTCGGGTTCGAGGGCACCGACTCCGGGTTCCCGCTGCTGGCGTTCATCTTCCTGGTGGCGCTGGGGGTCGACTACAACATCTTCCTGATGCACCGCGTCCGGGAGGAGTCGCAGAGGCTCGGGACCCGCCGCGGCATCCAGCGCGGCCTCACCGTCACCGGCGGCGTGATCACCTCGGCGGGGCTGGTCCTGGCGGCGACGTTCGCGTCCATGGTCACGCTGCCGCTGGTGTTCATGGTCGAGATGGGCTTCGCGGTGGCGTTCGGCGTCCTGCTCGACACGCTGATCGTCCGGTCCCTGCTGCTCCCGGCGCTGTCGTACGACATCGGCCGGCGGATCTGGGCCCCGGGCCGCCTGGCAAAGAAGGAAGAACCGTCGGTCGAGGAGCCGAAGGTCCTGGACCCGGTCGGCTAGCCCGCGCGGACCGGCCGGCATGCGCCGCACACCCCGGCGGCGGACCGGCTGACGTGCACAGACTCCGGCTCCGGCCGGAACGGGGAAGGGAAGGGGCCCGGCTCAGGCCGGGCCCCTTCGCGGGGTTATCCACAATCGGCGGACGGTCTCCCGGAGGCCGCGGTGGGGTGGCTAATGTCGGCACCATGTCCACTCAGCCTCCCGGTTCCGCCCAGCCCTCCGGCTCCGTTCCGTCCTCCAGTCCCTTGCCCGCCGCCGAGATCGGAGTCATCGGCGGCTCCGGGTTCTACTCCTTCCTCGACGACGTCGAGGAGCTGCGGGTCGAGACCCCGTACGGCCCGCCGAGCGACACCGTCGCCGTCGGCGAGCTCGCCGGCCGCCGCGTCGCGTTCGTCCCGCGGCACGGCCGCGACCACCGGTTCCCACCGCACAAGATCCCCTACCGGGCCAACCTGTGGGCGCTGCGCTCCCTCGGCGTCCGGCAGGTGCTGGCCCCGAGCGCGGTCGGGTCGCTCACCCCCGACTACGGCCCCGGCACGCTCGCCGTGCCCGACCAGCTCGCCGACCGCACGTCCGGGCGGGAGCAGACCTACTACGACGACGGCGCCGCGGTCCATGTCTCGTTCTCCGACCCGTACTGCCCGGCGGGCCGCCGCACCGCCGTGGCGTCGGCCCGCGCCGCCGGTTGGGAGCCCGTCGACCGCGGCACCCTGGTCGTCATCGAGGGGCCGCGCTTCTCGACCCGGGCAGAGTCCCAGTGGTTCGCCTCCCAGGGCTGGACGCTGATCGGGATGACCGGCCACCCCGAGGCCGTCCTCGCCCGCGAGCTGGCGCTCTGCTACACCCCGCTGTGCCTCGTCACCGACCTCGACGCGGGCATCGAGGAGGGCGAGGGCGTCACCATGGAGGAGGTGCTCCGCGTGTTCGGCGAGAACATCGGCCGCCTCCGCACCGTCGTCGCCGACATCGTCAAGGCGCTGCCGGCCGACCGCTCGTGCCCGTGCCCGCACGTCCTCGACGGCATCGATCTTCCCCTGGAGCTCCCGTGAACGTCCGCTCGGGCCGCCTGTTAAGGCGCCTGCGGCGGCCGCTGGCGGCGCTGCTCGCCGCGACCGCCGCCGGGCTCGCCCTCCTGGCTCTGCGCCCCGCGCCGCCGCC
This sequence comes from Actinomadura sp. KC216, assembly GCF_004348535.1. Taxonomy (GTDB): domain Bacteria; phylum Actinomycetota; class Actinomycetes; order Streptosporangiales; family Streptosporangiaceae; genus Spirillospora. The sequence goes on from NZ_SMJX01000072.1 coordinate 20,371, forward strand.
GTCCGTCCGCGTCCTCGCCGCCTCCCGCGACCTCCCGGCCGGACGGACCCTCACCCCCTCCGACCTGCGCCCCCTGAGGCTCCCTCCGGGCTCCGTCCCGGCGGGCGCCCTGCGCTCCCCCGCCGCCGGGCGCGTCCTCGCGGGCCCCATGCGCCGGGGAGAACCCCTCACCGACGCGCGCGTCGTCGGCGCCGCCCTGCTCCGCGGCTACGGCCCCGGCATGGTCGCCACCCCCGTCCGCATGGCCGACGCCGGCGCGGCCCGCCTCCTCCGCCCCGGCGACCACATCGACGTCCTGACCACCCCGGCTCCGTCCTCGCCCGACCCGCTCGAAACGACACGGCACCAAGGCCCGGCCCGAATAGTGGTCTCATCCGTGCCCGTCGTCGCCATCCCACCCCCTGGCAACGACGGCGCACAGGATGGGGCACTGGTCGTCCTGGCCACCGACCGGGCCCAGGCCGCCGCGCTGGCGGGCACCGGCGCGCCCCTCTCCCTGACGATCACGGGCCGCTGACAAGATCAGCGCCGCGCCCGTAAGGCCGCACGTCATAGAACGTTTTCGTCCTGACTTGGCGAAGCCGGGGAGGTTTCATTACGATCCGTAGCCGTTCCTGCGCAGATCCGTATGCGCACCCCCGACAACCTGGAGCTCTACATGAGTGGATTCAAGAAGTTCCTGTTCCGCGGGAACCTGATCGACCTCGCGGTCGCGTTCGTCGTCGGAGCCGCCTTCGCCGGCCTCGTGAAGGACTTCGCGAACTCCTTCATCACCCCGCTGATCGCGCTGCTCGGCGGCAAGCCCGACTACACCCGGCTGTCCGTCTCGATCAGCGGCACCCAGTTCCCGTACGGGATCTTCGTGACCTCCGCGATCGCCTTCGCCATCACGGCCGCGATCGTGTACTTCCTGGTGGTGCTGCCGACGACCAAGCTGATCGAGCGGATGGACCGGGGCAGGGAGGCCACCGAGCGGGACTGCCCGGAGTGCCTCGGCGAGATCCCCATCAAGGCCAGGCGCTGCCGCTACTGCACCGCCGAGATCGTCCCCGCCACCGAAGCCCCGCTCTAGCCCGGACGCACTCCCAGCGCGTTCACACGACGGAACCCCACAAGGCGACCGTCAGGAGATACGGATCGAGGCGGCGAGTGAGACCAGCGTCATTCGTCGTTCTCGGTGCCGTACTCCCAGTGCCAGGGCTCGAACGGATTGCTGTACGCCCACGCCGGGTGGAACCATCCGTACTTCCCGGCCTTGGCCTCCATCCAGTTGAACTGGACGGACCCAGAGTTCTGCACACCGCCGCACAGGTCGACGGCCTGCCCCTTGCCGTGGTTGCTCGTCCCGGGAACCGCGGCGAAACCCGGACGCTGAGCGTAGATCCGGTGCTGGTCCGAAAGGTTGCGGTACGCGTCCCTGACGCACATGTCGCGGCCGAACCGCTTCTTGTAGGCCGCGTTCAGCTTGTAGAACGCCTGCGCCGCGTCGGCCCGCAGCTTGTGCCCCTTCTGCGGCAGCGCGCACAGGTACTTCGACGGGATCAGCCCGTTCGGGTACTGCTTCGCGTCGCTCGAAAGGCCCTTGTCGCAGCCGAGCTGGAACCGCTTCAACCGGCTCACCGCGAGCTTGTCGAGCATCGCGTTGAGCTGCTCGGTCAGCTGCTCCGACTTGCTCTTCAGCGCGTCGACCTCCTGCTGCAGCCGGGTCTGCTCGACCGCGTTGCGCGACTGCAGGTCCTGGGCGCTCGTCGCGAGCCGCTTGCGCCGCTCCTGCAGATCGTCGGCACGGTCGACCAGCGACTTCTGCGACTGGGCGAGCAGCGTCACGTCCGCGGTCGACCGCAGCGCCTGCCCCGGATCACCCTCACCGAAGATCGACATCGACCCGGCGGCCCCGCGCTGCTGGTACGAGGTGTTCGCCAGCCGGGCCAGCGGCTCCCGGATCACGTTCAGCTCGGCCTCGGCCGCCGCCAGATCCTTCAGCGTGTTCCGCAGCTTGACCTGGGAGGCGGCCAGATCCTTCTTCCGGTCCTCCATCCGCTTCGTGGCCTTCTCCAGCTCGCTGCGGGCCTTCGACGCTTCACGGCGCAGCGACTCCAGAGGATCGGCCCGACCCTCGGCCGCCGTGGCGGCGCCATGCGGTGAGATCATCGTCATCACCAGGAAGACCGCGGTCAGCGCCGCCGACCGGGGGTTCGGCACGGTGGTTTTCCTCCTGATGCCCAAATGCGGAACAGCGGCAGAACGCTACTACAGGTTCTACGATGACCTGTGCGTAATCAGTTCAGCGGCCACGGTGACCATCCTGCGGCCAGCACCACCGGTGCATCCACCAGACGTCCTCCCACCCCGGCGGGCACGGCCGGCGCGTCCTGATGGACGGTGACGGCCTGGGAGCCCACCTCTTCCGCGGCACCGCCTTCTGAACGGGCGTCCGCTTCGGCGGCTTCGTCCCCGCCTGCGGCCCCGGTTCGGGCGCCACGTACTCCCCGTACGTCGGCTCCCCCTCCGGCGTCACGGCCGGGCCCGCGGTCCGCCCCGTCGACCCCACCGACTCCGGCCGCTCCCGCACCGGCTCCTCACGCAACCCGAACGCGATCAGCGAGGCCACCACGACGGGCACCACGAACGCACCGGCGACAACGCCGATCCGCACGCCCCGGGACGGACGCGCGTCCACTTCGTCCTCGGCAACCCATTCCTTCGGCTGCCCGCGATGCCGACCCGTCACGGCACCGAAGCGTACCCACACCGGCCCCACCCGGCCTAGAGGTCCTGGGCGCCCCATGAGAAGGAGCGCCCAGCACTCCCCGTCCCCTACCCTGTAGGTGCCGTCCGCTACGCTCTTGCCGCAAGCGACGACACGCCTCCGTAGCTCAGGGGATAGAGCACCGCTCTCCTAAAGCGGGTGTCGCAGGTTCGAATCCTGCCGGAGGCGCCCCTCTGACCATACAAAAAAGCCCCTGACCAGCGCGGACGCCGGTCAGGGGCTTTGAGGTCTATGCGGTTGTGTGCGGCTCTACGCGGTGGCCTGCGGTTGGTCCGTCCCAATACGGTCCCACGGGACCGCGCTCAGGGGCGGCTACCCGCCGTCCAGCGCGTCGGAGATACGGCGCTTGGCGGCTTCGTCCTGACCGGCGATGCACTTGGCGTAGGTCTTGAGAAGGACTTCGACGCTGTGGCCTGCCCACTCGGCGACCTGGGGCGCCGGTACACCGGCGTTGAGCCAGGTGGACACGCACGCATGACGCAGATCGTAGGGACGTTCGGCCAGCGGCGACGTGGCCTGATCTGCGGTGAGAGCGTCCGTGCGCGCTCTCCTCCAGGCGCGCCGATAGGTGATGTTGGGCAGCTCTCCGCCACGCACGCCGTAGAAGACCCGACCGTCGGCACCGTCAGTGAACTCGACCAGGTGAGCACGAAGGATGCGGGTCAGTGCCGGCGGGATGGGCACCGGCCGCGTCTCGTCTTCTGCGCGGTGCTTGAGAGAGCGTTCCTCGCGCAGAGCGCCGTCGTCGGTCCAGTCGCGACCGGCGAACGGCGCGGCCTTGCGGATCACGATCTCTCCCCAGCCATCGGCCGGTTCTTCAAGTTCTCCCGTCTCGTCGTTCTTCACCAGCTGGGGCAAGGTGATGTCCGGTCGCCGGAGGTTGACTGCTTCCTCGGGGCGAAGGGCGGCGTAGTACATCACGGCGAAAAACGCCACCAGCCGCAACCCGCTGGGCTCTTGGTTTCGTACGGCTGTGAGTAGTGCGCGGGCTTGGGCATGATTCACAACGCGCCGCCGGTCTACCTCACCAGTCGTACGGGCCGGTTTCCATTTCAGGTCGCGAATCGGGTTCCCCTCCAAGAGCTTGAGTTCCGCGGCGTAGTCCATTGCATTGGCCAGCAGCATGCGGTGCTTTCTGGCCGTGGTGGCGGCGGCCTTCTTTCCGTTAAGCTTGGAGGTTGCCGCATCCAACAGCGCTCGCGCTTTGGCCGGTTCAGCGAGGGCGGATACGGGTTCGGTGTTCTCCGACAGCCACCGCAGGATGGTGGCGATGTCATCGGGGGAGTTGCCGCGGTTCTTGGTGTTATACCCCCAACGCTGCATTGCGCTGCGAAGCTTCTGCGCATCCGGCTTGCCGTGCTCACCGGACAACATCGCTGGAGTGGCAGCGGTCATCGCTCGCGCAATGTCGTCCCGATATCTCGCTGCGGCACCTTTCCACTTCATATCCACGTAGGCGCAGGCGAAGTCGTACCAGCTCATTTCGGTCAGATCGTCACGTGCCCACGAAAGCGGCTTGCCCGTGGCAGTGCTGAACGCTTCGCCGTTACGGGCGGCAGTGATAAGGGCGCTGCGGTAAGCGTCAGCTTGTGCGTAGTTCCTGAACGGCTCCTTCCAGACATTGCCTGCTACGTTCCACCGCACCCGGTACGAGGTCACTTTGCCGTGCTTGTTCTTACGCGTTTCGATCTCGTAGACGCGCACTTTGTAGGTGGTGCTCTGCATCAGGCGGCATCCTCGCATGCCTCGTACCAGTGATCGAAATCGACACGGCGGATACGGAGTTCTCCGTTCGGAATCCTCTTGCAGCGTGGCGCCCTACCCTTCGCGCGCCATTCGTAGAAGGTTCTCCGCGAGACCTGAAGAATTCGACAGATGTCCGCGACCGTGAGATCTTTCTCGTCTTTTGCCGCCATCATGATCTCCCTCGTCGTGTGAAGGCCGCCCGCCACGCGGCGGCGAAGACTGGGGGGTGGAGAATCGGTGTTGGGTCCTGCGTCGGCCGAGCCCTTTCGGATGCGGGGCTGTCCTAGGCGCGGATTTCTGCGTCATCACGTCATCCGCGTCATTCATGTCTCTGACCTGCGGGTTTGAGTGACGCAGAGGTTTGGGGGTGCGTCATCCGATGACGCAGGCTGCGTCATCGGTATGACGCAGATGACGCAGGATGACGCAGCCGAAGCCGTTCTGCGTCATCGCTGTAACAGCAGGTCAGGGGCCGGTTTCTGTTCTCGGATGACGCAGATGACGCAGCGTCTCTCCTCTTAGGAAAAGAGAAGGGGGTCTGTTGTAGTAGGCGTTGCGGTTCGAAGAAGAGCACCCCGCGCGGTCTCTCCCGCGAGCTGGCGGGGCTACCGCGATCGAGCACCGGGGTGCTCTTCTTGCACGTCCTCCCCCTCCAGGGTCAGAGGATCGATTCCTGCCGGGGTGGTGGCGGGCCTGGGGGGCCGCGTCATTTCGATGTAGCGGCTGTCTGGGGTGCGGCCCCAGTCGATGAGGACGTCTCGGGCGGCGAGGGTGGGTTGGAGGCGTTTGAGGCGGTCGGAGAGGACTTTGCCGGTGGTGGGCCAGCCTTTGGGGAGGGGGCGGTGGTCGTCGCCGGTGTACAGGCCGGTGAGGGTGTGCAGCCATTGGGTGGAGGTCATCCGGGTCGGGTCGCCGGGGGTGAGGTCGGCGGCGTGTTTGAGGACGGTCTGTGCGAGGAGGTCGCCTTCGATGACGTCGTCGTTGAGGTCGTCCAGGCTGGTGCGGTAGGCGTTGAGCGCGTCGAATCCGGTGGCGGCGTCGAGTTGGGCGCACAGGTGCGCGAAGTCGGCCATGCGCAGGTCGGTGGGGATGTCGGCTTCGGCGGCGCGGACTTTGACGGTGAGGTCGAGCAGAGATCCGAGGATGGTGGGCAGGGCTTCTTCGAAGTCGCGCCACAGTTCGGCTTCGGTGCGGCGGACGGCGGGGCGTTCCAGGCGGAGCGGAAGGAGGCGTTCGGCGAGGTCGGGGCGGATGACGCCGACGTCGATGCCGGTCAGCAGCAGGGGGCGGCGGTAGCGGGCTCGGACGACGTCGCCGTCGGTGTACAGGGCGCGTTTGATGGTTTCGGCGCCGGTGACGATGCAGCACATCAGGTCGGACAGGTCGGGGGCCAGGTGGGACAGGTTGTCCAGCGCGGTGACCCATCCGGCCGCCACCGCGGCGATCAGGTTCTCCTCGTCTTTGGGGGCGCGGCGCAGGTCCCCGCTCATGCCCTCGATGATCCTGACGAGCATCCGCCCGCCGGTGGACTTGCCGGCGCCTTGGGGGCCGGTGAGGAACGGGGCGGGGACGGGCACCGATGGGCCCAGGCAGCCGATCAGCCAGGCGATGGCCAGGCATTCGGTCTCGGCGTTGGCGAAGTTGCACAGCCGCAGCAGCAGATCGATGCCCTTCTCGTTGGTGTCGGCGGCGGGCAGGGGAAGTTCGCCGGTGAGCTGGGTGCGGCGCCAGCACACCTCGCGCGGGTCGGGGGTGCGGACGTCCCAGCCGGTGGGGTGGATACGGACCGACCGCCCGTCGCTGCGGCCCAGGTCCAGCCACGTAGCGCCGTCGAATCCGGGTGCGACGCGGATGTGGACGGGCTGAACGTCCTGGGTCACCGCCAGCGCCTCGATCAGGTCCAGCGCCTCTTTGAGGGCGGTTCCGCTGAACACGCCGTACCCGTCTCCGAAGAGGCCGACCATGAGTTCCTGGCGGTGGCTGCCCGAGGTGCCCTGGGAGCGGATCGGGCGCGCCACGGGGTGGCCGTTGTGCTGCGCGAACACGGTCCCGTCGGCGGTGCGGAAGTACCGGAAGTGGGTTTGGGCGTAGTCGGTGATGACCTGCCGGGCCGGGGTCTTGTCGTCGTCGGCCATGCGTTTACAGTCCCAACCTGGTGCGGGCGTTGGCCCAGGCGTCGGTGCAGTGCCGGGGGGATTCGCCCTTGGCCTGCGCGGCGGTGAACAGCCTGGTGATGTGGGCGTCGGTGAGGCAGCCGCACCGGCCGTGAGCGGCCAGCACGGCCAGGAACGTGCGGTACACGGTGGTGTGGACGGCGCTTTGGGCGTCGGTGATGCGCTGCTCGGCCATGGCGATGCCGCGTTCCAGGTAGGCCGGGGTGCGGTGACGGCACTCCCCACCCCCGGCGGGCGGGGTGACGGCGGGCCTGGCGGCCTGTGCAGGCCGGACGGTGGTGGGCTTGTCGGCCAGCGCGCGTACGGCGGCGGGCAGGTCGGTGATGGTGCCGGTTCCGGGGCCGCGCCACCGCGCGTAGGACATGAGCGACTTGATGTCGACGCCGGGCCGGACCGCGTTCACCGACTGCATGACGCCCAGGTAGAGCCAGTGCTCGCCGCGCGTCGTCGGCACGGTGCGGGTGGCGGGCAGGGTCGCGCGGGCCCAGGCGACGGCTTCCTCATTGTCGAGGTCGATCACGGTCAGCCCGGCCCCGCCGGGGTGGTAGGCGACCGCCGCGGCGTGCCGCCATGCCGGGGCCCAGGCGGGTGAGGTGAGGACGTGCGGGTCGAGGGTGGCCGCGGCCCACGCGTGGCAGGGGGCGGGGCACTGGCAGGGCCCCGGGGTCTTCATGTTCGGGCGTCCGCCGCAGGTGCCGTTCGCGCACCCGCGGCAGTTCCCGAACGGCACCTTTCCCGCCCGCAGCGGCAGCGGCGGCACACCGCCCGCGGCGAGGTCCAGCGCGGTGCGCAGGTGACTCCGGTCCGGGTTGGTCATGCTGCGGTCTCCTCCTCCGGCGGTACCAGCAGGGCGAACAGGTCGGTTTGGTGGCCGCGGGCGGCCAGCCCGGCCAATAGCCGGTCGCGCCACCCGGTGGCGTAGGTGAGGCAGCATGCCCAGGTGCTCGGCGTAGTTGGTGGCCGCTTCGGCGTACTCGGCAGCGGTGGTGATCCAACGGCCGTGCAGGGACAGTTCGGTGAACCCGCCGGAGTCCAGCGCCCACCGGCACGTCGCGGGGCGCAGCCGCGCCCGTCGCGCAAGCTGGCGGTGCGAGACGAACAGTGGGAACCGCGCCGTCCACAGCCAGTGCGGTTGGTGCGCGCCGAGGTAGAACAGCGGCGCGGCCTCGGCCGTGATCGTGGTCATGCGGCCGCTTCCAGGTCTTGGCCGGTGATGGCCTCCACCAGGGCGGAGACCAGCACCTCGGCGACGGGTGGGGTGACGGCGTTGCCGTACTGGCGGACGCGTTGGCGCTTGTTGCCCAGGACGATGTAGTCCGGAGCGAACGCCATCGCGGCGCCGATCTCGTGGGGTTCGAGCATGCGGAACAGCACGTCGTCCAAGTCGACCTCGGCCGCGCCTTGGGCGGTGCCCTCGGCGAGCGCGTACCGGTCGCGGGTCGGAAGCGTCCCGATCGGCTCGCCGGCCGGGCGGGCGGTGCCGTTGCCGTAGTAGGGGACCAGCAGGTGTTCGGAGGTGATGAGGGACTGCTTGCTGTTCGCGGTCTGGGTGCGAAGCGGCTCGGCCACCGGCGTGCACATCTGGCCAGCGTCGCCCCTGGGGGTGAAGTTCCGCATCACCATTGCGGCCGGGGCCACCAGGCCGTGGTGGTTGCCGGACGCGGTGACCGTAGTGAGCGGATCGTGAATCGGGCGGGCGTTCTCCTTGTCGCCGCCGCCGCGGAGCGGCACGAGGAACGGCTCGGCGAGTGTCGGCTTTGGGACCGCGACGCCCGTCTCGTTGCGCGCTGTCTGGGTGCGCAGGGGCAGCGATGCGGGTGCGGCCGTCTTCCCAGGCCGACCCTCCACGGGCACCATCAGCGGTACGGCGATGCCGTCGTTCTCCCGGGTCGTCCGGGCTGGCATCGGATCCAACACCGTCGTGGCGTCCTTGCGCCAAGTCCCGCCCGCAGGGGTGAGCACGGGTGTCCAGTACCGGGTGATCCCGGCTTGGATGCGGGCCAGCGTCGCTGCGGCGAGCGGCTCGTCCCGGTCCCCGATTCGCTTGCCTTTGAGCGTCCAGTCGATCGCGTGTGCGGCGGGCAGGACATCAGGCTCGACGACCTGGTTGCGGCAGGAAGTGGACGGGCACCGGTACAGGTACTGCTGCCGGTAACGGCCCATGAACGTACCGGGCTTCTTGAACACCTGCATCGCCGCCACGGTCCGGTCGCAGGTCGGGCAGTACGCGCGCGGGGACAACCACTTGCGCAGGTCCGGGCGGCGACCGAACGCCTTGTGCAGGTACATGATGAACGCCCGATCACGCGACTGCGGAGCCCGCCCGGAGCGGACCGGGCGGGCGTGCATGGAGTTGTAGGCGATGACGTACACCTCGTAGGGGCCGATGGCCTCGATCTCGCGGCGCCACCGGCCGAACTGGTCCCACTTGGTGACCTGGATGACGTTCTCCACCACGCCCCCAAGGACCGGTCGGCACTTGCCAGCCCAGTACCGCAGGTAGCGCGGCACCTCCTCCATCAGCGCGCGGGCGCGGGCCACGTTCTCAGTCGGCCCGTCCGGGCCGAACAGGACCTGCTGATTGGTGCGATCGAAGTCCCGCTTGACCCCGCGCGCGTCGGTCCAGGGCGGGCACGCGGGGCTCGCCCAGAACAGGGCGGCCCACGGAAACCGGGTGATGTCGGTCTCCACCACGTTGCCCTTGTAGTGCTCCACGTCCGGAAAGTTGGCCGCGTGCGAGGCGATCGCGGTGTCGTCGTGGTTGGCCACGAAGATCGGACGGACGCCGGGCACGACGGCAGCGCCCTTGGTCGAGCCACCGGCGCCCGAGAACTCGTCGTACAGCGAAAGCTCGTCACCGGGGGTCCAGCGAGAGAAGAAGGCCATCAGGCACCTCCGGTCATCGAGGGGGGCGTGTGGTCAGGGGCGCGGCGGTCGCCCGCCGGGGCCGCGACCGCGGTGTCCAGGCGGCGGAGACGGCGCGGGAACGGGATCACCTCGCGGGACCCGTCCGGACGGCGTACGAGCACGTTGCGCGGTCCACCGCCGGGCCCCCACCGGGTCAGGACCGTCACGACCTCGGGCGGGTCGTTGCGGCCCGACAGCCGGTCGCCGGGGTCGAGGTAGCGGCGGCCGATCATGCCCGTCATGCGGCATCACTCCCGGCGGGCATGTCGTTGTGGGTGCGGCCGTCCAGCACTCGCCCGGCCTGCTTCTTGCCGACACGCCACACCGGGGCCCACTCGCCGGGCTCGGGCACCTCGCCAGGCGCACGGCTGGCGCCGGTGTCGGCGTTGACGTACAGGTCGGGGCGGCGGCCGGTGGCCGGGGGCTGCCAGGTGTGGGCGCCGTGCTGCTTGTGGAAGTAGGCCACCCCGGCGGCGGCGCACTGGTCCCGCAGGGACCGGAACCAGTCGGGATGCGCAGGCCGGGCGCGAGGGCCGGACTCGCCGCCGGTGATGACCCAGTCCAGGCCGTGGAACCGGTCGCAGCAGCCCCAACGGACGTAGGAGGCGGTGAGACCGTGGCCGCGTTGGCTGCCGCACGTCCACACCGCCCGGATCAGGTCGATCGGCCCCAGCAGCGGTTCGGCGGACACGAACCGCACCGCGGCCGGGGTCTCGACCAGCGCGGGGACACGGATCTCGGCCCACCGCTGGTTCTCGGCCGACACCCCGAGCCAGACGTTCGGCAGCGGCCACCGCTGCAACGGCGCCGGGACGGGGTCCAGCCCGTGATCGGCGGCGGCACGCTCGTACACCGCGGCGGTGAACCGGCGGTCGCGCAGCAGGGATCGCATCCGGGCGTGCCGCTTGGTGAGGACTTGGAAGGTGTGCCGGGGCGCGGCGAGCATGACGGCGAACACGCGGGCGATGTACTCGACCGGGACGCCGGGGTGGAACAGATCGGACATGGAGTTGACGAACACCCGCCGCGGCGCCCGCCACGTGAGCGGCTGGCCGAGCCGCTCGGGCCGAAGCACCAGGTCGAAACCGCGCTCGAAGTGGTGGCCGGGCACCCCCCGCCACCGTTCGGCGAACGTCTCGGCATAGCAGTGGTCACAGCCCGGCGAGACCTTCGTGCAGCCGGTCACCGGGTTCCAGGTGGCGTCGGTCCACTCGATCGCGCTGCGGGCGCTCATGCGGCATCGCCGTCCTTGGGGTCGCGCTTGTGGGGCGGCCAGACCGGTGCCCAGTCCGACAGGTCCTCGTTGCCGGGCGTGATCACGACCCCGTCCGGGGTGAGGACGAACTCGTGTCCGCGCTCGCAGCCCCACAGGTCGCCGGGGACGTCTGGGGCCAGCGCTGCCCAGCACGTGTCGTGGCTGTGGCAGAACGGGCAGTCGGGGCCGTCGGTGACGGACCAGTGCGTCACGGGGATGCACCAGTCGGCGGGGCAGGCGCGGCAGCGCCACGCGTTGACCTCGGTGAGGTCGGCGAGGATGACCGGGCCGATGAACACCACCTCGGTGGGGCGCCCGCAGGTGGGG
>NZ_SMJX01000665.1 GCF_004348535.1 Actinomadura sp. KC216
GGCCATCCAGGCGAGCCAGGTCGGCATCGGGCCGTCCAGGCCGAAGCTCAGCGTCCCGGCGAGGTGCCGTTGCGCGAACGCCTTGCGGGAGCGCAGGTCCACGACCCACTCACCGGCGGCGATGCGTTCGCGCAGCTCGGCGGCGCGGGCGGCGTGCGCCGGGGTGAGGTCGATCAGGTCGGCGCCGGTGGTGTTGCGGGCGCCCATGTGCGCGTAGTAGGCGGGATAGGCGTCCAGCCCGTCGAGGGTCGGGCTTCGGCGGCTGGCGATATGTCCGGCGCGCCGAGCTACCCGGCGTCGTGTACGGGCAGTCCGAGGGATCGGATACGGGGCATGCGGCGGTCGCGGTCGCCGCCGGGGAGCGCGATGACGTCGGTGACGCTGGCGGAGAGGTTGACGGCGGCGGCGCCCAGTCGGTGCCGTGCGTCCGCGTCTCTGCAATCCCGGGAGTGGCCATGGAACCTGAGAATGGGACCCAAGAGCGATGTGGATTTCCCGCGAAGTGCGTGGGGTGGGCGGTGGCCAACCGCACGCCGATCGAACGAGCTCGGCGCCCTCAACCACCGGAGCCGG
>NZ_SMJX01000073.1 GCF_004348535.1 Actinomadura sp. KC216
GCCCTCCGGGGCGAGCCGACCGAAATGCGACGACAAGCCTATAGCAGCAGTTCTGGCACACTTGGCCGGGTGAAGCGGCTCCTGCTCATCGGCATCGGCGCGGGCGACCCCGACCACCTCACCCTCCAGGGCGCCAAGGCCATCGCCGCCGCCGACGTCTTCCTCCTCGTCGGCAAGGGCGAGGCCAAGGACGACCTGGTCCGGCTCCGCCGCGACCTCATCGCCGCGCACGGCCGCGAGCCGTACCGGATCGTCGAGGCCGCCGACCCCGAACGCGACCGCACGGCCCCGGCCTACACCGCCGCCGTCGAGGACTGGCGGTCCCGCCGCGCCCGGATCTACGAGTCCTTCATCGCGGAGGAGCTCGCCGACGGGCAGACCGGCGCGCTCCTCGTCTGGGGCGACCCCGGCCTCTACGACAGCACGCTCGCCGCCCTGGACGGGATCGACGCCGAGGTCCGCGCCGAGGTCGAGTACGAGGTCGTCCCCGGCATCAGCAGCATCTCCGCGCTCACCGCCCGCCACCGCGTCGCCCTCACCCGCGTCGGGCGGCCCGTCCACATCACCACGGGCCGCCGCCTCGCCGACGAGGGCGCCACCGCCGACGACGTCCTCGTCATGCTGGACGCCGCCTGCTCCTTCGCCGGCGCCGGCGACGACTTCCACATCTACTGGGGCGCCTACCTCGGCACGCCCGACGAGATCCTCATCGAGGGCCCGGTCGCCGAGGTCGCGGGCCGCATCCGCACCGCCCGCGCCGAGGCCCGCGCCCGCAAGGGCTGGATCATGGACACCTACCTCCTCCGCCGCCGCACCTGACCCGTTTTGTGGCGAAGTGGTCCTGTGGCCGCTGCCGCCTTGGTATCACTAGTCTGGACATTTGCCTGACGTCACCAGTTTGCGCCCGTGATGCGCGGGCGACGCCCATGGCGGTCCCTTGGAGGGCGATCGAGCGGTGGGAACGGACGTGGCCAGGACCGACAAGCGCTTGTCCGCCGCCCTGCGCGCGGCGCAGCGCGGAGATCAGGACGCCTTCCGGCGGTTATACCGGGCCGTCCAGCCGCGGCTGGTGCGCTACCTGTCCGTGCTGGTCGGCGAGGCCGCCGACCAGGTGGCGGCGCAGACCTGGCAGGAGATCACGCAGGGGCTCGGCGATTTCCGCGGCGACTTCCAGCGCTTCCGCGGCTGGATCACGGTGATCGGCCGCGGCCGGGCCCTGGAGAACCTGCGCGGGCGCGACCCGGGCGCGCCGACGAGCCGGCAGCAGCCCGCGCCGGCGGGCGACTCCGGCGACGCCGACCGGGCCACCGAGCCGCCGTCCACCGACGCCGCGATCGCGCTCATCGCGGGCCTGCCCGCCGACCAGGGCGAGGCCGTGCTGCTCCGTGTCGTGATGGGCCTGAACACCCGCCAGGCGGCCGAGATCCTCGGCAGGACCGCCGAGGCGATCGAGACGACCACCCACCAGGGCCTGCGGAACCTGGCCGACCGCCTGGAGCGCGCCGGCGCCCCACCGCGGGCGGGGGACGAGCCGGGAGCCGAGGTGAACCGCCCATGAGCTTTGATCGCCATCCCAGCGACCGGAACGCGGCCCGGGACCTCGACGAGGACACCGCCGAAGACCTGCTGACAGGCATCTGGCGAGACCCGGAGACGGCCACGCATCCCGTCGCGGGCCTGCTCGCCGCCGCCACCGCGCCGCCGACCGCCCGGGAACTCAGGGGCGAGGACGCGGCGGCGGCCGCCTTCCGGCAGGCCCGGCTCGAATCGCGACGCCGGGGTCGTCTCGGCCGGACGGCGCACCGGGCGCTGCTGGAGATCGTCACCGCCAAGGTGGTCATCGCTCTGGCGGTCGCCGGCACGGCCGCGGGCGGCGCCGCCCTGGCCGCGAACACCGGTCATCTGCCCGTCCTGGAGTCGCCACCGCGCTCGCCGGCCCCGGCCTCGCCGCCCGCCACCACGAAGGCCACCCGTCCCGCTCCGCCGCCCGGGCAGCCGCGGCACGGCCCACCCGGCGCGTCCACGGCCCCCGGGACGCCGCACTCGTCGGCGCTGGCGGGGCTCTGCCGCAGCTTCCTCGCCCTCGAAAGGCCCGGACGGGGCAGGAAGCCGACGGTGCCGCCGCGCTCCTCCGCCGCGGAGTTCGCCCCGCTGGTCGCCGCCGCGGGCGGCCACGCGAAGGTCGCTGGCTACTGCGAGAAGGTCCTGAGCGGCAAGCAGCACAAGAAGCCGGACGATCCTTCCGAGAAGAAGCCGAAGGGCCCTCCCGGAAAAGAAAAGAAGAAAGATAAGCCGGGCAAGAAGAAAGAGAAAAAGGCGAAAAGGGTGAAAGGTGATTAGCCTGGCCTGGCGTCTATCTTTTAGAAGATAGTATACTTAGGGTGGTTGCGTTCAGCGGGTCCCGGGACCTGGGATCACCGAGATCGTTTACGCGCCGCCCATGGAGGTCGAAGGTGCAGCTCCACCAGCCGCGGCTTGCCGAGATGGTCGCCTCCCTCCTGCGCGACCGCATCCTGCGGGGCGAGCTCAAGGACGGCGACGCGCTGCCCGCCCAGGACGAGCTGCTCCGGGAGTTCGAGGTCAGCAAGCCCTCGCTGCGGGAGGCACTGGGCATCCTGGAGGCCGAGGGCCTGATCACCGTGCAGCGGGGCAACCGGGGCGGTGCCATCGTGCACGTGCCCGACGCCGCCGGCGCCGCGTACATGATCGGCCTGGTCATGCAGTTCCGGGGCGTCCCGTACAGCGATCTGGGCGACGCGCTCAAACAGCTGGAGCCGGTGTGCGTGGCGCTCTGCGCCGCCCGCGAGGATCGCGCCACCGAGGTGCTGCCGCACCTCAAGCTGATCCATGAGCAGACCCTCGCGGCGGTCGACGACGAGGTGGAGTTCACCCGGGTCACGCGGAGGTTCCACGAGGCGCTGGTCCAGCTGTGCGGCAACCAGACGCTCATCCTGGTCGCCGGCGCGCTGGAGTCCCTCTGGTCGTCGCAGGAGCAGGCGTGGGCCGCCGAGGCCCTGGAGGCGGGCGACTTCCCCGACGTGGCCAGGCGCGAGACCGGCATCCGGGCGCACGAGCGGATCATGCAGCTGATCGAGCGGGGCGACGCCGAACGGCTGGAGGCCTTCGCCCGCGTGCATCTCGCCAACACCATGCGGTACGCCTCGACCCCCGGCCCGGTCGCCATGGTCTCCTCCAGGCGGCTCAAGGGCCGGGTCTCATGAGGCACCGTCGTCCGCTCCAGCGCCCTCCGTGTGACCAGAACGTCGTTCGATAACCCTATGCAAGTTAGCAATCTTGTAGAAGATTGTCATGTTACTGCCCATGACCGGCATCCCTGGAGAGAGGTCACCCATGGCTGAGCAGACGGTCCGGTACGAGCGGCGCGGCCCGGTCGCGGTGGTGACGATGAACCGCCCGGAATACCGCAACGCGCAGAACTCGGCGATGACCTACGAACTCGACGCGGCGTTCTACCGGGCGGCGGACGACGACGAGGTGAAAGTGGTCGTCCTGGCGGGTGCGGGCCCGCATTTCTCGGCCGGTCACGACATCGGCACGCCGGGCCGCGACGCGGACCAGAGCTTCGACCGGCGGGCGTCGCTGTGGTGGGACCACGTGGGCACGTCCGGCGGCGAGAGCCGGTACGCGCGGGAGTCCGAGGTGTACCTGGGGATGTGCCGCCGCTGGCGCGAGCTGCCCAAGCCGATGATCGCGATGGTGCAGGGCGCCTGCGTCGCGGGCGGCCTGATGCTGGCGTGGTGCTGCGACCTGATCGTGGCGTCGGACGACGCGTTCTTCGCCGATCCGGTGGTGCGGATGGGCATCCCCGGCGTGGAGTACTTCGCGCACCCGTGGGTGATGCCGCCGCGGGTGGCGCGGGAGTTCCTGTACACCGGCGACCGGATGCCCGCCGCACGCGCCCGCGAGCTGGGCTGGGTGAACCGGGTGGTACCGCGCGACGACCTGGAGGCCGAGGCCCTGGGCCTGGCCGAGCGGATCGCGGCGATGCCGAGGTTCGGGCTCGCGCTGACGAAGAAGGCGATCAACCAGGCCGAGGACCTGATGGGCATGCGGGCCGGCATGGACTCGGTGTTCGGGCTGCACCACCTCGCGCACGCGCACAACGCGGAGGTCGGCGGCGACTCGCTGGGCGGCCAGACCGCCAAGAGCATGGCGGAAGGCGGCAGGTGAGCACTCCGAGGAGCCGCGGCGCTCACCGCGCGGCGGCCTGCCGGACCGCCGTCTGGGCGGCGTAGACGATGATGTTGTCGCGGTAGCTGCGGCTGCTCTCGTCGAACGGACCGCCGCAGGTGACCAGCCGGAGCCCGGCGTGGTCGAGCGGCCCGTAGACGCGGCCGGTGGGGAACCGCTCCTTGGCGACGCGCTCCACGGACTCGACGGTGAAGACGGCGGTCCTGCCGTCCCGGCGGGTCACCTCGATGCGGTGCCCGGGACGCAGCCGTCCCAGCTCGTAGAAGACGGCGGCGCCCTTCGCCGAGTCGACATGGCCGAGGAGGACGGCCGCGCCGCGCTCTCCCGGGGTAGGGCCGCGGTCGTACCAGCCCGCCTCGTTCAGGCGATCGGCCGGCGGCACCTCGACGGAGCCGTCACCCGCCAGCCCCAGCCGGGCCAGCGGGGCCCGGACCCCGATCGAGGGCACGGCCACCTCGACGGGCACCGAGCGGTCGAGCACCGGCCCGTGGTGCTCGACCGCCCTGGGCACCGCCGCCCACGCGGGCGGCTGCGGCGGGCCGCCGTCGCCGCGCAGCCCCAGCCCGACCATGACCAGCCCGGCGGCCAGCAGGGCGACCGTCAGCGTCAGCAACCCGCGCATTTCCCCTCCACCCTCACTGGCGGCAATTCCCGAGAATGGCTCCGGTGGCGGCCTCCGAAAGGGGCGGCCACCGGAATTCCGTCATTACGCGGCGAGGTCGCCGCGCCGGCGGACGGCCATGGCGCCGATGCCGAGCCCGCCCAGCAGCAGGACGCCGCCACCGGCGAGCAGCACGGTGTCGGCACCGCCCGCGCCGCCCCCGAACCCGGTCCCGGCGCCGCCCTGCGGGGTGGGCGTCGCCGCCTTCGGCCGCGCCTTGCCGTCCACGACCACGATCTCGCCGACCGACCTGTGGCCGCCGCACCTGACCAGGATGGTGTAGGTGCCCGGGAAGGTGTCGTTCTTGATGGTCGCCAGGCCGGCCCGCCCGTCGACCTCCTCCGCGCCGTTCAGCGGGACGGCCCCGCCCACGAACGCCAGCGAGCCGGCCGTCCCGTCGACGGCGCACTTCTTCCCGACGACGGTGATCTTGTCGCCGGGGCGGGCCTGCTTCGGCTGCACGACCACGTCGCCGGGGTCGGCCATCGCGGGCGCGGCGAGCCCCACCGTCATGGCGCCGACGACGAGACCGAAGACAGCGGCTTTTCCGAGTCGCATTTCCACTCCATTACGACACGGTGGCCTACTCGACTTTCAGCTCGTGAACCCGTGTCCCCGTACGCCTTCATACGATGACGGCACAAGCCGTTTGGTTCGAGCCTTCCGGGACCGGTTCCGAACACGCAAGATCACAATTCCAGCCGAAAAGGTTGTGGTGATAGTCGTCACACTCGCGGGCTGAGGGTGACGCCGAGCAGGGGGTGTGGCCGGGCTCGGTGCCGGGCCGCGGTGTCGAGGCGCCGGGGCCAAGGTCACCGTCGCCGGCGACGGTGAATGTGGTGAGCCGGGGCACCGAATCCTCGGTCCGGTTCCGTGATCTGCCCGCGCCGCTCGGCGAGGGCACGTGCCGATATTTTGGGAAGGCCTGCGGTTACGCGACCCTCCTCTTTCCGTGCCCTGAAATATTCGAGCATCGGCAGAGCGCAATTCGCGACCAGTGGCGGAGGCGGGGGCGGCGGCCGAAACAGCCCTGGTTGTAAGGTCCGGATCGCTGTCTGCGTGGGCCGGGTTGGACGCTGCCGGGCCGTGGAACCCAAGATTTGTCAAGCGCCGCACTTCAGTGAACGCGGAGGTCACATGGCGGATTTCGAGGAGCTGGCCGGGCTGCTGCCCGCGGGGCGGGTGGTCGCCGATCCCGATGTGGTGGCCTCGTACGCCCGTGACCGGACGTTTCTGGAACCGGGGGTCCCGGGCGCGGTCGTCCGCGCGCGGGAGGCGGCGGACGTGGTCGCCACGCTCCGCTGGGCGAACCGGCACCGGGTCCCGGTCGTGCCGCGCGGCGCGGGCACCGGGCTTTCGGGCGGGGCCCTCGCGGTGGACGGGTGCGTGGTGCTCTCGCTCAGCGGGATGGACGCCGTCCGGGAGGTCGATCCCGCGAACGCGCTCGCCGTCGCCGAGCCGGGGGTGATCACGGCGGATCTCGACCGGGCGGCGCGCGCCCACGGCCTGATGTACGCGCCCGACCCGTCCAGCCACGAGATTTCCACGATCGGCGGGAACCTCGCGACCAACGCGGGCGGGCTGCGGTGCGTGAAGTACGGGGTGACGCGCGACTCGGTGCTCGGGCTCGAGGCCGTGCTCGCGGACGGCCGGGTGGTCCACACCGGCGGGCGCACCGTGAAGGGCGTCACCGGGTACGACCTGACCGGCCTGCTCGTCGGTTCCGAGGGGACGCTGGGGGTGATCACGGCGGCGACCCTGCGGCTGCGTCCGGTCCCGCCCGCCCCGGCGACGGTCCTGGCGCTGTTCGCGTCCACGCGCCGGGCGGCGGACGCGGTCGCCGGGATCGTCGCGGCCGGGGTGCAACCCAGCCTGCTGGAGCTGATCGACCGGCCGACGCTGCGCGCGATCGACGCGTGGAAGCGCATCGACCTCGACCCGGACACCGGCGCGGTGCTGATCGCGCAGTCCGATGCCGCCGATCCGCGGGGACCGGCCGCCGAGATCGCCCGGTGCTGCGAGCGGGCCGGGGCGGCCCACACCGAGGTGTCGAGCGACCCGCAGGAGGCCGTGGCGCTGCTGGAGCTGCGGCGCCTCGCCTACCCGGCGGCGGAGCGGCTGGGCGCGTGCCTCGTCGAGGACGTGTGCGTCCCGCGCTCCAGGCTGGCCGAGATGTTCGAGGCGATCGAGGCGGCCGCGGACCGGCACGGTGTCACCATCCTGACCGTGGCGCACGCGGGCGACGGCAACCTGCACCCGGTCTTCGTGTTCGACCGCGGCGAGGCCGGGGCCCCCGACGTGCCGGAGGCGGTGTGGACGGCGGCCGACGAGGTCTTCACCACCGCGCTCGGGCTCGGCGGCACGCTGACCGGGGAGCACGGCGTGGGCGCGCTCAAGCGGCGGTGGATCGGACGCGAGCTCGGGCCCGACGGCCTCGCGCTGCACCGGGCGATCAAGCACGCCTTCGATCCCGCGGGGATCCTCAACCCGGGAAAGGTTTTCTGAGCACCCGGGGCCATGCCGGCGGCCGAAGGGAAATCACCAGATCAGCGCGCCCGCGCGTTCCGCTCGGGGCCGATACGCGCCCGCCAAGATCGTTCCTTACCGATTTCGGCCGGCCTCTTACACCTGCCTCTGACCAGTGGACGATTTATCGGTCGTCCAATATTCAAGCTCCGGCCGGGCCACACCCCCGCCGCGGAAGTATCTTGACACGGGAAACGGCCCGGACAAGACTCTCACGTGCCTTGCAAAAGGCGTCTGATCGCTCGGGGGAGTCTTTTCGTCACGCTTCGGAGGCTGAATGACTGGCGCTATCGTCACCACCCTGAGCGATGGCAATTCCGGATTAGAAGCGTATGTAATCGTCGACACCCTGGTCGCGGGAAAAGCGATGGGCGGGGTGCGCATGACACCCGACGTCACCCCCGCCGAGCTGGCCGGGCTCGCCCGTCAGATGACGCGCAAGCTGGCGCTCGCCGACCTGCCGATCGGCGGCGCGAAGGGCGGCATCGTGAGCGACCTGCCGCCCGGCGAGGAGCGGGACGGGCGGCTGCGCGCCTTCGGGACCCGCATGGCGCCGCTGCTCAAGGGCGGCATCTACGTCGGCAGCGACCAGGGCATCGGCTACCGGGACCGGGGGCTCATCTTCGAGGCCGCCGGGTACGAGGTCGCCAAGTCCGGCGACACCGCGCTGCTGCCCTGCTCGTGGGCGGAGCTGTGGGAGCGGTGCTCCCAGATCACCGGGTTCGGGATCGCCGAGGCGATCACGGCGGCCCGTCCGCCCGGCGCCCCGGCCTCGACCGCCGCCGTCCAGGGCTTCGGGACGGTCGGGCGCGCGGCGGCGGTCCACCTGCACGCCCGCGGGCATCGCGTCGTCGCGGTCTCCGACCGGCTCGGCGTGATCAGCCACCCGGCCGGGCTCCCGCTGCCCGACCTGGTCGCGGCGACCGACCCCACCGGCGTCATCGACCGGGCCGCGCTGCCCCCCGGCCTCACCACCGGCGCGGATCCGGACCGGCTGCTCGACGTCCCCGCGGACATCCTGGTGCTCGCCGCCCGCTCCCACGCCGTGGACGAGCGCGACGTGCCGCGCATCTCGGCGCGGCTGATCGCCGAGGGCGCCAACGATCCCAGCACTCCCGCGGCGCTGGCCGCGTTCGAGGCGCGCGGGACCACGGTCCTCCCCGGGATCGTCGCCAACGCGGGCGGCGCGATCGCCACCGGGGCCGTCCTCACCGGTCACGCCCAGGACGCCAAGGACGCCGACGCCCTGGCCGACGCGCTCCATCAGGAGGTGCGCGATCGCATCCGGGCGGCCCACGCGGCGGTCAGCGACCGGGCGGCCGCCGACGGGCTGTCCCTCCCGCGGGCGGCCGCGCGGGTGAGCGCCGAACGGGTCGCCGCACGCGAGGGGGCCGCACGCGAGGGGGCCGCACGCGAGGGGGCCGCCGCCGTCCCATCGCCCTAGCCGACACGAACCGCTCCAACAACACGCCCCAGATGACACGAAGGGCCGGATCACCCGGCCGCACCCACCGGCTCGCAGGCCCACGACAGATCGCAGGCAGACACAGACAGGCAAGTGACCGCGCAAGAGCAGGGAGCACATCCATGACGCTGGAAGCTCATCAAGAGCGCGAGACCGTCCGCCAGGTTCGCGACCGTCACGAGGACAAGCTGCACCACGAGCTCGACCACGCCCCCATCGGCACGCCGACGACCCGGCTGACCGACCCGGTGCCGGCCGCGCTGCCGCCCGAGCAGTTCGTCAAGGAGCTGACCGACGAGGTCATGAACTCGGCGGCGGCCAACATCGGGCCGTTCTACGAGCGCCTCATCGCCCAGCAGGTGCCGCTCGAGGGCGTCCGCGAATGGGTCAAGCAGTGGTACATCGACGCGCGGATCTTCCCCTCCGTGATCGCGCAGATATGCGCCAACGCCACCTACTTCTACGACGCCCGGCAGTTCATGGGCGCCAACCTCGCCGAGGAGCTCGGCGAGTTCAACCCGGCGCGCGAGCATCCCGTCACCGTCCGCAAGCTCGGCAACGCGCTGGGCGTCAGCGACGAGGAGATGGAGTTCACCGAGCCCTACCCCGAGACGCTGGTGTACGTCGAGTACCGCCAGCACCTGGTGCGCGACTACCACTGGCTCGAAGGGCTCGCGGCCGGCAGCTTCGCCATCGAGCTGACCATTCCCAACCGGTTCCGGCAGATCGCGCGTGCGCTCAGCGCCCAGTTCGACCTGGACGACGAGGCGCTGGAGGTCTTCCGCATCCACGCCGGCGACGAGCGGCTGGAGAACGACTACGGAGGCGACGACCAGCACGCCGAGGAGGCCGCGAACCTGCTGCGCAAGTACGCGGTCACCGGCGACCTGCAGCACCGGGTGCGGCTCGCGGTGTGGCGCTCCATCCAGGCGCGCCGCATGTACCAGTGGGGCCTCTACCGGGAGATCATCCTCAAGCGCCACCCCGCCTGGGAGACGATCAACGCCGGGTCCTCCGGCACCTGACCGTCCCCTGGCCGCGGATCCCCGCCGGGACCGCACGCTCCCGCTCCACCACCGAGGACGCCCTCTTGAACTGGAAGATGCTCGTTCTGCTGGTCTCGGTGCCGGTCACGGCGGCCGGCAACCTGATCGCCGGACGGTACGCGCTGGACAGCTTCACTCCGGTGGAGGCCAACGCCATGCGCTACCTTCTGGCGCTGGTCGTCCTGCTCCCGCTCCTCGGGCGCTGGCCGCGGCCCGAGCGGCGGGACGTGCCGTGGCTGATCGGCACCGGGCTGGTGGGGATCTGCATCTACAACATCCTGTTCTTCAGGTCGCTGGAGCTGATCCCGGCGTCCGAGGCGGGGCTGATCGAGATGATCATCCCGGCCGCCTCGCTGGCGCTGGCCTGGCTGGTGCTGCGGGAGCGCATCGCGGTGCGGCAGATCGTCGGGATCGCGGCGGGCTGGGTCGGCATGCTGTGGCTGATGCGGATCCTGCCCACCGACCGCGCGAGCGAGAAGAGCTCCGACGACTGGCGGGGCGAGATCCTGATGATCGTGGCGGTGCTGCTGTTCGCGGTCTACGCGATCATCAGCAAGTTCGCGATGCGGCGGCTGCCGCCACCGGCGGTCGCGACCTGGAGCTGCCTGATCGGCACGGTGCCGCTGGTGCTGCTGGCGGCGCCGGGCCTGATCGGCTCGCCGGAGACCTTCACCGAGGCGTCCGCGGCGAGCTGGCTCGGCGTCGCCTACGGCGGTGTCATCGGGTTCGTCTACAACATCATCGCCTGGTACTACTGCTTCCGCCAGGTCGGGGTGGCCAAGACCAACGTGTTCCTCTACCTGGTCCCGGTCTTCGGGGCCATGCTGGCCGTCCCGATCTTCGACGAGTCGCTGAGCGGCTGGCAGGTCTTCGGCTCGGCGGTGACGCTGGTCGGCGTCGTCCTCGCGACCTGGGAGCGGCCGCCGCGCGGCGCGGAGGACGGCGAGCCGGCCGGTCCCCCGGAGGCGGTGGCCGCCTCGGGCGCGACGCTCGACGGCGCGACGCGGGACGGCGCCATGCGGGACGGCCCGCTCAGCGGGGGGCGGGAGCCGGAGCGGTGACGAGGTTGCGCAGCGGTCCGCCCTCCCGCAGCCGGCGCAGGTTGCCGGCGATCAGATCGGCGAGGTCGGCCGCCTCACCCGGATAGCAGAACGCGGCGTGCGGAGTGACCCACAGGCCCCTGGTGCTCCACAGCGGGCTGTCGGAAGGGAGGGGCTCGTGGTCGTGCACGTCCAGCAGCGCCCCGCGCAACCGCCCGCCGCGCAGCGCCGCGACGACCGCGGCGGTGTCCACGACCTCCGGCCGCGCGACATTGATCAGGCAGGCGGTCGCGGGCAGCGCGGCCACCACACGCGCGCCGACCAGCCCGCGCGTCCCGTCCCCGCCGGGCACCGCCACGACGAGATGGTCGGCGTCGCGGGCCACGTCCGGCAGGGCGGCGGCGGGCACGGTCAGGTCGGCCGCGGCGGACTCCCGCCCGGTCCGGGTCACGCCTACCACGCGCATGTCGAAGGCGCGCGCCCGGCGGGCGATCTCGGTGCCCACCCGGCCGAGACCGACCTGCACCAGCGTGCCCCCGGCCAGCAGCCGCGCGTCGGGGAGCCGCCAGCCGCGGGCGTCGTGCCCGCGCACCAGCGCCGGGGCCTCCTTGGCCAGGGCGAGCATCCCCATCAGCGCGAACTCGGCGACGGCCCGCGCCGGGATGGCGCCCGCGTTCGTGACGATCAGCCCCGGGCGCGGCCGCCCGGCGGCGAGCTGGTCGGTGCCGACGCTGGTGAGCTGGAGCCACCGCAGCCGGGCGCCGCGGGCCAGCAGTCCCGGCGGGAGCGCGTTGGCGACCAGGACGTCGTAGCGGCCGAACCCGGGCGGGTCTCCGCGATCGTCGTGGACGACGTCGACCGTGACCCCGGGCAGCCGGCCGTCGAGGTGTGCGCGGAGCTCGTCGCCGAGCCGCGGATGCATGATGCACATCCTCATGGCGGTCAGGTTAGGACAGTTCCGGTCCGGCGGCACGGCCCCGGCCGGGTAGCCGAGAGAAGGTGAGCGAATGGTCATGGCGACCGACGCGGGCCGCGTGCTGGCCCGCCTCGAAGAACGCTCCGCGCGGGAGCGGCCCGAGCTGGACACGCTGAACGCGCAGGGCGCCCGGTACACCCGCGCCGCCGCGCCACGGCTGATGCTGGACGTCGGGCCCGACGTCGGGCGGCTGCTCAACACGCTGGTCCGGCGCGGCCGGGCACGGCGGGTCGTCGAGATCGGCGGGTCGGTCGGCTACTCCACGATCTGGCTGGCCGACGCCGTCGCGGACACCGGCGGCTCGCTCGTCACGATCGAGACCGATGCCGGCAAGGTCGCCGAGCTGCGGCGCAACGTCGCCGACGCGGGGTTCGCCGGGGTGGTGCGGATCGAGCACGGCGACGCCGCCGAGATCGTCCCGGAGCTGCCCTATCCCTTCGACCTGGTGCTCATCGACCACTGGAAGGACCTCTACATCCGCGAGTTCGACCTCGTCTGGCCCCGGCTCGCGGCGGGCGGGGTGGTCGTGGCGGACAACATCCTCGAGCCCGAGGCCACCGCCGAGCAGATGCGCGCCTACGTCGAGCACGTCCGCAAGGTGCCGGGCGCCTGCTCCCACACCCTCCCCCTCGGCGCCGGCGTCGAGCTGACCATCCGAGACCACGCACCCGAGGAGTCCTGGTGATCGAAGCGGCCGAGACCCTGTGGCTGGACGGCGAGCTCGTGCGCTCCGACACCACGCGCGCCCACCTGCTGACCCATACCCTGCACTACGGCTTCGGGGCCTTCGACGGCATCCGCTGCTACCGCCAGGAGGACGGCGGCCGGGCCATGTTCCGCGCGGGCGAGCACATGCGGCGGCTGCGCGACTCGGCCGCGGCCCTGTCGATCCCGATCGAGCACACCGAGGAGGCGCTGGTCGACGCGGCCCGCCGCACGATCGAGGCCAACGGCCTCGCCGACGCCTACGTCCGGCCGCTGGTGTACGTCGGCGAACCGAACATCATCTTCGCGCACTGGCTCAACGACACCCACACCGCGGTGATCGCGTTCGCCTGGTCGGGCTACTCCGACCGCAACCGGGAGGAGGGCACCACCGCCACCTTCTCCAGCCACCGCAGGCCCAAGACGCACGCCGACCTCTACAAGGCGAAGGCGTGCGGGCACTACCTGCTGAGCGTCGTCGCGTACTCCGAGGCCAAGCGGCGCGGCTTCGCGCAGGCGATCTTCGTCGACGAGGACGGCATGGTGTGCGAGGCGACCGGGGAGAACATCTTCGCCGTCCACGGCTCCGTCGTCTCCACCCCGCCCGCGTCCCGGTCGCTCCTGCCCGGCATCACCCGCGACACCGTCATGCGGCTGGCCGCCGACCTGGGCTACGAGGTGGTCGAGCGCGATCTCGGCACCGACGACCTGCTCGGCGCCTCCGAGGTGTTCAGCACCGGGACGGCGTCCGAACTACTCCCGATCCCGGAGATCGACGGGCGCAAGATCGGCGGTGGTGCCTTCGGCCCCGTCACCCAGGCCCTCCAGCGGACGATGATGGACGTCGTGCGCGGACGCGTCCCCGACACCCGAGGCTGGATGACCCCAATCTAGACACCCGGCCCCCGGTCAGCCGCCGGTGGCCAGCCGCCGGTGGTCAGTCGCCCGCGGACAGGTCGCCGGCGATCAGGTCCAGCAGGGCCTGGGGCGCGGCCAGGAAGGCGAAATGGCCGCCGTCGAGCATCACCTGACGGCAGTCCGCCGTCACCGCGTTCCAGCCCCCCATGAGCGACAGCGGGATCTCGCGATCGTCGCTCCAGCCGATCGCGGTGATTCCGCAGGGGATGTCCAGCACCTCCGGCACGACGTACTTCTTGTTCGCCTCGACGTCCTGGATCAGCAGGTCCAGCCCGAAATCGAGGAGGGTGTCGTCGGGCGTGCCGCCCATGTTGGTGATCAGCTCGGCCAGCGTCTCCCGGAGCCCGTCGCGGTCCTTCTCAAGGAGCCCGCCGTACGGGCCGTCGTGCGGGGCGACCTGCGCGGACACGAACAGGCGCCGCGGCAGCGGCAGGCGCGCCGCGGCGAGCTGCCGGGTGACCTCCACTCCGGGCAGGGCACCGCTGCAATGGCCGAAGAACGCGAACGGCCGGTCGAGGTACGGCACCAGGAACTCGATCAGCTCTTCGGCGAGGTGCTCGTAGGTCTCGTAGTGCGGCTCCCGGATCCGGTTCTGCCGCCCCGGCGGCTGGACGAGGCATATCTCGATATCGCCGAGGCGCCGCGGCCAACGCTCGTACATCGTGGCCCCGGATCCCGAGTACGGGAAGCAGAAGAGGCGCACCCCGGCGTCCGGGTCGGGACTGCGCAGCAGCCACTTCGGTTTCTTAGCCGGTAAATCCGCCATAGACCAAACACCACCTCTGGTTCGCGCTCATCCTGGTCTTCGAGCACAATTCCGACGGCCAATCCGCGGGCCATTTGGAGCAGGCTCTACCCGTGCGGCAGGCGCTGCTGCGGGCCGTCCGGGTCCGGCACTGCGGGCGCCGCCTCGTCCAGCAGCGCGCCCGCGATTTCGGCGTGCACGAACGCCGCGTGGTCGAACATGGCGAAATGGCCGCCGTCGAGCACGTGCAGCCGGAACCCGGCGGCGGTCTCGGACCGCCAGAGCTCCATCAGTTCCTCCCCCGCGACGGGGTCGGCACGGCCGACGAACGCCGTGATCGGGATGTCCAGCGGCGCCTCCGGCTGGAACGTGTAGCACTCGTTGACCGCGAGATCGGCGACCAGGATCGGCTGCATCCATTCCAGCACGCGGTGATCCGACAGCATCCCCTCCGGAGTGCCCTCCAGTTCGCGCAGGAACGCCGCCAGCTCCGCCACCGGCAGATCGGCCACCTCGTGCCGGACGGGCGGCACCTGCGGTGCCGCGCGCCCGCAGACGAACAGGTGCGCCGGGAGCGGGCCACCGGTGCGCCGCAGCTCGCGAACTACCTCGTAGGCGCAGAGCGCCCCGGTGCTGTGGCCGAGCACCGCGTACGGCACGCTCACCGACGCGGTGATCTGCTCGGCGAGCTCCCGCACCAGCGGTGCGACCCGGTCGAACGGCGCCTCCGCGTACCGCCCCTCCCTTCCCGGCGGTTGGACCGGGCAGACGGCGACCCCGCCGGGCATCCCCCGCCCCCAGTCCCGGAAGACGGCCGCGCCGGCGCCGGCGTGCGGGAGGGTGAGCAGCCGGACCGGCGCCTCCGGGCCCGTTCCGAAGGGAAACCAGGGGTGCTTAGCCATCGTGCTCATTCGCCGTCAGCATTTATTCGGTCTCCACCATTAAGGCCGCGCGAACGTCCGGCAAAGAAGTGAGCCGCTCGGGACGGTCCGACAATCAGGAAACCCGCTTCGCCGATCAGACTGCCATAACCCGCTCGATCACGCCAGCCGCGGGCAAGTGCCTGGCCACCTCCACCGCCCGTGGACGCGGGACCACGTCGGGACGCTATTGACGAAACGGTGGCGGGACATAAAGCTCGATTCTTGTCGCCCGCATGTGGTTCTGCCCATGCGGCGCGACTCTGCCGGACAATCGAAGGGTGGAAACTGCGGTGCAGCATAGCGACGTGGACGCGGTGCAGGATCTCAGTTCAGAGTGGCGGGGCGCGACCATCACCGACCTTTTCGACGAGCAGGTGCGCCGCAGGCCCGACGCGGTCGCCCTGCGCTTCGACGGGAAGGACATGACCTATCTGGACCTCGACCGGCGCGCCGACCTGCTCGCCCGCCACCTGCGCGACCTCGGCGTGCACATGGAGGCCGCGGTAGGGGTGTTCTTCGAGCGCTCGTTCGAGATGGTGGTCGCGCTGGTCGGCATCCTCAAGGCCGGCGGCGCCTACGTCCCGCTGCACCAGAACGAACCCCCGGACCGGTTCCGCTACATGGTCGAGCAGGCCGGGTGCCAGGTCATCCTGACCCACGATGCCCTCGCCGACCGCATTCCCGACATCGACGCGACGGTGGTGAACCTCGACCACGAGCCCTCCGGCCACGACCCGGCGGCGCCGCCCGCCGCCGACCCGGTCCAGGGGGCCGTCAGCCCCGACAACCTCGCCTACATCTGCTACACGTCCGGCTCCACCGGCAAGCCCAAGGGCGTGGCGGTGCGGCATCGGGGCGTGGTGCGCCTGGTCCAGGACGGCGACTACGCCTCGCTGACCGAGAACGAGACGTTCCTGCAGCTGTGCTCGTTGCGGTTCGACCCGTCCGCCTTCGAGATATGGGGTTCGCTGCTCAACGGGGCCCGCCTGGTCATCTACCGTCCGGGCACGCCCGCCCTGCACGAGCTGGCGGACTTCCTCGAAGAGGAGCAGATCACCACCCTCTGGATGACCACGGGCCTGCTCCACCGGATGGTCGACGGCCACCTGGACCGGCTCGGCGGGCTGCGGCAGTTCCTCGGCGGCGGCGAGGCGCTGTCACCCGTGCTCATCAACCGGCTCCACCGCACCTACCCCGACCTGCTGGTGGTCAACGGGTACGGCCCCACCGAGGACACCTGCTTCACCTCGTGCCACGTGGTGTCGGAGGAGGTCGGCGACACCGTCCCGATCGGGCGGGCGGTCACCGACACCCGCCTCTACGTCCTGGACGAACGGCTCCGGCCGGTGCCCGACGGCGAGTGGGGCCTGCTCTACACCGCCGGAAGCGGGCTGGCCCGCGGCTACGTGGGGCGCCCGGCGCTGACCGCCGAGCGGTTCGTGGCCGACCCGTTCGTGCCCGGCGAGCGGATGTACGCCATCGGCGACCTCGTCCGGCGCGTCGAGGGCGGCGTGCTCGAGTTCCGCGGCAGGCTCGACGACCAGGTCAAGGTGGACGGGTACCGCATCGAGCTCGGCGAGATCCAGGCCGTGCTGGCCGGGCAGCCGGAGGTGAACGAGGCGGTCGTGGTCGCGCGGGACGGGCTCACGCCCGGCCGCAAGATCCTGGTCGCCTTCGTGGTGCCGGTCAGCGGGACGGAGCGGCTCGTGCCGAAGCTGCGCGTGGCGCTGCACCGCAAGCTGCCGAGGTACATGCACCCGGCGGCGATCATCGAGATGGACGCGTTCCCCGAGACCCTCGGCAACAAGATCGACCGGAAGTCGCTGCCGGCCCTCGAACAGCTCCCCCGGGACGTGGACGCCGCCTTCGAGGCGCCGCGCACGCCCCTGGAGTCGCTGCTGGCCGACCTGCTGACGGACGCGCTCGCCGTGCAGGACATCGGCGTCCACGACGACTTCTTCGAGCTCGGCGGCGGCTCGCTGGTCGCCATGGACCTGCTCGCCCACGTCCACGAGGTGTTCGGGGCGGACGTGCCGGCGGCGGAGTTCTTCGCCTCCGCGACGGTCGCCGGGCTGGCCGAACTGGTCGGCAAGTACGCGCCGGACGCCGACGCCGGGGAGCTGCAGCCCTGGCTGTCGGCCTCGGCGAAGCCGGGCGCCTGACCGGCCCGCCCGCCGACCAGGCCGCCCGACCCGGCGGCCTGGTCGGGCGGCCCGGCCCGGCGGCCGCCACCGCCACGCCGCCCCGCTCAGGCGATCCCCTCCTTGCGGAGCCCGTCGATGATGGTCGCGGCCCGCAGTGACAGCAGGCTGAACGACCCGGCGTCGCCGATGCCGTGGCTCGACTCGCACAGGCCGTTGAGGAACAGCGGCGGCGTGCCGTCCAGCGGCGACCGCAGCCGGTACTCCGGCTCGATGATCAGGTAGCCGTCGGCGTCGAACTGGAACCGGTCGATCACGTCGCCGAGCAGCGCGGGATAGGGCTCCTGGTGGGGGTGCGGCCCGAGGTTGCGGAACCCGGTCGCCAGCACCACCAGGTCGGCGTGGTCGGTGACCACGTCGCGGGTGTGCACCTCCTCCACCTCCAGCCGCACGCGCGCTCCCTCGACCTGCGCGGCGCGCACCTGGCGGTTGCCGAGCACGGAGACGCGCTGGTCGCCGTCGAGGCGCTGCTCGTAGATCAGCAGGTACAGCTCGTGCAGGACGTCGGCGTCGATCGAGGAGTAGTTCGTCGGCCGCATGTACGCGTCGAGGATGTCCTTCCCCGACCGGCTCGCCCGGTAGTAGTAGTCGGTGAAGCCGGGGAAGAACCCCTCCTCGCTGAACGGGCTGGTGTCCTTGAGCGGCAGCCCGAACCCGCGGACGTAGTCGACGATCCGGGAGTGCGGGAACCGGGTGGCCAGGTCGAGGACGATCTCGACCGCGCTCTGGCTGCCGCCGATCACGGCGACCGTCCCGGGCGGATCCTCGGCCAGCGCCTCGACGGTCGGCAGGTAGCGGGTGAGATGCGCGACCCGCGGCGAGTCGATCGTGTCGAACGGGCTCGGCACGTACGGCGTCCGGCCGGTGCCCAGCACCAGCGCCCGGCCGTACCGGCGGGCGCCGTCCGATCCGGTCACCACGTACGCCGGCGCGCCGTCCACGTCGGTGACCGCGATGTCGTCCACCCGGACGCCGAACTCGACCTGGTCACGGAACTGGTCGGTCACCCATCGGATGTACTGCGCGTACTCCTTGCGCAGCGGGAACTCCATTGGCAGGTTCAGGTGCTCGATCAGCCGTCCCTGCTCGAACAGGTAGTTGAGGAAGGTGTAGTGGCTGCGGGGGTTGCGCAGCGTGACCAGGTCGCGGTTGGGATGGTTCTGCATGTTGGAGCCGTCCAGCAGCATGGCGCCCTGCCACACCGGGTCCGTCTCGGCTTCGAGGAACAGCGCGGTCGTCCGCGGCGATTCCTCCTGCAGCGCGATGGCCAGCGCCAGGTTCGCCGGCCCGAAGCCGACCCCGATCACGTCGACGCAGCCGGAGGCCGGCCCGCCGGCCCGGTCAGCGGTCACGAGTCCAGCTCCGCGTAGTCGGCACCGCGCCGCGTCTCGTGATCGCGCCCCGCTTCGTCGGGCGGCGGGGGTGGCGCGGCGCCACCGGGGACGCCGACGCGGCCCGGGTCGGCGCGCAGCTCCCCATAGATGCCGAGCCACGTCTCGACCTCGCCGGCCAGGCCCGCGGCCGAGATCAACGCCTCCTCACGGTCCCAGTCGACGCGCGCGCGGGGCTGGATACCGGTGCTGCCCAGCACCTTGCGGTAGAACGGGTCGTCGGCCCGTCGCACGTCGCTCATCAGCGCGCCCACCTCGGGCGAGACCAGCTGCAGGCCGGGCCGGGCCGACCACGTCTCCAGGCCCGCCTGCGGCGGGAGCCCGATCGCCGCCACCAGCGCGGCGGTCATGCCGGCGGGGTCGTCGCGCAGGTCGTCGGAGTCGATCAGGACGTACGGGACGCCCCGCTCGCGGCACCGCGCCACCTGCTCGGCCAGCGACGGCCACCCGCTCTCGAACGGCGGGAACGTCGGCGCGCCCGATAACTCGCGCACGATGCGCAGCCGCGACGTCGTGGACAGCCGGGGATCGGACATCACGAAGATCAGCGGCGCCGTGGCGACCCCGGCCAGCTCGTCGAACGGGCCAGCGGCCAGCTGGAAGCTCATCTCCTTGATCAGCAGGCCGCTGCCGCGCGGCACGTCGGCCAGCCGGACCCGGTCACCCGTCGCCACCCGCATGGGGTTGCCCAGGCAGCCGTCGACGGACTCGGCGCCCTTGCCACCCCAGTAGGACGCCTCGAACGGCTCGTGGCAGTGATGGGTGATCAGCTCGTGCTGCCACAGCAACCGTGCCACCGCTGTTGATCCGGTCCGGGGCGGCGAGATGAGCACCACCCGGTTCAGGTACGCCTCGGTCAGGTCGGTCTCCATGCTGCACGACTCCCTCATTCGGCTGGATCGGCTGCGATGCCCGCCACGGTCCCGGCCGCGCTGGTCGAGCGCCGGCCGGTCACGTCGCTCCCGGCGAGGGCCTGGTCCAGGTCCTCGATGATGTCGTCGGCGTCTTCGAGGCCGACGCTCAACCGGATCATGTCGGGCGGGACGGGGGCGTCCCCCGGATCGTCCCCCGCGACCTGCAGATGCGTGCCGATCGCGGGGATGGTCGCGGTGCTCTTCACCTGCCCGAGGTTGTTCGCCCGCCAGACGAGCCCGAGCCGGTCCATCGCCCGGCGCGCGGCGGGCACGCCGCCGGCCGGCCGGAAGCCGAGCAGGAAGCCGAACCGGTTGACCGCGCCGCGGCCGGGGCCGCCGCTGTCGACCAGCCACATGTCGCGCTTGGCGAGGTGGTGGGTGCGATGGCCCGGCAGGCCCGGGTAGAAGACCTCGACGACGTCGCCGCGGCCGGCCAGGTGCTCGGCGACGCGCAGCGCACTGGCCGACATGGTGTCGACTCGCGCGCGCAGTTCGCGGATGTCGGCCAGGAGCGTCCAGGCGTTGAACGGGCTGAGCACGCTGCCCATGTCACGCATCGGGCCCTGGCGGAGATAGCCGGCGAAGTCCGCGCACATCTCCGCGGGCTGGCCGCGGAGATCGAGGTCGCGCCGGGCGATCACCGCGCCGCCCATGCTGCGGCCGCTCGCACCGGCGGCCTTGGTGAGCGAATGGACGACGATGTCGGCGCCGAGGCCGAGCGGGCGCATCAGCGCGGGCGTCGCCAGCGTCCCATCGATGATCAGCGGAATCCGTGCCCGGCGGGCGAGTGCGGCCAGCGCGGGAATGTCGACGAGCTGGACCGTCGGGTTGGACGGCGACTCCGCGTAGAGGAACCGGGTGTCCGCATCGATGTACCGCTCCCAGGAATCGATGGAGAGCGGGTCGTCGACCCATCGGACGGACACGCCGCGTTCGTCGCCGTACCGCTTGTCGAAGACCATGACGGTCGACCCGTAGCACGCGGGCGAGGCGACGATATTGGGTTTGTCGCCGACCGCCGTGCTGAGGAACGGCATCGTGGCCAGCGTGATCGCGGCCATTCCGGTCGTGGTGACCGCCGCGCTCACCTCGGCGTCGACCTGGTAGCCCTCCAGCGCGGCGACGGTCTCCTCCAGGTATCCGACCGTCGGGTTGCCGCGCCGAGCGTACACCCACCCTTCCCGTTCGCCCGCGGCGGTGGCGCGCATCGTCTCCGCCGAGTCGAAATGCTGCGCCGTAGCGAGGTACGCCGGCTCGCTGAGCGAACCGGCATTGTGCGCCGCCTCTTCGTGATCGTAGGAACCACGCACGGCCAAAGTCGCAAAGCGGGGGCCTGTCACCGCAGTGATTCGCTTTCCGCCCCGGCCCGTCGCATAAGCACGAGTCGCATCTCCCATCTGCTGCACTATCGTATATTCACGGAATCCGTCAGATAGAGGAGATTAGATCACTCGGGGCCACTCGGCACAACGCTCCGCGGCCCGTGGAACCGCCGTATTAGGCCGGCCGTCAATGACCTTCGGTGCGGTGAGGTGATCTCAGCAAGGAACGGCGGCCGATCAGCCCGGCGGTCGGTGCGTGGCGGGCACTCAGCCGCAGTACGACCGCAAATAGCCACTGTGGCGGATTATCGGTTCCGCACCGCGGATGCGCTTCGGCAGTGCCGCGTCGGGGCCCGCCCTGACCACACCTATGCCGTTGTCCCGCGCGAATCTGCGGGGTTCGTTGAAAGTGAGGCAGGAGTAGAGCGTGCGGCGCGCCCGACCGTCGCCTTCGGGCAATCCGATCTCGTAGACCTCGAGTTCGTCCCGGTAGTGCAGCAACGTGGTCACGCCCACGACATCGGCCATCTCCGCGTGCACCACGTAGGCGGAGACTCCGGGGCATTCCGTCCACTGGTCCATCCGGTACTCCGCCAGGAGCGCGTGGTCGTCCATCCCTTTCCGGCGGTTGTGATCCGCGATCAGGTCGCAGGCGACACCGTCGTACTCCGGCCACGGGATGACGCTGGCCGTGATGCCGAACTCCTCGATCCTGCGCTCGTCCTGCCTGATCAGTTGCCGGACCGAACGCGGCAGATTCGCGGGATCGCCGAGGACGACCGGCTCGGGATACACGAAGTCCTCGCTGGCGTCGAGCCATTTCACGGAGCCGAAAACGGCCTCCGCCAGCTCGGCTTGGCGAGAGTCGAAGAATCCGAAGAAAAGGTCCCTGCCGCGCAACTCCTCCATGTCGGCGCACCGGTCGGCGACCGCCTGGAGCACGGCGGGGTCGTCCGCGCAGCGCATGCTCCCGCGGATCTCCAGACGCCCGCCGATCAGCGCGCTGGTCGCCTGGCGCAGGTCCCCGTCATATCCCCACGTTCGCGGTGAGTTGAGCCGATCGGACCACTGGTCTCCATGGCCCAGGAACAGAGGGAGCACCGCCCGGACCGCGTTACCTTCTCGCGCGATCACGTATCGGGCCGACCACCGCGGGTCTTGGGAATGCTGCTGTAGCCGCACCCGGCTCCCCATGGCGCCCAGGGAACCGTCGAGCTCGAAGAATTCGTCATCGGTGATGTCGTCGAGGCTGTCGGCGACCGTGATCGATAATGCCACCTGTCGATCTCCTCGTGTCGGAGGGCGCTAATTCCCCATGGCGGCGGTTTCGCGTGGTGCGGGTTCGCCCATCTCCCGAACCCCCTTGCTGAGAGTCACGATGACGGAGGCCAGCACGAATACCGACGCGAATACGGCGATGACCGCGGAGCTTTCCAGATACTCGAGCAGAATTCCGGCCGCGAGCGGCGCTATCGGGTTCATCGCCTTCATGAAGAAGCCCAGCGCCGACACCACTCGCCCGTGAAGGTGGTCCGGGGTGACCGCGGTCTGGTGGGCGAAGACGGTGGCCGTCGTGGCGGGGGCGAAGAACACGAGTATCGGCAGCGGCACGACGACCCAGTATCCCGACGGGAGAATGACGCAGATCCCCGCCATCAGCGCACTCGTCCACGACAGGAACACGATGATCGACCGAGGGGTCAGCAACTTCTGGATCCAGGGGGTGGCCACGGCCCCCAAGATTCCCCCCACCGCCAGGACGGCCATCGCCGTGCCGATGCCGTAGGAGGGGACGCCGGCATCATGAAGAATGACGATGACCACGAACATGGTGCCCGTGAACGCCATGTTGAGCAATGGTTCGACGACGACGATGGCGCGGAGGAACGGCTGCCGCCAGAGAAACCCGAATCCCGCGGTGAACGCCTTGATGATGTCCTCGTCCTCTTCCGGGACCTTTCCCCGCAGCGATCGCTTGATGGCGAGTACCGCGAAGAACGATGTGGCGTACGCGACGGCGTTGAAGACGAACGGCAGGGCCCGGGCAAGCCCGAAGAGAGCACCGCCGAGCGCCGGACCGACCAGCTCGGCGGTGAAGATGCGGGCTTCGTTGCGCGCGCTCGCGACCGTGATCTGATCGCCGGCGACGATATGGCGGAGGACCGTGCGCTCCGCGGACACGAACAGGGCGGCTCCGCCGGCGTCGATGGCCGCCACCGCGAAGACCAGGGGAACCGAGATCAAGCCGAGGGCCGCCGCGGTCAAGGCGGCGATCATCGCCGCCACCCGTGCGGCCTCGGTCCACAGCATCACCTTCCGGCGATCGAGCCGGTCCAGCAGGACACCCGCCGGGATCCGCACCGCGATCTCGACCAGGGCCGCGGTTCCCGCCACCGCCCCCGCAGCGGTGGTCGAGTCCGAGATGGCGAGGATCAGCAGCGGGTACACCAGATAGCTGACCCGCGAACCGGTCGCGGAGAGCGTCTGGCTCAGCCAGAGGCGGACGAAGTCCCGGTTGCGGCCCAGAGGGATCGCTTCACCGGCGCGTGGTAACTGTGCCTTTTCGGTCATCGTCCAATGGTTCTGTGGGAACAACCGGATGGGTGATCGGCAGGTCTGGACCGGACTTTTATCTCCAGTGCAAAGCCACGGGAAGGTTACGATATCCCTGTACCTGGTTGACGCACATCCATTGCGGCTCGGCCAGCAGGTCCACTCCGTCCAAGGTGTTCGCAAGCTCGCCGAGCAGAACTGCCAGTTCCGCTCTGGCCAGTGCGGCTCCGAGACAGTGGTGCAGCCCGTGGCCGAAGGCAAGGTGACGGTTCGGCTGCCGGTCCAGCCGTATCTCCCCCGGGTCGGGGAACACGCCGGGATCGCGATTCGCGGCGGGCAGCCAGGCCACCACCGCGACGCCCTCGTCCACCTCCTGGCCGGCGATGACGGTTTCCTGGGTGGACACCCGCAGCACATGCATCGCCGGCGAGACCCACCGCAGGATCTCCTCCACGGCCGTCGGAATCAGTTCCGGATCGGCTCGGAGCGCGGGAAGGATCTCCGGGTTGTCGGCCAGGGCGTGGAAGCAACCCGTCACCGCATGGCGCGTGGTCTCGTTACCTCCGATGAGGACGTTGTCGCAATTGATCAGGATCTCGCGATCGTCCAGGGATCCGGCGGCGAGCAGGGCGGTCACGAGGTCTTCACCCGGCTCGGCGCGCCGCCGCTCGATGACCTCCACGAAATAGCTCAGAATCTGCGTGTGGGCCTCCGACGGCGCCATGTCGGCGAATTCGGGTTCCTCGCCGCCGAACGCGTGATTGGTCAGGCTGACGACCAGCTCGCGGTCGCTCTCCGGGATGCCGAGGAGTTCGCACACCACGGCGGCGGGCAGGCGCGACCCGACGTTCGAGGCGATCTCCAGCCCGGCCGCGGTCGGCTCGTCCGAGCCATCACCGGCCGGTCGTGAGGAGCCGCCGCCGTCACGCAGCTCTTGCAGAATGCCGGTCACTTCCTGGCGCATGAACGCCGTCAGAGCCCGCGCTGAAGCACGCGACAGGAACGGGGCGATCAGGCGGCGAAGCTGGTTGTGCCACGTGCCCTCGCTGGCGACCAGCATCGTCCCGCCGGCCTTGTCCGGACGGTCGCGGTCGAACCCGATCATCATCCCGTATTCGGACGTGAAGGGTGAGTTCGGCGCCAGCAGTTCCGAGCACGCCTCATGCGAGAAGACGGACCAGAATCCGCCGGGCGAGGCCCCGGGCGGGCTCCACACCGCCCTGTTCTCCGCCACCATTTTCTCCCACATCTGGTAGCGGTCCGCCGTTTGGTAGAGGTGAGGATTGCCCAGGTCGGCAACGCCGTGCATGGCCGTATCCGTCATTACTGGCTGCGTCCTTGGAGAGAGAGGGGGCCGGGTCGTCGCTTCAGCTGACTTCGGACTTCTCCTGCATCTGGCGCACCAGGCTCCGCGGGCGGAGATCCGTCCAATGGGTTTCGACGTAGGCCAGACAGGCGTCGCGGCTGTCCGGCCCGCAGACGGCCTCCCATCCTCCCGGGACCTCGGCGAATTCCGGCCACAGCGAGTGCTGGCCCTCGTCGTTCACGAGAACCAGGTAGCGGGCGTTCTCGTCCTCGAATGGGTTGGTCATCGTCGTCTCCTTTACTGGTTTCCGCCCGTTGCGGCGAGCGCTTCGATAGCCGGCGTCAGCACCTTGCCCATGGTGACCAAGGCGTCCGACTCGGTCATCTCGTCATGGGTGACGTCGACGAGATGAACTTGCGTCAAGGGGCTCAGGTGCCGCTGCCAGGACCGGGCGACGGCTTCCGGGTCCGGCTCCGACCGAGCCGCGATGAACAGCACGGTCTCGCCGTGGAAACGGGCCTGCTGGAGCGAAGAGGCGAGTCTCATGTTGTTGGCGCTGACTCGTAGAACCTGGGGTATGCGGGAGCTGGGGATGGCCGAGAGCCGGTTGCCCGGTTCCGCCAGCACGGACGCGACGTGGGCCAGCGGATCGTCGAAACGGCAGCCTTGGGCGTCGCAATCGTGTCCGGCCACTTGCAGCAAGGACCGCGCCGCCCATTCCTGGGTGGGCTCTATGCCGTGGTCGCTCAAGGCGGGATCCGCGTCCAGCAGGACCAAGATCACGCGCTCTCCCTGTTCCTGCAGGCGGGCCGCGAGGATCTGCGCCACGTTGCCGCCGAACGACCAGCCGAGCAGCACGTAGGGCCCGTGCGGCCGCGTGCGGCGAATCCGGTCGAGGTAGTCGGTCACCATCTCGTCCACGTCACCGGGCAGCGCCTCCGCCTCGTCGGAGAGGCCCCGGGACTGGAGTGCGTACACGCCGATCTGAGGCGGCACGTACGGCAGGAGACCGACGTAGCTCCAGCTCAGGCCGAACCCGGGATGGACGCAGAAGATGGCCGGTCCCTGGTCGGCGTGTCGCAGCGGCAGGACGACGTCGAACGCGTTGTCGTGATGCCGCTCGTCGGCTTCGGCCAGCCGGGCGGCCAGTTCCCCTACCGTCGGGGCCTCGAAGATGTCGCGGATGGTCGTCTCGGTCTTCAGCTCCCGTTGCAGGTGCTCGGCGAGCCGCATGGCGGCAAAGGAGTTGCCGCCGAGGTCGAAGAAGTCGGCGTCCATTCCGACCGACTCCAGGCCGAGCGCGTCAGCGAAGGCCTCGGACAAGACCTGTTCGTGGCGGGTGCGCGGGCGGCGTCCCGGTACGACGGCGTCGCCGGGCACCGGTAACGCGTCGCGATCGACCTTTCCGTTGGCGGTCAGCGGGAAACGGCCGAGAACCGTGATTACGGCGGGCACCAGATGCTCCGGCAACACCACCGACAACGACCGGCGCAGTTCGTCACCATCGACGACCGCGCCGGGCTCAGCGGTGACATAGCCGAGCAACCGCCGAGCGCCCACCTCACCGGCGGCCACCACCACCGCCTGCGCCACACCCGTGACGCCACGCAACGCCGCCTCGACCTCACCCGGCTCCACGCGGAAACCACGGATCTTCACCTGGGCGTCCGCCCGGCCGACGAACTCCAGCACCCCACCGGAACCCCACCGCACCAGATCACCAGTGCGATACATCCGCGCCCCGGCACCGGCAAAGGGATCCGCGACGAAACGCTCGGCGGTCAGCGCCGCACGTCCCACGTAGCCTCGCGCCACCCCGACACCGGACACGTACAGCTCCCCTACCACGCCTTCCGGGACCAACCGCAGCGCCCCGTCCAGCACATATACCGACCGTCCCGCCAACGGACGGCCGATGGGCACCGCGGAGCCGGGGTCATCTGCCGATACCCGGTGATGGGTGGTGAACGCGGTGGTCTCCCCGAGGCCGTAGCCGTTGATGAGCGCGACCTGAGGCGCCGCGGCGAGGAAACTCCGTGCGGCGTCCTGCGACACCACGTCGCCTCCGGTCCAGAGTTCGGCGAGGCCGGCGAAGTCCTGCGGGTGATGACGGGAGAGCTGGTCGAACATGCCGGCCGTGACCCACATGCGCGTCACACCGTGCTGCTGCACGAGCCGGCCGAGCTGGGGAAGGTCGATATCGCCGGCCGGGGCCAGCACGACCTCGCCTGCCTGCAGTAGCGGGACCCACATTTCGTACGCCAGCGAGTCCCATGAATGTGGCGAGTGCATAAGGACGGTGGGTTCGCGGTCGATCCAGCTCGGGTCCGCTGCCAGCTGCAGCAAGCCGGCATGTGTCACGCCCGCCGCATCGGAGGTGTGGCTGAGCCCGGCCAACTGCTCCGGATGGATCGCCGGAATGCCTGTGGAGTCACCTTCCGGTACGGGGACGTCGCTCTCGTCCACGACGACGACGGTCGTGGCGCCGCGATCCACAAATGGCTGGAAGACGTCGTGACGCGCTGAGGCCCTGTCGGTCAGGATGACCGCCGGTGCGAACTCTTCGAGTGCCGCGCGAAGGTGTTCCGAGGGTGTTTCGGGGGGCAGCGGCAGGCAGGCACCGCCCGACTTCGCCACGGCGAGAAGGGATATGACGAGCTGCGGTGAGCGTTCCTGCAATACCAGGACAGGGCTCTCGCCCTGTATCCGCGCGAGGGCCGGGTGCTTCGCCAGACCGTCGGCCCGGGTGTTGAGCTCGGCGTAGGTGAGCGCGGTGTCGGCGTGCCGCACGGCGACGGCATCCGGCTTCCGCTCAGCTATCAGGCTGATCGCCTCTCCGACACCGGTGGCGTGCCGCGGCGGCCGAGGCCGGGTTCCCGTGCCGATCGCGAGCAGGCTTTCCGCCTGCTCCGCTGCCGGCAGTGCCAGCCGGCCCACCGGTTCCGAGATCCTGCTGGAGACCTGGGTGAGCACATGCCGGAGAAGGGGGATTATCTGCTGCGCGAACTCGTCGGCGATCGACGCCTGGTGGTAGCTCAGCTGCAGGCCGATGCGCGTTTCTGGAACGATCACCAGGGCCAGTGGGTAGTCGGTCGCGTCGTATCCCTCGATGCCGATGAGGTCGAGCGACGAGGACCCTTGAGAGCCGTCGTCCTGCTGTCCGGTGGGATAGTTCTCGAAGACGAGGATCGTGTCGAACAGCGTCCGGTGGCCGGACAGTTCCTGAAGCCGGCTCAGGCTGACGTAGGGGAACTCCATAAGGCGCGCTTGCTCGTCCTGCACGCTCGCGAACACGTCGTCGGCGGGGCGGGCCGGGTGGACGTCGACTCGCACCGGCAACGTGTTGATGAACACGCCGACCGTCTCCTCGATACCCGGCAGGTCGGCCGGCCTGCCGGCGACCGTGGTCCCGAAGACGACGTCGTGCGAACCGGTGAGATGGCCGAGGACCAGGGCCCAGGCGCCCTGGAAGATCGAGTTGAGCGTCAGGCCCGCCGATCTGGCCGTTCTGGCGAGGGCGGCGGTCTCGTCTTCCGTCAGCGCCATCTCTATGCGCTTGGTGGCCTTCTCTCCGGGATGGCCCTTGCCCGCCACCAAGGTGGGGCTCTGCAGCGCCGCCAGCGCTTGGCGCCATTCGGCGGCGGCGGCTTCGTGATCCTGTTCGTTCAACCACGACAGGTAGTCGTCGTAGGGCCTTGTCGCCGGTAGGGCGCGTTCCCGTTCCCCTGCCTCGTACAGCGCCAGAAGGTCACGGACCATCAGCTGGGAGGACCAGCCGTCGAAGGTCAGATGGTGGCTGGTGAGAAGCAGCCGATGCTCGTCGTCGTCGATGCGGACCAGGACGAAGCGCAACAGCAGGTCGGCATCGAGCCGGAAGCGGTGGCTCCGCTCGGCGACGCTCAGCGCGGCGTATTCGGCCTCCCGGTCGGCCGCCGGCACCGACCGCAGGTCGCGGACGTCCATGGGCACCGGCTCCGCCGCGGCGATCACCTGTGCCGGTTCGCGGAGCCCGTCCCGGACGAACCGGGCCCGGAGGCTGGGGTGCCGCACCGTCAGTTCCCGTATCGCGTTCCGCATCCGCTCAGGGTCGAGGTCACCTCGGAGGCGGACACCGAGTTGGACGGTGTAGACGTCCTCGCCGCGCTCGTCGTAGAGGGAGTGGAACAGAAGCCCGGCCTGGAGAGGGGTCAGCGGGAGGATGTTCTCCACGGCCGGAAAGCGCGACTCGATGAGATCGATCTCTTCTTGGGTGAGGTTCGCCAGCGGAAAGTCTGAGGGCGTGTGGGCGCCGGCGGCCGTTCCGGAGACGTAGCGGGCGATGTCCGCCAATGCCTGCGACCAGTGTGCGGCGAACTCTGCCACTTCGTCGCGGCCAAGCACCGCGGATGGCCACGTCCATGTGGTGATGAGCCGCGGGCCTTCGGCGGAGTCCAGCGTCACGCAGCTGATCTCCAGCGAATGGGCCAGCGGCTGGTCCGGCCCGAAGTCGCCCTTGATCACGCCGTTGGCGTCGCCGGCGGGCTGCCAGTCGACGTCCGCCGGTTCGGGGAACCGTCCCAGATAGTTGAACGCGATCTGGGGTTGCGCGCCGGAACGCAGAGTCTCCTGAGCCGGGCCCGGGAGGTACCGCAGAATGCTGTAGCCGATGCCGTGGTCGGGAATCTCGCGGAGTTGTTCTTTCATCCGCTTCAATGCGCCGGCCACGTTCGGGCCACCGGTCGTCGCGGAATCGTCGTCGGCGGTCGACGTGTCGAGGAGGACGGGATAGAGCGTCGTGAACCATCCCAGGGTGCGGGAGAGGTCCGTGTTCGGGAAGATGTCCTCGCGGCCGTGGCCCTCCACATTCGCCAAAAGGGGGCCGTGGGTCCCGCGCCGGGCGAGCCAGCGGCCGGTCGCGACCGTCAGGCCCGCGAGCAGAACATCGTTGATATGCCCGTGGATGAATTTCGGCGCTTCACCGAGGACGGCGGCGGTGACGCCTGCGGGAACCTCCGTGGTGATGGTTTCGGCCGTGGACGCGGTGTCGACCGCGGGGTCCAGTGGACGTTGACCGATCTCGGGTTGGGGCGTCGCCGTGAGCGCCTGCCAGTAGGCGGCTTCGGCTGTTCTTTCCTGGTCGGCGGCCTCCTCTTGCAGCTGGCGTGCCCATTGGCGCAGAGGAGTTCCGACCGCCGGCAACTCAGGCTTCCGGCCGGCGGCGACGGCCTTGTACGCCGTTTCGAGATCCTGCAGCAGGATGTGCCAGGACACGCCGTCCATCGCCAGGTGGTGTATGACCAGCAGGAGCCTGCCGGGCCGTTGCCCGCGGTCGAACCACACCGCCTGCAGCATGACCCCGGTCTCGGGTTCAAGGCGGGTACGAGCCGCGCTGAGCGCCGAATCGAAGGCCGCGGACTGGGCACGCGACGTCTGGTTTCGCGTATCGATGTGGACCAGGCACGCCTCGGCGTCGACGTTGCCAGGTGCCTGGACTACGGCACTCCACGCCCCGTCCGGGTCGTTGCGGATGACCTGGAGCCGCAGCGCATCGTGGTGGTCGATCACGGCTTGCAGCGCACCGGCGAGTGCCGGCGGAGACGCGTCGGCGGGAACCTGAATGGCGAGGGACTGATAGAACTCGCGCAGGTCGCCGGTGCGTTCCGCGAGCCAGTTCATGATCGGTGTGCGGGGGACGGCACCGAGGTTGTCCGGCACCGTGCCCGCCGCCGTGTCCTTCACCTGGCCGGCGACCGCGGCCAGGCGGACGACCGTCCGGTGCCGGAAGATGTCCCGCGGCTTGATCTCCAGGCCGGACCGCCGCGTGACGGAGATCAGCTTGATGGACACGATGCTGTCGCCGCCGAGGTCGAAGAAGTCGGCGTCGATTCCCACCGACTCCAGCCCGAGCACCTCGGCGAACGCCTCGCACAGGACCCGCTCACGGCGGGTGCGCGGGCGGCGTCCCGGTACGACGGCGCCGCCGGGCACCGGTAACGCCTCGCGATCGACCTTTCCATTAGCCGTCAGCGGAAAGCGGTCCAGCACCGTGATGACGGCGGGCACCAGATACTCCGGCAACACCACCGACAACGACCGCCGCAGTTCGTCACCATCGACCACCGCACCGGGCTCAGCGGTGACATAGCCGAGCAACCGCCGAGCGCCGACCTCACCGGCGGCCACCACCACCGCCTGCGCCACACCCGCGACGCCACGCAACGCCGCCTCCACCTCACCAGGTTCCACGCGGAAACCACGGATCTTCACCTGCGTGTCCGCCCGGCCGACGAACTCCAGCACCCCATCGGCACCCCACCGCACCAGGTCACCGGTGCGATACATCCGCGCCCCGCCACCGGCAAAGGGATCCGCGACGAAACGCTCCGCGGTCAGCCCCGCACGCCCCACATAGCCC
>NZ_SMJX01000666.1 GCF_004348535.1 Actinomadura sp. KC216
TCGGACGCTGGCGCGGCGACTACGTCATCCGGACCAGCAAGAACAGCCGAGGAGACCGCAACGTCTTCTGGGTCGAACACCATGCCTGAGTCCACCGGTGAAAAGACCGCTGAAACATCTCCGCAACTCCGCAACTCCGCAAAACCTGCCCCCCACCTGCGGAAACGGGTTGCGGAGATAGCCCAGATCGCCCCAACCCCATCTCCGCAACTCCGGGTCTCTGTAGTCACCCGGTTACAGAGGCCCGGAGTTGCGGAGATAGCCCCAACCCGGCAAACCCCATCTCCGCACGCATCACCGCAGGTCACGGCCACAACTGCGGAGTTGCGGAGTTGCGGAGATGTTTCAGCCCCTCCCGCAACAGCAGCAGAACTCCACAGGAGGAGTCTTGGTCGAACGCGACACCCGCGCGTCCCTCGCAGACGACGACGCCACGTTGGTTCTCCTCACCGTCGAAGAGGCCGCCCGCCGACTCCGCATTG
>NZ_SMJX01000074.1 GCF_004348535.1 Actinomadura sp. KC216
CAAGCAGACGATGGACGGGCTCGGGGTGGGGCGGGACGTGATCCAGGACGGGAAGCTCGCCGTGTCCGAGATCGCCACCAACGCGCTCCGGCA
Source organism: Actinomadura sp. KC216 (assembly GCF_004348535.1). Lineage (GTDB taxonomy): Bacteria > Actinomycetota > Actinomycetes > Streptosporangiales > Streptosporangiaceae > Spirillospora. The sequence goes on from NZ_SMJX01000074.1 coordinate 94, forward strand.
CGGCAGGTCCGCCGCCGGGGACCGTCCGCCCACGGTGCCCGAGCTGTGGATCTGGGCGCGGACCGTCCCGGCGCCGCAGCTTGTCGTGTCCGTGTTCGACGGCGCGCGGTCGGCGATGCCGGAGGCGTCCGCCACCGGGCCGCTCGACGACCACGGCAAGGGGCTCGGGCTGGTGGGGGAGTTCACTGCGGCGTGGGGCTGCGACCGGACGCGGTCACGCGCCGCCAGGCCCGTCGTCCGAGGTAAGGCGGTGTGGTTCGCGCTGCCGCTGCCTCGCGACTGGCCGGGCCGCACGCTCAAGGTCCACCCCGGCACGGCCGCGCAATGCCTCCTGTCGTGCGTCACGCGGCGCGGCTTCCCGGGGTTGCGGACGAGCGACGCGCACGGGGTGTCCGTGCTGGTGCTACCCGGACTCAACGTGTGGGTGCACCCCCAGCACTTCTGCTGGCAGGACGGGCCTGACCGCTACCTCAAGCGCCCGCTCATCGACCTGCAGGAGACCGCCGAGCACATCGTCCGGCGGCTGGACGGCATCCGCGTCCCGGATCCCGCACCGACCCCCTGAACAGTCCTTGACCTGGCTGGACGATCAAGGGCTGTCCAGCCGTCACCGGGTCTGCACCGAGACCGAGATGACCGTCTGGTTGGCGCAGAGCGTGCGGGAGACGGAGCCCACCGGAACCCACGGTCCCTCGCAGGCGATCAATCCGACGGCCGGGTTGAAGTGGCGCTGCACCATGACCACGCGGTGCTCCCCGGTGCCGCCGGTGCAGCGGCTCTCCGCGAAGTTGCCGCCGTTGACGGTGGTGCAGTCCGTCGGGGTGGCCGAGGCGCTGGTCGCGGTGCCCACCAGCGCCGTCGCGGTGGCCAGGACGGTGAACGACGCCAGCGCCCATCGCCGAGCGCCACTGAGTGTGTTCTTCATGGATTCCTCCCCTTCACGGAGCGGTCGGTGTGCCGCGCGGGCCGAGCCGGCGGGCACCCGGGATTCGTGTGCGCGTGGTCGCCGGATGACCGATTCACGGAACTTTCTGGCCGGGCGTGCGCACGATGCGGGTGGGAGGTGCCCGGTGCGAACGGTGGACTCGGAATCCGGGACAATCCGACCATGGGTGGGAATTCGGGCGACGTGCGCGAGCGGTCTCTCTTGACCTGGCGGATCGCGGCGATCCCCGTCCTGCTGATCGGGATCGGGATGCTGTGCGGATCGGCGTACGCGGCGAGCGAGTTCTCCGAACGGAGGGACGAACTCCACGCGTTGCGGGACGCGCCGCGCTGCGCGGCGCCGCCCCAGCGTCCGGCGGACTGCACGTGGACGCAGGAGTTCCTGATCTCCGACATCCAGCTCTACGAGGGCCGCAACAGCGGCATCTCCGCCATGCTCACAACGCCCAACCAGGGGTACAAATGGCCGACGGCGTACCGGAACGACGGTCCGCTGCTGGAGACCTTGCGTGACGGCGATCGGGTGAAGGGCACCATCTGGCGCGGTGACGTGGTGAAGATCGCCGCCCGGGGCGCCGAACAGGCCACGCTCACGAGTCCCTACACCATGGCGGAGACCATGCTGGCCATGGTGGTCGTGCTCGCCGTCTCGGGCATGCTCCTCGTCTTCGGCTCCGGCTGGCGCCTGGTCCGGTGGTCGGGGCGGGCGCCGACGCGGGGCATGAACTGCGTGTTCGGCGCTGCCGTGGGCCTGCTCCTGGGCGGGCTCGGAGCCATGGCAGTCGCCGGGGGGACGGCCGAGGAGTCGGCGCCCGAGGTCGACACGGGGGCGCTCTGGCTGTTCGCCGCCCTCTATGGGGCGGTGGCGGCGGTCACGGTCCTCGCCGCGGCGCTGATGTACCGCGCGGCGGCCCGTTCCCGATGACCCGGCCGTCTCCGCGCCGACGCTCCAGGCGGTGCGGTGCGTGCCGGGCACCATCTCAACCCGCCCGTTATCGGGTGGTGCGCACAATGCGGGTGGGAGGTGCCCGGTGCGAACGGTGGACCGCGAGCACTACGCCGGCCTGCTGCGGCTCGCGTATCTGGTGCTGGACGAAGGCGACGCACCACTGATGCGCGCCCGCCGCGCCGCCGCGCGTGCGATCAGGGTCAGGAACGGCGGGTATCCCGCGAGGCGGGCGCGGCTCGTCGCGATCCTGCTCACCGACCCGCCCGCCGGACGGCCGCAACCGCATCGGCTCTTCTTCGAGCCCGTGCCGCCATTGAAGGGCTCCGTGAGAGCGGCGCTGCGGGAGCTGTCACCGCACGAGCGGCTCGCGTACCTGCTGCGCCGCGACGGGCTCACCGCGCCCGAGGCCGCCGCTGAGCTGGGCGTCCATTTTCAGATCGACTTCCGGGACGTGGACCAGGTCACCGACGCCGTCGACGACCGGACGGGCCTGGACGAAGCCGCGCAGCGGGCCGAGATCGAGGCGTTCGAGCCCGACCTCGTCCGGCTCCGTCCGCCGCTCGCCGTCCCGAAGGCGTGGCGCGCCACCGTCGCGGCAGGGCTGGTGGCCGTGGTGCTGGGCGTCGCCGGTTTCGTCCTGATCCCACCGGACGAGGCGTCCGATGAGCCTGCCGCGATCGACCCCCGTGCCTGGCAGCAGACGAGCCTGCCGACCGTCTACGAATGGCCCGCACAGGGCGAGCTGCGCGACGACGCCGCGCTGCTGCGCCGGGCCGCCGAAGCCTGGCGGGCCGACCGGCACGACCCGCCGCAGGGACGCGTCGTCGTCCTCTACGCCGGACGGGTGGACGGCGCGTCCCTCGTCGTCCTGCGCGATTCACCCGGGCTGCGGGAACCGCCGATCGTGGCGCAGTACTTCGAGCGGCGCCTGTCGCGCGGGGTGGAGTCGGTCCGCAGGCTCGGGACGGGCGCCGGGCAGCTCATCATGCTGGGCCTGACGTGGCGTTACCTCGTCCCGCCGTGGCTGCGGGACGTGCGGGCGGCGGTGCCGTCCGGCCGGTCCCCGGACTGGGTGCCGGTGGCAGTCAAGGACGGGCTGACCGATCCGCTGCCCTGGCGCTGGTTCACGCCGCGCTGCCAGAACTACGTGGTGTTCCGCATGACGTTCCGGGCGCCCACCGGCGGATGGCCGCGGACCGTCACCCAGCTCGCCTCGCACGACCCGCGCTCCGCCGCGCCGCGCGTGTGGTTCCGCGACCCGCCGGAACGCGACGAGCGGTTCAGCTGGGCGGCGCTGCACGCCGTCGCCTGCGAGGGCGCGGCCACCCTGAGCGAGTCGAACGACCTGCGGCTGGGCCGCCTGTGGAGCGGCGAGCTGCCGGACGGCGGCGGCCGGGCGACGCTGCTGACGGTGGACGTGTCCACGCCGTGGGGCGCCCCGGGCCGCTCGATCCTGATGTCGGACGCCGGGAAGGCGCTGTCCGAACGGGGCGGGACGAACAGCGACTTCAGCTCGTCCGCCGGGACCGTCGCCGCCGCCGTGTGGTGGCGGTCGCCCCGGCGCTGGCATCTGGTGGCGGCGGCGGGCCCGGGCGTCGTGCGGCTGAAGACGGTCGGCGAGCTGGGCTCCCACGAGAAGGGTCGGGGCCGCGGGACGCTCCTGCTTGTGGTCCCGGGCCCGCGCGCGGGTGGCCCGCCGCCGGAGACGGCTCGCCTTCCGATCGCCCAGGTCGTCGCCTACGAAACGGACGGAGACCGCACGGTCGTCGACCCGTCCTGATACTTCATGCTCCGGGTTGAGCGTACGGCTCTGCGCTCTAAGTGAGTCTCGTGACGTTTGTGGCAGTTGTGGCGCTTTCTGATCGAGACAATTTGGACGGAGACGCATGCTCAAGCGCATCTTGATCGGGACGTCGGTGGCCGCCGTGGTGGCGGCGGGAGCGGTGACCTGGACGGTCTCCGCGGGGTCGACGGAGACGAACATCGCAGGTCCCGAGCCCGGCCAGGGTCCGGGCCGGGTCCAGGCACGCACGCTCGGCGACCTCGGCGGCGCCGGAACCGACGGCCGGAAGTCGATGGGGCTCGCACCGGTGTCGACGAAGCCGTTCAGCCTGGTGGGCGTCACCTGGAACAAGCCGAGGGAAGAACTCCGCGGGACGGTGCGGTTCCGTACCCGCAACGCCCGTACCGGCGCCTGGTCGAGCTGGCAGTCCGTGGAGCCGAACCTGGCGGACGCGCCCGAAAAGGGCGGACGCGGTGGCACGAACGGGCTGTGGGTCGGTGCGTCCAACGGCATCGAGGTGCGCGTCACCGGGCACGGCCCGACCCTCCCCGAAGGGCTGCGTGTCGAACTGGTCGACCCGTACACGGGTGAGAAGTCGCAGCCCAAACCGCGTGCGGCCGGGCCCGCGACCGGCATGGAACTGGTGGCCGCGACGTCCCGGCTCCAGGCGGCCCCGCTCACCGCGCCCCAGCCCACGATCGTGCCGCGCAGCGGATGGGCCGCGGACGAGTCGATCGTCAAGGACCCGCCGACCTACGACAACTCCGTCAAGGCGGCGTTCGTCCACCACACCGACACGGGCAACGCGTACACGTGCGCGGAGACGGCGGCCGTGATCAAGTCCGTGTTCCTGTACCACGTGCAGAGCCTGGGCTGGTCCGACATCGGCTACAACTTCCTCGTGGACAAGTGCGGGAAGATTTTCGAGGGACGCGCCGGAGGGATCGACCGTCCCGTCCACGGCGCGCACACCTACGGGTTCAACACCGACACCACCGGGATCGCCGTTCTCGGCACCCACACCGACGACGCGGCCGGTGTGGCACCCGCCCAGGCCGCGCTCGACGGCGCCGCCAGGACCGCCGCCTGGAAGCTGGGGCTGACCGGCGTCGACCCGACCGCGAAGACGACCCTGACCTCCGCCGCCCCGAACGGGACCGGCGGCAAGTACCCGTTCGGGCAGCAGGTCGTGTTCAACACGATCGCGGGGCACCGGGACGGGTTCGCGACCCTGTGTCCCGGCGAGCGGCTCTACGCCGCGCTGCCCGCCGTCCGGACGGCCGCGAAGCAGCTCACCGTCCCGGCCCTGGCGGCGACCGTGACCGGTACGACGCCCGCCGGAGGCCGCTACTACACCAAGGAAACGGCCACCCTGAACTGGAAGCCGTCCGAGGGCGCGACCTACACCGTCGCCGTGGACGGCGCGACGGCCGCGGAGCCCCCGGCCGGGGCCGACTCCGCCACGGTGAACCTCGCCCCGGGCACGCACGCCGTCCAGCTGCGCGCCGCCTTCGAGGACGGCACCACGTCGGAGTCCCCGGTCTTCACGGTGGTGGCGGACACGACCGGCCCGGTCATCTCGTCCCAGGCGCTCACCCTGCGCAAGGCGACGGTGAACGCCGCCGCGTACCCCGTCCAGCTCGGCTGGACAGCCACCGACAACACCCTGCTCAGCTCGCTGAAGGCGACGTCCCCGGTGGCGCAGAACTTCGCGACGACCGCCACGAGCTGGTCCACGACCGCCAAGGCGCTCGCGACGCAGTCATGGTCGCTGACCGCCGCGGACGCCGCGGGGAACACCACCACCGGCGCCATCAGCCGCTACGCGGGCGGCTTCAGCGACGGCTCCGCGTCCCGCACGGGCACGTGGAAGACCGTGACCAGCTCGTCCTACCTGGGCGGTCGCGGACTCTACAGCCCGTACCGCGGCGCGAGCGCGAGCTGGACGTTCACCGGCACCAGCGTGGGCCTGGTCTTCACGCGCGCGGCCAAGTACGGGGCCGTGTACATCTACTCGGACGGCGTCAAGGTCGCCACGCTGGACACCCGGGCCTCGTCCACCGCCTACCGCCAGCTGCTGTGGACGCGCACCTGGAAGACCAGCGCCAAGCACACCATCAAGATCGTTGTGGCCGGAACCTCGGGCCGTCCCACGGTCGCCATGGACGGCCTGGTCTACATCCGCTGACACCCCGCCCCGAACCACGGATCGCGCTCGCACCGGCGGCTGTTGCTGGCTGGACGTAGTTGCAAGTCATTTGCAATAGTGGCCGTATGGCTGACTACGTGCTTCCCGATCTGCCCTACGACTACGCCGCTCTGGAGCCCGCCATCACCGGCGAAATCCTGGAGTTGCACCACGCCAAGCACCACGCCGCGTACGTGAAGGGCGCGAACGACACGCTGGAGAGGCTGGCGGAGGCGCGGGACAAGGAGCAGTACGCAGGGCTGGTCGGGCTGGAGAAGACGTTCGCGTTCAACCTGTCCGGCCACGTCCTGCACTCGATCTTCTGGGACAACCTGTCGCCGGACGGCGGGGACCGTCCCGAAGGGCAGCTGTCGGCGGCGATCGATGAGCACTTCGGGACGTTCGACGCCTTCCGCAAGCAGCTCACGACGGCGACGTCCACCGTGCAGGGGTCCGGGTGGGGTGTGCTGGCGTGGGAGCCGCTGGGGAAGCGGCTCGTCGTGGAGCAGGTCTACGACCACCACGGGAACGTCGGAATGAACACGACGCCGCTGCTGGTCTTCGATGCCTGGGAGCACGCCTACTACCTGCAGTACCGGAACGTGCGGCCCGACTACGTGGAGAAGCTCTGGTCGCTCGTCAACTGGACCGACGTCACAGCCCGTTTCGACAAAGCCCGCGCTTAGCCGCAGGGCGCCCAGACCGCGGCGCCCTCCAGGCCGGGATCGTGCTCAGAACCCATCCCTTGCGGCCTGGAGGGCGTCGTGACCTTGCGTGGGCAGTGAAGGTGGGCGGCGGATTCCGGCGCAGGCGAGCGGCTTGGTCAACCGCCCGTGTCCTTCGGATGGCGTGGCGACGCGTAGACGATCCAGACGATGCGGTCGTCATCGTTGATGACGTAACGCACCCGGCCGCCGCCGCTCGTTACTTCGTACTCCCACTGCTCGAGGTCGCGACCGTTGTGCCTGTGCGTCGCGAGTTCTCCACGGAGCCGGTGCTGCCGCTCATGGTTCGCCCGGGAGCGTGGGTCAGAGCGGAGCGTTTCGTAGCACCGCCGAGTGTTCGCTAAGGCGAGGCGACATAGTTCCTCCCATCCGCGCACCGCTTCGCTGGTGCCGAACCGTAGGTCCCATTCGCCGTCCGGTGGTGGGACGGTGACCCTGTCTCCGCGCTTGGGGCTCACGGGTGGACCTCTACAGGGCCGAAGTCGCCGGTGGTGGGCCGAGCCGCGTCCGCAAGCTGCTCGGGGTCGGCCTTGATGCGGGCGGTCGCACGCCAGCCGGCGATCACCTCACCGGCGGAGGCATCGAGAGCGAGCTCCGCCGCGTCCGAGATCGCCTCGACCAGCTCGACGGTGAACGCGCGGACCTCTTCGGGGCTGAGGTGACGTACCCACGGAAACACGTCGGGCATGGCGAGCAGCAGGTCACGGGCACCCGGATCGTGCTTCATCAGGGCCAGGAAGAGTCGGGAAGCGGTGGCCAGCGTCTCCTCGCGCTGCTCTTCGCGGTCGGCGGCCGTCAGGAAGAAGTCGGGCGCGTCGCGGTGAGTGACGCGCACTCGCCCCAGCCGGGCGGCGCGCTCCGCGACGGCCCGCGGGTTGCGGGACAGGTCGGAGAAGGTCACCGAGTCGGGGCGGGTCGTCGTGCTCATGCACCCAAGTTATCAGATTGTATTCTGAAGTATTCCTTGGGGCATGCTGAAGTCGCCCGTCGGATGACGGATTCGCCCATGCCGTTCGTCCGTCTAGCCTCACGAGCCGGAGGACGACGACGCCGAAGGAGAATCGCATGGCCCACAGCCTCGTTTCACCGGAAGTGACGGCGCTGCCCAAGGTCAGGGCACTGCGCGAGGCGCTGGCCGCGTTGCCCGGTGCCGTCGTCGCTTACTCGGGCGGGGTCGACAGCTCGCTGCTCGCCTACGTCGCGCATCAGGAGCTGGGGGACCGGGCGCTCGCCGTCACGGCCGATTCGCCGTCGCTGGCGCGGGCCGAGCTGGCGGAGGCCGGTGCGCAGGCTCAGCGGCTCGGGATGCGGTACCGGGTCGTGCAGACGCGGGAACTGGACGATGAGCGGTACGTGGCCAACGGGGGCGATCGGTGCCGGTTCTGCAAAGAGGCGCTCGTGTCGGTGCTCGGCGCGGTGGCCGCTGAGGCAGGGGACTGGCCGGTTCTGTTGGGTGTCAATACGGATGATCTGGGTGATCACCGGCCGGGGCAGAGTGCGGCGCGGCGGCTTGGGGCGCGGTTCCCCATGGTGGACGCAGGGTTGAGCAAGGCGGAGGTCCGGGAGGCGGCGCGGGAGCTTGGGCTGCCTACGTCTGAGAAGCCCGCGTCGGCTTGTCTGTCGTCGCGGCTCGCGTACGGGGTGCCCGTCACGCGGGAGGCGCTGCGCCGGGTCGAGGACGCGGAGTACGCGCTGCGGCGCGCCGGGTTCGGTGGGCGGTTCCGGGTTCGTGACCAGGGCGGCGACCTCGCCAGGATCGAGGTGGAGGCGGCGGACATCGGGCGTGCGGCGGAGCGGGCGAGCGAGCTCGTCGCGCTGCTCAAGGGGGCCGGGTTCCGTTACGTGACGCTTGACCTGGAGCCTTACCGGCAGGGGAGCCACAACGCGGTGCTCGGGCTCCCTCGGCTGCGGGCGACGACATGACCGTTGACGAGCTGGGGTTCGCGCGCGTCGACATCGGGCGGGGGCGGCGGCGCGGGCATCCGGAGGCCATCTACTGCGAGGGCAAGACCGTTGCGGAGGTCGTCGCGATCGCGGAGAGCCTGATCGGGTCTGGCGCGGTGAACGTGCTGGCCACGCGGGCCGGGAAGGAGACGCTGGACGCGTTGCGTGCCGCGTTCCCTGGCACGGTGGTGCATGAGCGCGCGCGGCTGGCCGTGCTGGCGCCCGTTGCGGTGCCGGGGATTGGACGGGTCGAGGTCGTGTGCGGGCGTCCCGAGGACGAGGCCGCCGCCGAGGAGGCGGCGCTCGTCGCGGAGGCGATGGGGAGCCGGGTGGTGCGGCGTTATGACGCGCCCGTCCATGATCCCGCCGCCTTGCCCGAGTGGCTTCGCCAGCAGGATGCCCCTGGCGTTTTCGTTGTCGTGGACGGGACGGGTGGTGCGTTGCCCACGCTTGTTTCGGGGCTGACCGAACGGATGGTCGTTGCCCTTCCTACCTCGGCGGGCGGGGAGCAGGCCGGGCAGGCGGCGTTGTTGTCGGCGTTGAACTCGTGCTCGGCCGGTGTGGTCGTCGTGAACATCGACAACGGGTACGGGGCCGGGTACGCGGCCCATCTCGTCAATGCGGCGGGGGCGTGATGCGGCCGATCGTCGCCGTCGCGGAGGCGGCCGGGCTCGACGCGGATCAGGTGCGGCAGCGCGTCAAGGAGCTGCTGGCCCGGGACGCCGAGGTCGCGTTCCTGCGGCGGGCGTCGCGCGGGCAGTTCGAGGCGGCCAGGGAGGCTGCGCCAGGGGCCGTTTACCACGAGCGGTCCGGGCTGGTGGTGCTCACGCGTCCGCGGGCCGCTGTGGCGGTGCCCGTCGTGGTTCTGTCCGCGGGGACGGCCGACCTGCCGGTGGCCGAGGAGGCCATGGCGGGGGCGGCGGCGTTCGGGCTGGACGTCTCGCTGATCGCCGACGTCGGGGTTGCGGGGCTGCATCGGCTGCTGGCCGTGCGGGAGCGGCTGGACGAGGCGCGGCTCCTCATCGTCGCGGCGGGCATGGACGGGGCGCTGCCGTCCGTCACGGCCCGGCTGACGTCGCGTCCGGTGATCGCGGTGCCGACCAGCGTCGGCTACGGCAGTTCCGGCGGCGGGCTCGCGGCGCTGGCCGCGCTGCTGAACTCGGGAGCGCCCGGCCTGGCCGTCACCGGGATCGACGACGGGCTCGGAGCGGCGGTACTAGCGCGGAGGATGCTGGCATGACGAAGATCGCGTACTTCAACTGTTTCGCCGGGGTGGCCGGGGACATGGCGCTCGGGTCGCTGCTCGACGCGGGCGCCGATCTCGGCGAGGTGCGGGCCATGCTCAAGGGGCTCGACGTCCCGGGCTGGTCGCTGGACGTCGAGCGGGTGTCGCGGCGCGGGATCGCCGCCACGCGCGCCATCGTGGACGTCGAGGACGACGCGGTGTCGCGCACCCATGCCGTCATCGAGGAGATCGTGGCCACTGCGCCGCTGCCGGAGCGGGTCCGGGAGCGGGCCCTCACCGTGTTCCGGACGCTGGCCGAGGCCGAGGGCGCCGTCCATGGGACGCCGCCGGACGATGTGCACTTCCACGAGGTCGGCGGGCATGACGCCATTGTCGACATCGTCGGGACGTGCGCCGCCCTGGAGACCTTGGGCGTGGACGAGGTGCGGGCCGCGCCCATACCGGTCGGGCGAGGGTTCATCCGGTGCCGGCATGGGCTCATCCCGAACCCGGGGCCCGCGGTTGTCGAGCTGCTGGCTCGGGCCAAGGCGCCCATCCAGGGGCACGACATCGACTCCGAGATGGCGACCCCGACCGGCACCGCGCTGCTGGTCACGCTGGCGGCGGAGTTCGGGCCCATGCCGTCCATGACCGTCACCGGGAACGGATTCGGTGCGGGGACGAAGATATTCGGCGACTTCCCCAACGTGACCCAGGTCGTGCTCGGCGAAACGGCCTGAAGCGGAAGAGCGCCCGCCGGACGTCGTTGGCCGGCGGGCGCCCACGCTCGAACACGCCGATCAGCGGCGGCGCCAGATGCGGTTGTGGGGCGACGACGGCGCCTCCGGCCTGGTCGCCTCCCACTTGCGGCGCCATTCGGACGCGTCAGGGCCCCGGGGCGCGCGGCGGCGGTCGGCGGAGTGCAGGGACGTCCACCAGTCCTCGTCGTGCTCGACCCACAGGCGGCCGATCTCGTCCTCCAGGCGGGCGTTGAACGCGCCCGTCGACTCGTCCGCGTCCGGGTCGAGAGGCTTGCCGTAGCGGACGGACACGACCGGCCGCCCCTTCTTCGGCCAGAACCCGCCGCGCGGCATCGCCTGGTACGTGCCGCGCAGCACCAGCGGCACGGCCGGGACGCCCTGCTCGCGGCACAGCAGCGACGCGCCCATCCGGAAGCGCCGGGCCCAGCCGTCCGTCGAGCGGGTGCCCTCCGGGTAGATGAGCAGGCTCCAGCCGTCCTGCAGCAGCTCGGACGCCAGATCCAGCGCACCGCCCGAGCCGCGCCGCTCGATCGGGAACGCGTTGAACGTCAGCGCGGTCGCGACCGCGCGCCAGCGGGCGTCGAAGAAGTAGTCGGCCGCCGCGGCGACCGCGACGCGGTTGCGGATCCGGGCCGGCAGCGAGCCGAGGATCAGCGGCGTGTCCAGGTGGCTCGCGTGGTTCGCCACGAACACGACCGGGCCCCTGAGCTCGTCGAAGACGTCCGCGCCGTGGATCTCGGGACGGGTCTGGCTCCACGTGACCGTCCGCAGGACGCCGTCGAACGCTACCTTCCGGGCCGCGATGGCGAGCGGCGTCCGCGCCCATTCGGTCGGGAACGGGCGGCTCTGCGGGACCTCCTGCCACGGCTGCGCCGACCGGGGCGCGGGGGCCCGGCCGCGCCAGTCGCGCCCGCGGCGCAGCAGCCGGATCTCCTCGGCGAGCTTCATCCGGCCGCGCTTGCCGGAGCCGCCGCTCATCGGACGTCCGCCAGCGTCATCGGCGGAGTGTGCAGGTAGGTGAGGGACGGGCTGCGGCCCACGGTCTCGCCCGCCATCTCCAGCGCGTCCGCGAGGGTGCTGGCCGCGCGGAACCCGAGCCGGGACGCGACGCGGCGGTCGGCGCCCACGCAGATGACGTCGCCGAGGTGCGACAGCGCGTGCGCGCCCCAGTACCACATGTAGAACGGGTGCACGCCGTGGTAGGCGTACGAGTTCCGGTACAGGTGGACGTACCAGGGGTCGGTCGCGTACTGCTCCTCGTACTTCGTCTCGATGGTCGCCGGGTCCGTCGTCTGCGTCAGCACCTCCTCGTAGAAGTCGATGTAGCTCGGGTGGTGCAGCGGATGGAACTCCGACTTCATCGGGTGGTACATGATCAGCGCGCCGCCCTCCCGGACGAGCGGCTTGTTCTTGTACATGTTGAAGTAGTAGCCGAGCCCCAGGCTGTACACGAGGATCGGGTTCATCACCGAGTTCACGTTGTACGGGCACAGGTACGGCAGGCCCAGCATGAGGACGTCCGACTGGCCCTGCACCTCGGTGAGCTGCTGCCGGTGCACGTTCGCGAGGGTCTTCTCGTGGACGAGGTCCGTCGCGCCCGCGTGCACCCCGGTGATCCCGTAGGGGGCGCGCATGCCCTGCCACACCTTGTGCCGGGCACCGGCCGGGGCGAGGTCGTTGGCGCGCTTGGCGGCGAGGAACTTCGCCTGGTCCTTGAGCGTCCACTCCCATTCGCGCTTGTTCAGGAACTCGAACGGCGACGGGAACTGGTCGTTGTTGACCGTGCACTCGATGTGGAACACCCGCACCGACTCCGACAGCAGCTTGTGCATCCGGTCGTAGGAGTGGTGCATCGCCGAGTTCGGCGGGTCGTTGAACGACCGGGACTCCCGCAGCGTGTGGACGTTGTGGTGGTGCCGCAGGCTCTTGTACGACGCCAGCCCCACCGACACCGACTTCGCGCCGCCGCTCATCGCGACCAGCGTGATGTTCACGTACACGATGAGGTCGCTCTCGGCGGCCCGCTTGTTGATCTCGACGTCCTCGCCGTGCCGGGTCTGGCCGAGCAGGGTGAGGTTGTCGCGGTCCTCGGCGTCGTGGTTCCCGAGCTTGTCGGGCCAGAACGAGTTGAAGACGCGCTCGCCGACGATGTGCTTGATCTCGGCGGGCGTCATCCGGCGGTGCAGCGCGTTGCCGGCGATCAGCTCGACGTCGTCCACCCCGGCGGCCGCGGCCATCTCCAGCACCTGCTCGATGACGCGGCCGCGGACGTCCGGCGCGCGCATCGGCGGCAGCGGCAGCGACAGGTCGTCGAACACGATCGTCAGCCGCATGCCGGAGTGCAGCAGCTCGGGCAGCGGCTCGCTGCCGAGCGGGTTCAGCAGCGCGTCGCGGATCCGGCCGGTGACGTCGCGGATGCCGGGCAGCGAGTCCGGCGGGTAGATCACGCGGGTGCCGAGCGGGAAACGCTCCAGCCGGAACCCTTCTCCTTCGTGCACGAGAAGCGGAGGCGTCCGCTCGTCCACCTCCAGCACGAGTCCCGGTCTGCTCATCCAACGGCTCCTTCGCGATCGAGGTGGTCGGGGGTTTCGCCAAGCGAGGGTCGGTCCCCGTTCTGGGGGTCGAAGGCGATTTTGACGCTTCCGGAGCGTCCGGCCGACAGGGCGTGCGACAGCGCGTCCCGCCAGCGGGTGAGGGGGTAGACGCTGTCGACGAAGCCGTCGAGCGCGTCGTGCGAGGCCAGGTCGATCGCGGCCTGGAAGTCCTCCGCGCCGCGGCTGGCGTAGGAGCCGACGATGTTCAGCTCCCGGTACCAGGCGGGCGTCAGGTCGACGGGCTTGGCGGGCATGCCGGACAGCAGCACCGTCCCGCCCGCGCGGACGAGCCGCAGCGCGGTGTCGAGCCCCTCGCCGCCGGTGCACTCGACGACGATGTCCGCGCCGCCGAGCAGGTAGCCGGGGCCGAGTTCGGGACGGACGAGCGAGCCGCCCGTGATGCGGCGCAGCCCGCGGAGCGCGGCCGACGGGTCGATCGTCTCGGTGGCGCCCAGGGCCTTGGCGCGGCGCCGCTGGCCCGGGTGCCGGGCGATCACCGTGATGGGCCCGGCGGGCGTCAGCTCGCGCAGCGCGAGCGTGGTCAGCAGGCCGACCGTCCCGGCGCCGACCACGACGATCGACGTGCCGCGCGGCACGTCGATGCGGCGGACGGACCGCACCGCGCACGCGAGCGGCTCCGCCAGCACGGCCCGCAGTGACGGCAGCGACTCCGGGACCCGGTGCAGCTGGCTGAGGTGCGCGACCAGCCGCTCCGACCAGCCGCCGCCCGTGTCGGCGCAGAAACCGGTCTGGAGGCCGGAGGAGATCCGCCCGGCGTTCACGTGGTCGCAGCGGTTCTCGTTGCCCTCCGCGCAGGGCGGGCACGGGCCGGTGCCGCGGGCCCGGCACGGCAGGACCGGGTCGATGACGACGCGGGTCCCGGCGGGCATGCCGTCGCCCGCGTCGTCCATCAGCTCGGCGACGATCTCGTGGCCGGGGACGAACGGCATCGAGGTCAGCGGCCCCAGGTACGGGGACACCTTCCCGGCGGCCATCGACAGGTCGGAGCCGCAGATCCCGGACAGGACGGGACGCAGCCGCACCCAGTCGGGGCCCGGCGTCCCGGGCGGCGGCTTCGACGTCAGCCGCAGCGGCGCCAGCGACGGGACGGCGGCCGAACGGAGCCGTCCCGGCAGGCGCGCGGCGGCCAGGTAGCGGGCCGGGGAGCGGTGGTACTCCAGCGCCAGGATCATCGGACCCCACCTTTCTGAGCCTCGCCTTGAAGGGCGGCGTCCAGGAGCGTGGAGACGGCGCCGGAGTCACCGTCCCAGTCCGCGATCGTCCAGCGCTGCCGTTTGGCGTGCCGGTAGAGGCGGGCGTCGGGGTTCACGGCGACGGGGTTCCCGACCTGCTGGAGGACGGGGAGGTCGGAGTAGTGGTCACCGTACGCCCAGCTTCCGGACAGGTCGACGCCCTCGTCGCGCGCCCAGGCCCGCAGCCACGCGGCCCGGGACTCGCCGATGAGCGGCGGCTGCTCGAAGCTGCCGGTGCAGCGCCCGTCGACCACGCGCAGGTGAGCGGCCAGCATGTCGTCGAAGAGCGTGCGGAGCGGCTCCACGAAGACGTCCAGGGTGCCGGTGAGCAGGACGGTGCGGTGCCCGGCCGCGCGGTGGTTGCGGATGCGGCGGATCGCCTGCGGCCAGGCGCGGCGCAGCAGCACGTCGCCCAGGCGGTCGCGGGCCAGCGCCCGCAACTGCTCCTCGTTCGCGCCCTCGTAGCGCTGGACGAACTCGCGCAGGAACTCGCCCCGGTCGCGGTGCTCGGTGCGCAGGTAGTGCGGGACCTTCCGCAGGACGGGAAGCAGGGTGCTCGGCCACGCCTTCAGCGGGGCGTCCAGAAGGCGGGCCCACAGGTGCGCCTCGACCACATCGGACGCGACGATCGTGCCGTCGAGGTCGAACACCGCGACGACGTCGCTGCGCTCCTCCAGCTTGGCGGCCTGCGGCTTCGGGCGCGCCGACGTCCCGATCGGGCGCGGCCGCGGGGACGGCTGCTGCGCGTGGCGGAACGCGGACGTCACGGCGGGACAGTGCACGTCGCGAAGGTAGTGCGTCCAGTCGATGACGGCCGAGTCGCAGCCCGCGCCTTCCGCCAGCGACTTGTCGAGCGCGAGCGTGGCGTTGTCGGCGTAGACGACCTCGGCCGCGCCGTACGCCCCGTACAGGTCGCGGTAGCGGCGCAGCATCCGGACCTCGCGGCCCTGCTTGTGCAGGTTGCGCTGCCAGCCGCGGGTGCGGTCCCCGCTCGGCAGCATCATCAGCGCCTTCTCGGCGACGTCCATCGCGCGTTCGGCGTGGCCGAGGAGGCGCTCCGCGCGGCCCTCGCTGAGCAGCGACAGCTCGCGCGGGCGGATCGCGCCGCGCCCGTCGGTGGCGGGCAGCGGATGCTGGTCGAAGTACTCCTTGACGAGCTCGATCAGCCGCTGCAGCGTCAGCGGGTTCCGGGCGCCGGACCCGACGTGGTAGTACGCGGGCGAACCCGGCTCCGGCGGCGCGGCGGCGGCGGCGAGCAGCGCGCTCACCACCAGGTCGACGGGGATGATGTCGACGATGCCGTCCGGGATCCCCGCGAGCGCCCGCAGCATCCCCTGGCCGTAGGCGAGGATCAGCGGGTCCGCCATCTTGAACCCGTCGATCCAGCCGGGGTACGGCAGCTTCAGGGCGCTCTCCACGATCGCCGGGCGGACGATCGACAGCGGCACGTCGCTCGCCGTCTGCTCCGCGGCGCGCTCGCCGAGGGCCTTGGTGAGGGTGTAGACGTCCGGCCAGCCGAGGCTGCGGGCCCGCTCGCGCCCGTACGCGATGAGCCGGTCGTCGACCTCCTCGCGGCGGCGGCGCTCGGTGTCGGCGGCGACGGCGGTCGGGCCCGCCTTGCCCTGCTCCTTCAGCGCGGCGGCGCGCAGCCGCCCGAGGACCTCCGGGCGCCGCGAGTCGCGCTCCACCGACCGGCGCGCCTCGACCGCGCACTCCAGCTCGGTCTCCCAGTCGATGGCGTGGTCGAGGGTCGTCTCCGGGACGATCCCCTTCCGCGACCCCGCCACGTACGCCGTCGACACGTGCACGATGTGCGGCGTCTTCCCCGCCCGCTGCCCGGCCCGCCGGACGGCCTCGTACAGCTCGACGGTGCCGACGACGTTCGTCTGGAACGCCTCGTCGATCGGCGGGTCGAACGACACGATCGACGCGCCGTGGATGACGGCGTCGATGTCGTCCGGCAGCTCCGGCACGGACTCGGTGAGCTCGGCCGGCACCACCCGCACCCGGTCCCGCACGGCGGCGCGGGCGGCGTCGTCGCCGACCCGCTCCCGCCACGGCCAGAACACCGGCTTGTCGACCAGCTCGTCGAGCCGCTGGTCCGCGGTGACGCCCGGTCTCTCCCGGAGCACCGCGACGACGCGGGTCTCGGGGTGCTCGGACAGGACGCGCTCCAGCAGCGCCTGCCCGATGAAACCGGTGACGCCGGTGAGCAGGAGTGTCTTTCCTGCCAACCGGTCCTCTGCGGGCCCGTCGTGTGCGGGGGTGTTAGTCATGCGGCCTGTGTCTCCCTGTGTACGCCGGCGTGGGCGAGCGCCCAGTCGGAGGCCATCTGGGGTATGCGGTGGCGCGGGAGCCGTTCCAGCGAACGTCGCCGCGCGTCCTCCGCGAGGGTCGCGCCGGCGAAGCCGGGGAGCTGCGCGATGGTGGCGTCGAGGCGGCGCAGCCGGTCGAGGCCGTCGTCGTCGCCGAACAGCCAGACGAGCGCGAAGTCGCTCTCGTCCTGCGGGCGGAGGCCGGTGCCCACGGGGGCCCAGAGGCGGTGCATCGCCCAGCGCGCCATCCGCCGCGCCCGCGCGCTGCGCTCCAGCCGGAGCCGCGCCTGCGCCCGGTAGAACGCGAAATGGCGGCGCTCGTCCTTGATGATGCGCCGCAGGATGTCGCGGAGCACCGGGTTCCCGCTCTTCTCGATCATCGACTGGTAGCTGTTGATGGCGCTGAGCTCGTTCATCGCGCCCCACGTCATCTGGATCGCGATGAAGTCCTTCGACAGCGCGGAGCCGACCATCGAGGCGAGGTGCCCGGTGTAGACGCCGCGGCCGAGCGCGCGGCGGATCCGCTCATTCCGGGCGACCTTGGTGGGGTACGGCGAGCGGGCGTTGACGCGCTCGCGGTCGGGCGCCAGCGTGAAGCCGGCCTCGCCGAGGAACCGGGAGAACGCCTCACCGTGCCAGAACTCCTCGTAGATCCAGCAGCTCATGAACGCCGTGATCTCCGGGTCGAACGCGGCCCGCGTCGCGAGCAGGTCGCGGGCGTACATCACGGTGTGGGTCTCGATGTCCATCATGAAGGTCAGCGTGCGCGCCTCCGCACCCGAGACGGGGTAGGAGGAGATCGTGTCCCACTCCACCCCCGACAGATCGACCGCCTTGGAGTTGCGCACGTAGCGGTCAAGGTCGAAGTCCTGCTTCATGACCGGAACGCTAGGCACGGAAGGGGAGGGGCGAATCCGTCATGTGACGGGGTACTTCCCCGGTGCCCGAACCCGCAGCTAGAGGCACCTCTGCGACGAGTGTGAAACCGCCCTTCCCGTCCGTCCCGGCGGAGAGGGAGCCGCCGAGGGCGCCCGTGCGGGCCGTGAGGTTCGAGAGCCCCTTGCCAGTGCCGGGGTCGGAGCCCGTGAACGACGGTGGGATGACGCCGTCGTTGTGGACCGTGAGCCGTACGGCGCCGTCCTGGACGGTGACCGTGACGGCGCAGTGCTCCGGATGCGCGTGCCGCAGCACGTTGGTGACGGATTCGCGGAGGACGGCGGCGAGCACGCCGTCCACCGGGGAGGAGGGTGGGAGGTCGGCCTCGTCGGGGAGGTTCACGTGGACGTCGGCGCCCGCGGCTTCGAGCGCGGCGCGGGCTGACACCGCCTCGTCGCGGAGGGAGAGGGATCGGTCGTCCTCTGCGACCGCGCGGGCCTCCGCTCGCGAGCGCTCCGCCAGGTCGGCCAGCTCGCCGATCTCGGCGGCGGCGCGGGACGGGTCGGAGGTGACGAGCCGCCGCGCCAGCTCCGCCTTCACCGTGATCGTGGACAGGCCGAGGCCCAGCAGGTCGTGGACGTCGCGGGAGATGCGCAGCCGCTCGTGCAGCGCCGCCATCCGCGCCAGCCGCTCCCGGGCGACGTCGACCTCGCGGGCGAGCATCGGCAGCCGGTACAGGGCGTAGACGACCACGCCGATCTGCACCGAGATCGCGGACGTGTAGAGGTAGAAGAGCGTGCCGTGCGACGCCCAGAGCGCGGGGACGCACCACGCCACGATGGTGAGGGAGAACAGGATCCAGGCCCAGCGTCCGCGCGCGACCAGGAGGACGGAGCCGGTCGCGAGGGACGCCATCGTCGCCCAGTCGGGGCCGAACAGCGCGTACGGGACGAAGACCAGCAGGATCTGCGCGGAGAGCGTCCATGCCCAGGCGCGGGGCCGCCGCCTGCGCAGGACGGTCGAGGCGTGCCGCAGGACGAGCGCGGAGATCGCGGCCGTGACCGCGACGGCCGCCGCGGTGGCGCGCCAGGAGCCGTCCGTGCCCGCGTAGACGTAGATGACCTGCTGCCAGGCGAACCCGGCGGTCAGGATGAGGATGATCGTCCAGGCGAGGCGGGACTGCGTCACACGGCCGGGCCGTTCCCGGCGGCGCGACGGGCCCTGCAGCGCGCCGACGATCGACCGGACGTCCGTCGCCGCCCGCCGTGCCGTCCGGGCGACCTCCTCCATGTCGTCGCGGGCTGCGGGCGCGTCGACCGGCAGCCGGTCGCGGGCGCGCCGGCTCAGCTCCTCGATCCGGGTGAGCGCCGCGCCCAGCACCGCGCGGAGGCTGCCCGCCGCCTCCAGCCGCTCCCGCGCCGCCGCGGCCGCCGCGAACTGCGCCCGCGTCGCGTGCAGCTCCCGGACGAACCCCGACAGCCGCGTGATCGCGTACATCGAGATGCCGACGTTCACCGTCGCCATCACGCAGAACGAGACGTCGACCGCCGACCAGCCCTGGTAGTAGCGCAGCAGGCCCTCACCGGCCGCGACGCCCGCGACCATGAACCACGACAGCGGCGGGCGCAGCAGGAGCAGCATCGACCCGGCGAGGAACCCGCCGACGACCGGATACCAGTCGTTGCCGAACACCAGCAGCGGCAGCAGCGCGAGCGCGGTCTGCGTCGACAGGTGCGTCCAGATCACCCAGCGGCGGGGCCGCTGCGACCTCGGCCCGTACAGGACGAGCAGCCACTGCACGCCGAAGATGCCGATGATCACGATGGTGGCGGACAGCAGCATGTGGGACGGGCCCGTCTCCGCCTGCTTCACCAGCCGCGTCTGCAGCATCAGGACGAGGTACATGCCGGTGATCGTGCGCGCGAAAAGGGGCGTCCGACCGGCGAGGCCACCTGGCCCCGCCGGCGCGCCTCCGTGCTGCGCGGCCTCGTCCTGTCGCGCCCTGGTCACGCTCTGCTCACCGGCCCCCCAACGCCGTCCCATCGGATGATGAAACGCCGGGGCCGCCGGATCAAGGGAAATAAGCGCTTGAATATTTTCCTGGAGCTACTTTTGTGGCGCGAGCGTCAGGCGGGAACGTGTCTGTGCAGCTCCGCGCGGGACGCGACGCCGAGCTTCGGGAACGCCTTGTAGAGGTGGTAGGCGACCGTCCGGTGGCTGAGCCGCAGCCGCGCCGCGATCTGCCGGTTCGTCGCGCCGGTCATCGCCAGCCGGACGACCTGCATCTCCTGCGCGGTGAGCTGTCCGGGAAGGTCGTCGCCGCCCGTCCGGACGCCGCCCTGCCCCGCGGCCCGCAGCTCGCTGCGGGCCCGCTCCGCCCACGGGGCCGCGCCGAGCCGCTCGAAGATGTCCAGCGCGGCGCGGAGCCGGGCCCTGGCCTGCGCGCGGCGCCGCGACCTGCGCAGCCACTCCCCGTACAGCAGCTCCGTGCGGGCGCGCTCGAACGGCCGCCCGCCCTCCCGGTGGGACGCGAGCGCGAGCGTGAAGTGCCGTTCCGCCTCGTCGGGGTCGTCGGTGAGCAGGGCACGGAAGCGGGACGCGACGCCGTCGAGCCACGGCTGCCCGGCGTCGCGGGCGAACGCCTCCAGCCGCGCCATCGGCTCGGTGCCCGCGCCGGGACGGTCCGCCGTGATGGCGGCCCCGACGGAGTCGATGAGCGCGAGGACCTCCGGTGGGCCGGTCGTGGCGTCCCGGTTCGCGTCCTGGAGGTGTTCGAGGGCGTCCTCGGGACGGCCCAGGCCGAGGGCGAGCAGGCCGAGCGCGTCACCGGCCCGCCCGTCCGCGGAGGCGGAGAGCGCGCGGCAGCCGACTTCGTCGCCCTCGATCGCCGCCTGGCGCGCCTGGATCGACTTCACCACGGCCACCTGCCGCCGCTGGCCCGTCCGCTCGGCGATCTCCAGCGCCTCGCGGGTCAGGGCGCGGGCCTCGTCGTGCTCGCCGAGGAAGAGCCGCGACCACGCCTGGACGGCCAGCGCGCGCGGCACGAGGCCGAGCAGCCCGCGGCGGCGGCAGCGGGCCACGAGGTGCGCGGACATCTCGGCCGCCGCCGCGTCGTCCCCGGCCAGCAGGGTGACCTCGGCGGCGAGCAGCCGGAGCCGCTCGTCCTCGGGGCAGGTGTCGGTGAGCAGGTGCCGGGCCTTGGTGACGTCCTCGTCGAGCAGTGCCGAGAGAGCCTGGAGCATGACGGATCCGGCTGTGAGCCCGTCCCTTGCCTGGACGGCCGTCGCTCGATCGCCGCACGACCACGCGTGGAACACGGCCTCTTCGAGCAGCCGCGCGCGGACGGGCTGGGCGCTGTAGGTGAGGGCCCGTTCCAGCAGCAGTCGGCCTGCGGCCTGCGGGACGCCGTGCTCCAGCTCGACCCCCGCCCGGACGATGTCGACCCGCGCCCGCGTCTCGTCCGCATCGCCCGCGAGGGCGGCGTCGTCGGCCAGGGACCTGGCCTGGACGAGCCGCCCGGCGGCCAGTTCCGCTTCGGCGGCGGCGGCGAGGCGGCGGGCGCGGACCTCCGGGTCCCCCGCGAGGCGGGCGGCGCGCTCGTAGGCGGACGCCGCGCCGGACGGGCCCGACCTTTCCCAGATGTCGTCGGCCGCGGACTCCAACTCGGCGCCGACGGTCTCGTCCGTCCCGAGGGCCGCGGCGGCCAGGTGCCGGACCCGCAGGTCGGCCTGCTGGTCTGTGCGGCCCGCCCGCGCGTGCACCTCCGCCAGCGCCCGGTGGACGGCGATGCGCCGCGTGACCGGAACGCCCTGGTACGCGGCGGCGCGGAGCAGAGGATGCCGGAAACCGATCGTGGTGCGGGTCACGGCCACCACGCCCGCGTCCTCCGCCGCCTCCAGCGCGCCGAACGGGACGCCGAGGTCCCGGGCCGCCTGGACGACCACGCCCGGCTCGCCGGAGTCGTCCGCGGCGGCGACGGCGAGCAGCAGCCGCGCCGGTTCGGGCAGGTCGCGGATGGCGCGCTCGAACTCCGCCGGGACGCCGGCGAGACGCCCCGACCCGGCGGCGGCGAACTCGATGAGGGCGAGGGGATTGCCGCGCGCCTGCTCGACCAGGTCGTCGCGCCGCTCGGCGGGCGTCTCGGGGGCGCGTTCGTCCAGGAGGCGGGCGGCGTCGGCGGCGTCCAGGCCGGTCAGGGGGAGCTCGGGGAGGCCGGTACGCGACCAGCCGTCGCCGTCCCGCAGCGCGATGAGGAAGACGATGCCGCGCGAGGCGGCACGGCGGGCGGCGAACAG
The DNA here is from genome assembly GCF_004348535.1 of Actinomadura sp. KC216. Classification (GTDB taxonomy): domain Bacteria; phylum Actinomycetota; class Actinomycetes; order Streptosporangiales; family Streptosporangiaceae; genus Spirillospora. Next base: position 21,947 of record NZ_SMJX01000074.1, read on the forward strand.
GAGCGCGTCCGCCGATTCCCGGTCGAGCCATTGCGCGTCGTCGATGAGGCAGAGAAGTGGAGTGCCGGCCGGTTCGGCGAGGAGCGTCAGGAGGGCCAGGCCGATGAGGAGCTTGTCACCGGAGCCGGGCCGGGCCAGGCCGAGCGCGACGCGGAGGGCGGCCGCCTGCGGGCCGGGCAGGGTGTCGATCTGGTCGAGGCGGTCGCTGAGCAGGAGGTGCAGCGCCGCGAACGGGATCCCGGACTCCGCCTCGATCCCGCTCCCCCGCAGGACGCTCATTCCGCTCCCGCGCGCCTCGGCGTGGTCGAGCAGCGCGGTCTTCCCGATCCCGGCCTCGCCCCGCAGGATAAGGACGCCGCCGCCCCCGCCGGAGCGGGCGCGGTCGAGGAGCCGGTCGATCTCGGCGACCTCGGCCGCGCGTCCGTGCAAAGGTTCCCCCACCATGCTCCGGAGCCTGTCATCGCGCGTCAGCACCGGCCAGTGCGGTGCACACCGATCCGCATGTGAATCGTCCGGGGGTCGGCCCATGCGTTTCTCATACGCGCCCCAAACATGGATCTTGCTCACACCCAGCCGAACTCTCCGGCGATGCGGACGGCGTCGATCCGGTTGCGGGCGTTCAGCTTGGTGATGCAGCTCGCCAGGTAGTTGCGGACGGTCCCGACCGTGAGGCTGAGGGCGAGCGCGATGTCGTCCACGTCCGCGCCCTCGGCCGCCAGCCGCAGCACCTGCGCCTCCCGCGGCGTCAGCGGGCTCTCCGGCTGCCGCAGCGCCACCAGCGCGAGCTGCGGGTCGACCACCTGCTCGCCCGCCGCGACCCGGCGGATCGCGGCGGCCAGCTCGGCGGGCGGCACGTCCTTGAGGACGAACCCGTTCGCGTGCGCGTCCAGCGCCCGTCGCAGGTCGCCGGGACGCCCGAGGCCCGTCAGCATGAGCACCCGGCACTCCGGCAGCCGCTCGTGCAGCTCGGCGGCGGCGGTGACGCCGTCGACGCCGGGGAGGTCCACGTCCAGGACGGCGACGTCGGGCCGGTGCCGCAGCGCCGCCTTCATGATCGCGTCGCCGCTGCCGATCTCCGCGACGACCTCGAGGTCGGGCTCCAGACCGAGCAGCCCGGCCAGGGCGCCGCGCAGCAGCGCGACGTCCTCCGCCAGCAGGATCCGGATCGTTTCGGGCACGGTAGGAACCGTATCTAGTGGCCCCGCGCCCAGCGGCGGGGTGTCCGCCGGCGGCCGCCTGACGTCACCGTTCAAACCCGTCATCGATGATCACGTCCTCCACGATCATCCGGCCGGGGTCGTCCGCGGCTCGCGGAAGACCGCCCTGATGAACAGCTCGGTGTGGCGCAGCGCCCGTTCCCGGGCGTCCCGCCGTTCCTCGGGTGCGGCGTCGGCGTGCAACCACAGTAGCCGCGCCTGGCCGATGGGTCCGAACAGCGCCCAGGCCAGGTCGGCGGGACGTCCGAGGTCTTCCGGGATCCAGCCCGCGTCGATCCACTGCTGGAACAGCGTGCCCGTCTCCTCCATGGACCGCGCGATCGTGTCGCCCAGGGCGGCCCGGTGGACGAGCCCGTCCCGGACCATCAGGCTGATGAACAGCCGCCCGCTGGGCGAGTCCCAGGCGTCGAGGACGTGCCTGACCAGCGCGCGGACGTAGCCGGGCGGGTCGCGGTCGGCGAGCTCCTGCCCGAGGCTCTCCTGTCCGGCGACGAGCCCCTGCGGCCCGAGCTTCGCCACGGCCGCCTCGAAGATGTCCTGCTTGCTCGCGAAGTGCGCGTAGAGGACGCTCTCGCTCAGCCCGACCTCGCGGGCGATCGCGCGGATCGAGGTGCCCGTGTACCCCTTCTGCGCGAAGAGCCGCAGCGCCGCCTCGACGAGCTCGGACTTGGTGTCCCCGGCCTGCGTCTTCGGCGGACGCCCCGGCCGCCGCCGCGCCTGCCCCTCCGGCCTTATCGACACCGCTCGCTCCCTCCCCGTTCCACCTGACCCGTTCGTATTACAAGTGCAGCGTGCCGGACAGGTCCACCGGTCTGCCCGGTGGACCTGCCTTCGGCGGTGGCGTCCTCCCTCATGAGCTCGCGGCGGGTTCCGTCGCGGCGCCGTGGTTGCGGCCCGCGAGCTGCCGCGCCTTCGCCGGGACGAGGACCAGCGCGAGCCCGGCCGCGGCCCACACCGCGAGGACGAGGAGCGGCGACCCGATCGCGTTGCCGTCGAAGTAGATGGTGTTCCGCACCGCCTCGATGGCGGCCGCGACCGGCAGCCACTCGCCGATCGCCGCGAACCACTGCGGGATGAACTGCGGGCCGATCGGTCCGCCGCTCGCCGGGACGCCGATCGGGATGAGCACCAGCGCGGTGAGCGCGAGGGCGGGCGGCCCCGCGACGCGCAGCGCGCCCGCGGCGAACGAGGCGACCGCGAACACCAGCAGGCTGCCGAGCCCCCACAGCTCCAGCGGGGCGCCGGCGAGCGCGCCGGTCAGCCCGGCGGCGACCCAGGCGTTGACCCCGCCGAGCGCGATCGACCCGGCCGCCAGCAGCCCGAGCCGCTGGAGGGCACCGGCCTTCGGGAGCGCGACCGCGAGCATGACCGCGAGGATCACGGCCGGGATGACGGTGGTGATCACGAAGAAGATCGCGGAGACGCCGTTGTTGTCGTCGGCGGGCAGCGGCCGGACGTCCTCGACCGTGACCTGCTGCCCCGTGGCCTGCCCGACCCCGTGGAACGCCGCGGTCAGCGCGGCCTGCTCGATCTTCCCGTTCGCCCCCGCGAGGACGAGCTTCGCACCGCCCTGCCCAGGGACGAAGACCGCGTCGACCTCGCGCTCCAGAAGCGCATCCCGCGCCTTCTGCTCATCGCTGTAGGCCGTGAGGTCGAAGGCGCCGTCGGCCTTCTTGTCCATCATCGTGCCGAGCCGGTCGACCGCGGCCTCCGGCGCGACGACGGCGACGGGCACGTCGTGCGGCTCCAGGTGGTGCAGGGCCCCGAGGAACGACCCCGTGAAGATCAGTCCGATCAGCGACACCACCACCATCACGGCGATGGGCTTGCCCTTCTCATGCATCGCTCTGCCTCCTTGCTCGATGCCGCGTCTGGCTGCACATCTAAAATAATCGCTCGTTCGATTAATTACTAGGGCGCGTGCATGAGGCTGGTCACATGGCGGATGCGAACCGGCGCGAGGCTTCCTAGATTCGGCATCGCGCACCCGGTCCCCGGTGCGCCGAGTCACGGGAGGCTGCGTGTACTACGGTGTCTTGTCGCACACGGTCGGGCCGCTGCTCCGCCTGCTCCTGCGCCCGCGGGTCGAGGGCAGGGAGAACATCCCGGCGGAGGGGCCGTTCATCCTGGCGAGCAACCACCTGTCGATGGCCGACAGCTTCGTCCTGTCACCCGTCATCCCCCGCCGGCTGTGGTGGCTGGCGCGGGCCGAGTACTTCGAGCTGCCGGGCCCGGCCGGACGGGCGATCCGGTGGGCCATGTTCGCGCTGGGGAACGTCCCGATCAGGCGCGGCCCCACCCGCGCGGCCGTCCGCGCGCTGGAACAGATGGTCGGCTACCTCGACGCGGGCGGCGGCGTCGCGATCTACCCGGAGGGGAGCCGGTCCCCGGACGGGCGCCTCTACCTCGGACGGCGGGGCGTGGCGTGGCTCGCCCTCAAGTCGGGGGCCAAGGTCGTCCCCGTCGCGCTCGGCGGGACGGACCGCATCATCCCGCTCGGGACGTGGCGCCCCCGCCTGAACGTCCGCCCGACCGTCCGCTTCGGCGAGCCGATGGACTTCTCCCGCTACAAGGACCTGCCGCCGGGGCAGGCCCGCCGCGTCATCACCGACGAGGTCATGGACGCCATCTGGAAGCTGTCCGACCTGGAATGGGCGGGCACCCTGAACCCCCGCGCCGACGACGAATAGGACCGCTCACGTCAGGACGTGCTCGGTGAGGAGCTGCTCGAACTCCCTCTCGAACTGCTCGTACTGGGCGCGGAGCGCCGGGCCGGGCCACTCGGCCGGGAGCAGTTCCGCCGGGAGGAGCGGGTCGTTCATCAGGTGGCGGAGGACGGCGGCGGCGAGCGTGAAGCGCTCGGCGATCGCGGTGGCCTCCGTCAGGGACGTGCCGAGGGAGCGCGCCTTGGCGGCCCAGGCGTCGAGGTTCCAGAGGTCGGCGGCCAGCGCGGCGGGTTCCTCCTCCGGGCGCCCGCGCAGGAACGTGCATTGCCGATCGACGATGTCGGGACGCGACCGGGTCAAGTTGAACGGGCGCAGCCAGGTGCCCTCGCGCAGCTCGGCGAGCCGGAGCGCGGACATGGCCTGCCGGAGCGCGGCCCGCTCTCCTGCGGGACGGCGCTCGGCGGTGATGACGGCGATCTCCCACGTCCCGTCCCAGGGCAGGGCCGGGGGCAGGCGGCTCTCGTCCTGCCGGGCCTGGCGTTCGAGGAGGCGCTCGCTGAGCGAGTACGAGCCACCGGACTGGACGAGATCGCCCGAATTCACCATCCGCGAGAGCGCGACCCGGATCGTTCCCTCGGCGATCCCGAACAGGTCGCCGACGCGGACCAGATAGCGGGCCGGGAGCCGTGGCGGATGGACTCCCAGGAGCGTGCTCAGCACGACGGAGCGGGCGGTGAGGGGGCGGATCTCCAGGCTTTCCATGCTGGTCGAGACTTTATCCGGGTCGGTGGAGAGGCTCCCCAGATTACAGTCTTCCATCACATGAAGCTGGAGCGTAATGTCAGGGTATGGCGTCCTATCTGACCGAGCCGTTCGACCGGCTTCCGTTCGGGAGCGCGGAGAAGTCGCGCCGGTACGCGACCGAGCGCTACCAGGGGGCTGTCGGCCTCAACTGGTACGACTGCGACCTCACGCTGCGCTTCCTGATGCGCCGCCACCTCGGGGACGGTTTCGGCTGGGCCGAGCCGCGGCTGCGCGAGATGGGCGCGCTGATGGGCGGCCCGATCGCCGAGCGGGCCGAGGAGACCGACCGGAACCCGCCGCGCCTGGAGAAGTACGACCGGTGGGGACGCGACATCAGCCTGGTCGTCATGCCGCCGTCGTTCGAGGCGGCGCGCAGGGACCTCGTCGCGACGTCCTTCACGCGTCCCGATTTCGTCGCGGAGGCTGCGGCGAACGGCGTCGACCCGGCGCCGCTCGGCGTGGCTTGGAGCTACCTCCTCGACCAGGCCGACATCGGCATGGCGTGCGCGCTCGGCACCGGCGGCGACATGGTCGTCGCGCTGACCGAGCAGTTCGCGCCCGACGACGTCAAGGCGCGGGTGCGGGAGCTGTTCGCGGAGGGGGAGATGTCCGGCGAGGCCGCGCAGATGCTCACCGAGCGCTCGGGCGGCTCCGACCTGGGCGCCCTGGAGTCCACCGCGTCCCGCGACGGCGACGCCTGGCGGCTCAACGGGCTCAAATGGTTCGCGTCCAACGCCAACGGCTCGGCGTTCGTCGTGCTGGCCAAGCCCGTAGTGGCCGACGACGGCGTGCGCGGGATCGCGCCGTTCCTGGTCCTGAGGGAGCGGCGGGACGGCTCGCGCAACGGCGTCCGGATCCGTCGCCTCAAGGACAAGCTGGGCACGCGCTCCGTGGCATCGGCGGAGATCGAGTTCACGGACGCGGAGGCGTTCCTGCTGGCCCCGTCCTCAAGCGCGGGCCAGGGCGGCGACGGCAAGGGCCTCGCCCGCATGATGGAACTGACGAACAACGCCCGTCTCGCCATCTCGATGATGGGCCTGGGCTGCGCCCGCCGCGCCCTGGTCGAGTCGCTCTGCTACGCCACCACGCGCGAGGCGTTCGGCGCGCCGCTCGCCGAGCAGCCGCTGATGCGGCGGAAGCTCGCCGAGCTGATCGTGGAGACCGAGGCCGTCCAGGCACTCGTGTTCGACGGGTACCTGGGCCGTCCGAGGCTGCGCGTCGGCCCCGCGCTGATCAAGCTGCGTGCGGCACGGCTCGGCGTCACCGCCGCGAGCGACGCCATCGAGATCCACGGCGGGAACGGCTACATCGAGCAGTGGCCGGTCGCGCGCATTCTCCGGGACGCGCAGGTCAACCCGATCTGGGAGGGTGGCGACAACATCCTGTGCCTGGACGTCCGCCGCGCCATCGAACGCCAGGACGCGCACGAACCGTTCCTGGACCGCCTCACCGAAGCCGTCCAGCAGGCCCCGCCGGGCGACGACGCGACCGCCGACCTGGTCACCGACCGCATAGCCCGCCTCCGCGAGGCCATAAACAGGTGGCGCGGCCTGGACAGAACCGTGGCCGAGGCGCGCCTCTACCCCCTGGCCCAATACATGGCGGACGTCTACGCGGCCGCACTGCTCCTGGAACAGGCCGGGTGGGAACGCGCCGACACGGGTACGGACCGCAAGGCGCTCGTCGCACGGCTCTACGCCCGTTCCCGCCTGGCCGACGCGGGCCCGCTCCGCGGCATCGACGGCCCGGCAGAGGAGCAGGAACGCTTCAAGGACCTGGCCGACGGCGCCCTGATCGACACCCGCGACTGACCGGAGGCCCAGGTGGCGGTGCGAACCGAACGGAACGGCCCGGTCACCACGGTGATCATGTCCCGTCCCGGGACCCGGAACGCCATCGACGGCCCGACCGCCCGCGAACTGGCCGCCGCCTTCCGCGCCTTCGACACCGACGAGACCGCGAGCGTGGCCGTCCTGTGGGGCGACGGCGGGACGTTCTGCTCCGGCGCCGACCTGACCTCGATCGGCACCGAGACCAGCCCGCGCGTCGACCCGCCCCCGGCGGACGCTCCGCTCGGCTGCACCAGGCTCCGGCTGTCCAAACCGGTGATCGCGGCCGTCGCCGGGCACGCCGTCGCGGGCGGGCTGGAACTCGCGCTCTGGTGCGACCTGCGCGTGGTCGAGGAAGACGCGACGTTCGGCGTCTACTGCCGCCGCTGGGGCGTCCCGCTGGTAGACGGCGGGACGTTCCGCCTCCCCAGACTGATCGGCACGAGCCGCGCCATGGACCTGATCCTCACGGGCCGCCCGGTGAGCGCCGCAGAGGCGTTCGGCATCGGCCTGGCGAACCGTCTCGTCCCACCGGGAGAGTCCCGTCGCGCGGCCGAAGAGCTGGCGGCCGAACTGGCCGCCTTCCCCCAGGCATGCCTGCGTAGCGACCGCCTGTCCGTCCTGGACACGGAGGGCCTGCCGGACGACGAGGCGATCGCCGTCGAGCACCGGCACGGCCTCGGATCGCTGGAGGACGCGGTCAAGGGCGCCGCGAGATTCGCGCAGCGCCGCGGTCCGGGCGAGTAAGTTGATCATTACCGGAGACATGCTCGAACCGACCCAGGAGCCGACGCATGACGCTCACCGTGGACGAGGCCGGACTCGCGATCGCCGACCCGAAGACCTACGCCGACGACCGCCGCCTGCACGAGGCGCTCGCACTGCTGCGCCGCGAGTCCCCGGTGCACCGCGTCGACGCGCCCGGCTACAACCCGTTCTGGGCCGTCACCAAGCACGAGGACATCATGGAGGTCGAACGGAACCATGACCGGTTCCTCAACGCCCCACGCCCGCTCCTCGCCACCGCCCGCTTCGACGAGCTGAACCGCCAGCGCGCCCAGGACGGCATCGCCCTGCGCACCCTCGTCCACATGGACGACCCCGACCACCGCGTCTTCCGCGCGATCGGCGCCGACTGGTTCCGGCCCCGGGCGATGCGGGATCTGGAGCCCCGCGTCCGGGAACTCGCCCGCCGCTACGTCGACCGGATGGCGGAGGCGGGCGGCGAATGCGACTTCGCGCGAGAGATCGCCGCGAACTTCCCGCTGTACGTGATCCTCTCGCTGCTGGGGCTGCCCGAAAGCGACTTCGACCGGATGCTGAAGCTCACGCAGGAACTGTTCGGCGGCGACGACGACGAATACCGGCGCGGTGCGTCCGAGGAGGAGAAACTCGAAGTCCTGCTTGAGTTCTTCGCCTACTTCCAGGAGCTGACGAAGGAGCGCCGCAAGAACCCGACCGGCGACCTCGCGTCCGCCATCGCCAACGCGCGCGTCTTCGGCGAACCGCTCAACGACTTCGACACCGCGTCCTACTACGTCATCGTCGCGACGGCCGGGCACGACACCACCAGCGCGACCATCACCGGCGGCCTGCACGCGCTGATCGAGCACCCCGACCAGCTCGACCGGCTCCGCGAGAACCCCGAGCTGATGCCGCTCGCCGTGGACGAGATGATCCGCTGGGTCACGCCCGTCAAGGAGTTCATGCGCACCGCCGTCCACGACACCGAACTGCGCGGCGTCCAGATCCATGCGGGCGACGCGCTGCTGCTCTCCTACCCGTCCGCGAACCGCGACGAGGACGTCTTCGACGACCCGTTCCGCTTCGACGTCGGCCGCGACCCGAACAAGCACCTGGCATTCGGCTTCGGCGTCCACTACTGCCTAGGCGCGGCACTAGCCCGCATCGAGCTACGCGCCTTCTTCGAGGAACTTCTACCCCGTCTGGAATCCATAGAGCTGGCAGGAGAACCCGTCGGCATAGCGACAACATTCGTAGGCGGCCTAAAACGCCTCCCCGTCCGCTATTCGTTGAGCTAGCGGACGCGATGCAGCAACTCCTCACCCTGAGCGAGCCGCCGGCAGTTCTCCACCGCGACCGCGAAATACCGATCCCAGGTCTCACGCGTCAGCCACGCCACATGCGGCATGACGACGACGTTGCCGAGCGCCATCAGCGGGTTGCCCGCGCTGACGGGTTCGGTCTCGAACACGTCCAGCCCGGCCCCGCCGAGACGCCCCGACTCCAGTGCCGCCACCAGCGCGGCTTCATCGATCACCGCCCCGCGCGCCGTATTCACAACAATGGCGCCCTCCGGCAACAACGCGAGCCGCTCGGCGTCCAGCAGATGATGGGTATCGTCCGTCAACGGCACATGCACCGACACGATGTCACTTGACCGGAGCAGCTCGTCCAACTCCCGCCAGGCCGGATCGACCCGTGGCCGCCGCGACGTGAACAGCACTCGCGCGCCGATCGCCTCCAGCATCCCGCGCAGCAGCGTCGCGATCTCACCCCCACCGAGCAACCCGACCGTCCGCCCGGCGAG